>SYMW01000066.1 GCA_005805305.1 Verrucomicrobiales bacterium
AGCCTACACCCGGGGCTTGCAAGAGTTGCTAGACGGAATCAGGGCTAAAAAGCAGACGCATTGATCGCCGCTTATCCCCAATTCAACGTTCAAAGGCCTCGAGCTGTGATGGTCCGGCTAGCCTCAATGTTCTTGATGGGGATTTGGTGCTCCGGGCGCCTGGCGCTTGGCCTCGCCCAATCCCCCTCTCCAACGGCTGGAATCGCTTCGAAAACCGATCCTCAAGGCGTCGCGGTCCGAATCCTCCAGGAGTCTCCCGCACCGCTTCCCGACGCGCCGGATGTCTCGATCACAGGAGTGAGCGAATCCGAGATCCAAGCCCTGGACCTCGAAACCCGCCGCTACTTGCTCTATCTCTACGCGCGCGTCAACAAACCTCGCGTCGCGGAATCGCTCGCCCGAAGAATCCTCTCGGAAAGTCCGGCCGACCGGCAGACGCTGCTGGTGCTGGCTAGCCTCTACATCGAGTTGAAGGAAACGGAAAAAGCTCTCGTAACAGCCAAACGTCTTGCCCATTACTACCCGAAAGACGACCAAGCCATCTACTTCTTGGCCGCAGCGCATTATCAGGCGGGGCATTTCGATCAAGCAAACGCCATCCTCCGCGATCTGAAGTCGTCGCAATTCAAAAAGCGCCATTATCCGTATCAAACCGACCTCGCGAGCGCGGCGACGGGGGGCGAGGATTGGCATCGAGCGATGCTCGCATACCAGGATCTGCTGCGAAATCACAACCTCATCCAGCCACTGAGGCTCGAAGCGCGCAAAGTGCTCGAGGGCATTTACCGCAAGCATTTGCCTCAACTTGCGGCGGACTTTGAATCCGTGATTGTTGAAAGCGGCACAATCAACCGCTACTCCGGCGATTACAAACAGCATGTCACAGACAGCGCCGTGGTTGGCTTCTTCGCGCGCGTCGATGACCTCAGCCTGAAGTCGGCAGGGCAGTTTAGGGAAAGCAGCCAAGTTCGCCATGAAGCCGGGATCCGGATCGAGCTCCGTCAAAGCCGCCGATGGTCATCCGTTTTTTCGCTTGGAGGGGCCGACGCCGGCCCTTTGCTAGGCGCCAGCATCTCGCGTTCCCTCGGCGAGCAGCGCTCCGTGACTCTCGAAGGCTATTGGAACGAACGAGCCACCGACGGATTGTTGGCCGAGGCGATCGATTCCCGCCACCACCGCCTCAGTCTCAAGGCCAATTACCTCTTCAGCCGGTCCTGGCTGGCATACGGCGAGACGCTCTTTCGAAAAATCGTCATCGATGGCGACTCCGTCGCCACGGGGTGGGGAGCGAACGCCAATGTCGAGTATCTGATCTTCCACGACAAACCAGAGCTCCGGGTTGGCTACCACGCTCAATGGGCCGCATCGACCTCCGCTCGCGCGAAGCTCGGGCTCATCGATACCGCGGTCGACCCCAGCATCACCATCGATGAGAGGCGTCTGATCCTATCAAGCCTCTTCTTGCGGCAGAACAATCGGCAGGGCACCTATTTCGACCTGCGCCATGAATTGTCTGGCGCCCTCCTTTGGCACACTCAAGGCGGGATCGACTATGTCTTCGAACAGGCCTCCATCGAATGGTATGCGACCACCGGGCTGTCGTTCTTTCCAAGAAAGAGTATTGAGCTCAAATCTGGCATTGGCTACTCTACCAGCGCGAACACAACGGACTTTGCGTCCGACCAGTGGATCGTCAGTGGCGGATTGAAATGGTATTTTTAACACCTATGAAAACGATGAAATCCATGATGGTCCTCGCCACGACGGCCACCGCCCTCGCCCTTTCTCTCTGCGGCAATGGATGCAAGTCCACCGTGCAGCATGGAGGCGTCTCAAACGTCCAGGATCCGGACCTGAAGATCTTCATGCCCGCGTTCTTCAATGCCACGGACGACGAACACGCCGGACGAGCCCTCACAGAAATCGCCGCTTCGGTCCTGCTGAAACAAGGCCGCCCCCTCGTCCAGAAGGAGCCGGCGCTCGTTCAAAGCCGCGGCGATAAAGCCGCCGGTCAAGACGGCCTCTTTGTCGAAACCGCGAAGCAACTCGGCGCCACGCATTTGCTGATCGGGACCGTCCACGAGTATCGTTACAAAACGGATCTCGATGGAGATCCCGTGGTGGGAATATCCATGAGGTTCATCGACGCGAAAAGCGGGGAAACACTCTGGCAAGGCTCGAGCTCTAAAGTGAAAGTATTCTTCGCCTCCCTCACCAGCACCGCGCAAGCCGCCGTCGAACAGTTGATCGTACGGTTGCCGCTTCCCACCACTCGGCAGCGCTCCCACAAACCCGGATGAAAAAGCGATGATGAAGAAAAGGGGGCGGCGAATTTTCCTGAGTTCTGCTGGCCGAGTGCCGATAGGCTCAGGTCCGGGATGCGAGAAAAAATATAAACCTTAAACCGAGGTTGAACCTCGTGGAGATTTGCTAAAGGCTGTATTTGAAAGGTTCGACGAAACCCGAGGCATGTCCTTTATGGATCTGGAGACTGATTCGAAAAGATTTGATCGCCAGGATCTTGAGGCGATTCGGCAAAAGCCACTGCCGTTTTAAGGTCCAATGGGGGCTTCGCCGCTATCACGCAAGGCCAATCGGCACCGGGCAGGCTCGCACCTAACGGCGGGAACCAGACCGGTCCTTTATCAGGCCTTCCCGAGCCCATAGAAGTTTCTCAAATGACTTGGTTTTCGCGAAACAAGAGTCAGGAGCCGCTGGAAGGAATGGCGGCCGGCTCCGGGAATGTCTGGGTCGATTCGTCAGTCATTGGGGGGCTCATCGTGCTGCTCAACAGCATCGCATCCCCCAAGGACATTGGCTGGTTCCAGTCCAACCCATCGCCCTACTTCTTGATGCCGATCCTGATTGGCTCCCGTTACGGATTCGCTTCGGGAATTGCCAGCGGACTCGCTACTTCCGCCGGCCTGCTCGCCATCACCATGGCCCGCAAAGATATCCCCTTCGCCAGCACTCTTGAAACTCACGGCTACTTTTTCGGCGCGCTGATCGTCATCGGCGGTGTCTGCGGCGAGATTCAAAACACGTTTAAAAAAAGCGAACTGCAGGCCCGTGCTCAAAATGACCGTTACAAAGCCCGCCTGAAGAAGCTCGATTCGGACACGGTTCTCTTGCGCGGCGCCAAGGCGGAGCTCGAACGTCTGCTGGCCACCCGCGATTCCGCACTCTCAACCCTCGAAACCGATATCCGAAGGTTGTTTGACAGCGAAGGCGACGATGTTTTCCAGAACATCCTGTTTCTGCTCAACCGGCAGGCGCGGATCACCGACGCGGCCATTTATATCCTGGATAGCGGGGGCGATCTCCTGCGACGCGCGAGCATCGGAATGACCGAGCATCTCCCGGAGCGCATGGGTCTGGCCGACAACGAAATGGGCGCCCTGGCCTGGAACCAAAAACAGTGTGTGACCATCGCGGAATTCTGGGAAGGGGCCAAGAGCGAGCGGAGCCCTCACATCGCCGCGGTTCCGTTCATGGATTCAGAAGATCGACCGATTGGATTATTGCTGGTGACCGGGATTCCATTCATCGCCTTGAATCAAAAGACCCTGCATCTTGTCGACTTGATCTGCCGCTGGTCTTCCCGGGTTGTCGAACTCCGCGGGCCTGCCGCTCACGAGGCCCGTGTGCTGGAGGGGATGGAGAATCAAAAGGTTTTGTTCATGGGCTCTTTCATGAAGAACCTCGAACTGACCCACTCGTCGTTCGAAAAACACGGACTGCCATCATCGGTCGTCGTGCTGTTTCTTCCCGGCAAGCCTAAAAGTCTCCAAGCGGCATTCGAGAGACTCGTGGTGGCGGAGGTTCGAAATGGCGACTTTCCGGTGGACGTCAGTCCCAATGTGCCCAGCTTAGCGATTCTCTTGCCGCTTACAGGAGAACGCGGCGCGTCTATCTTTCTCACCCGCATGCTCTCCGCTTGCCGCAAGAAACAGGAAATAGGCCCCGCGGTGGAAAGCGTGGTCCTCACGTTTTCAGAAAACGAAACCTGCGCTGAATTCTGGGAGCGGGTGATCGATTATGTTGAAACTGGGCCTCGCAACCATTAGCTTCATCATCTCCCTGATCTTGGACGCTTGGTCCCTGAAGGAACTGCTGGGCACAGGCTCGAGAGGAATGGGGGGGTGAATGTTCGTGGGGACGCTCCACGCGCTGGCGCTCATTGCCGCGGCCATCGCCTTCCACAGATGGCTGCCCGCGAGCTACGGAAAAGCCAGGCTCACGTTCGCCGCGATGCTCTCGGGTTTCTGCCTTCCCCTCCCTCTCGTGGGCCAAATCGCCATTGCCAGCTTCAGGAGGGTTCTTGATCAAGAGGTCAAGGAGAACTCAGATCGCCATTACGTCGTCGGCACCCGCGAAGCGGTAACGATGCATGAATCGTTCGAGAACGTCGTGACCAATCCTCAATCGATTGTGGAAATTCTCCAGGGGCACGATGCCCACTCCCGCCGGAACGCCATCCTCGCTCTCCGCAAACTGGACGCCCGCTGCGCCATCCCTGTGCTTCAAAAAGCCATTCAAGATAGCGACGAACAAGTTCGGCTTCTCGCTCAAACTCAGTTCAATAAAATCATGGCGGGACTCGAGGTCGGCATCAAAAAAATCGAAGCCGAACTCCAATCCGGCGAGCGCTCCATCGATCTTCTCATCCGACTCTCGGAGCTTTACAACGAGCTCGTTTATCTGGGCCTGAGCAGTGATGAATCCATGCAGCTTTACTTGGAACGTTCCGCTGAACTTCTCGAGGAAGCCCGCCAAATTGCTCCCGAGGATCTTAACATCTCCATGAACCTGCTGCGATGCCAGGTCAAGCTCGGCAATATCGCCGCCGCCAGGGAGAGGCTTGGCTTTCTTTATTCAAAAAAATACAATCGCGACCTCCTCAGCCCTTGGGAATCGGACCTGCTGTATCAGGACCACGATTGGCCGGCCCTTGTGAAGAGCCTTGAAGCCTTGACTCCGCATCCAGGCAGAATTATTCTCTTGGATCCCCAAATTAATTTTTGGATTGAAGGAAAAGCTCGAGGCAGTGCCCGCCGTGAGGCGTCGGTCATTGCTCCGCCTAGACGGGACGGCTCAATCTGGAAAGTCACCCGAACCACCCGAGGTGATCTCTCTCCAAAACCGTCTCAATACAATTCCTTTCGTTGTGTTCGACATCGACGCGCCACGACCGCACCCCATCTCTCGTCATGAGTGCCAGGACCTTGCAACAAAGTGAACCCGCGGATGTCTGCCTCATGCTCGAGGGGACTTACCCCTACGTGCTGGGTGGCGTTTCGGCTTGGGTCGATCAGATCATCAAAGGGCTGCCCGAGCTCAAATTCGCCCTCTTTTTCATCGGCAGCGCCAAAAAGGACTACAAGAAACAACATTACACCCTGCCTCCCAATGTTGTTTCCTTGACGGAGATGTACCTTCACGAACGTCTGGATGAAGCCGAATTAACCCCCACTCCGGGCGCCTCCCCCGCGCGAAGGCGGGTCTACGACGCGATGAGCGCCTTTTTCCAAACCAACACCCACGACCAACGGCGCGACCAGTTCTGGAACCTGGTCCAGGCCCTCAAGGCTGCGGGAGGCCAGATCACTTTCGGCAACCTGCTTCGGGACCGCGAGGCCTGGCGCGTTTTGGAGCATGCCTACGCCCGCTTCAGCCCTGAAGAATCGTTCATCGACTTCTTTTGGACGGCGCGCTTTTTGCACTTGCCGCTATGGCAGATATGGCTGGCGCATGAACGCATTCCTCCCGCGAAATTATATCATAGTGTTTCCGCCGGTTACGCCGGTTTTGCCGCCGCTTTGGCGGCCCAACTGCACAATACCCCATACATCCTCACGGAACACGGCATTTACACAAAGGAGCGAATCGCCGAAATCAGCCAGGCCGATTGGGTCTACGAACCCGAGAGCAATCAGATCAATTTCGAACAAGGCTTGGGCAAGCTGAAACAGATGTGGATAGGGCTGTTCTCCTTCCTGGGCCGCGTTGCCTATGACGCTGCGGACCAGATCGTCACGCTCTATGAGGGCAACGCCAATACGCAGATCGAGTTTGGCGCGGACCCAAAGAAAATCTCCGTGATCCCCAACGGCATCGAGACATCCAAGTTCAACGACATTTACAAGATCCATGTGGAACTTTGGAAATCGCCGCCAAAGGTCAAAACCATAGGATTCATCGGCCGCGTCGTTCCTATCAAGGATGTCAAAACCTTGTTGCGAGCCGCCCGACTCGTCTGCGAGCGCATCCCGGAAGCCCTCTTTCTCATCGCCGGCCCCTACGCGGAGGACCCGATGTATTTCGAGGAATGCCAGAAAATCGTGAAACTGCTCGGCATTGAAAAAAATGTCGACTTCATGGGCATGCAAAAGATCATGGAAGTGCTGCCCCGCATGGATGTGCTGGTGCTGACCAGCATCAGCGAAGGGCTTCCGCTGGTCGTGCTCGAAGGGATGGCGGCCGGCTTGCCCAATGTCGCCAGTGACGTCGGCGCGTGCCGCGAGTTGATATTCGGGAGAACCCCCGAAGACAAAGCCATCGGCCGGGCGGGGCGGCTCACGAAGATTCTATCCCCGGCGGAGACCGCGGCGGCCCTCGTGTCGATCCTCGAGGATCCCGAGATGGTTCGCCAAATGGGCGACGCGGGACGCCGTCGAGCGGAGGAACATTACAGCATGGCGAAAATGATTGGAAGTTATCGCGTTCTCTACCGCAGGACCATAGAGCGCGAGTTTTTCCATCTCCGCGTGCCCCAGCTGGCGGCGGGTCACTGGCGTCCGAGCCAACCTGTGGCTGGCTCCCAACCCCACCGCTGATTCGTCACGCCATGGCTGGAATCGGGCTCGAACTCAATAAAATCCTCTCCCGCCAAGGCTACGCGGCCACGTTGCAGGCGTACTTTTACGCCGCCGTCATCGGCAGCGGCCCGTGGTTGGTGACGGTCGCCGCCCTTGGGTTGCTCGGCGCCGCCATGGCTTCGTTCACGCAGACCGCCGATGTCCGCTTGTTTTTCGTCAGCATCTCGCTGATCTACGCCGTCACGCTGATTTTCACCGGCCCGGTGCAACTGGTGCTCACGCGCTACGCCGCAGACCAGGATTACAGCGGCAAAACCAACAGCATCTTCCCCACATTTGTCTTTTGCTTGGCCTGGACGGCCCTGATCTCCACGCTGATAGGCGTTGTGATTTTCGTCGGATTTGTCAACGCGCCGATACTCTTCCGCCTCTCCGCCGTGCTGCTCTTGACGCTGGTTGCCTCCATCTGGATCGCCGGCATCTTCCTCACCGCGCTGAAGAATTATCACCAGGTTCTAAAGTGCTTCGCGATCGGTTGCGGCGTGAGTTTCTTGGCGGCTTGGCAGCTCGCCATCAATTTTCAAGCCGCCGGAGCCATGTTTGGAACGGCAATTGGACACGCGGTTCTCCTGATTCTCCTCTGCGCGGCCGTTTATAAGGAAATCGGAAATCATGACATGGGCAGCACCGGCTTCCTGAAATATTTTATCCACTACAAAGAGCTCGCCGCGTGCGGCTTCTTCTATAACGCCGGAATCTGGGCTGACAAATTTCTTTTTTGGTGGTTCGACCCCGGCGCCGAGCAAGTTTCTGGGATCCTTTACACATCGCCGATCTATGATCGCGTCGTCTATTTCAGCTTCCTCACTATCGTTCCAGGCATGGCCGTGTTCCTCCTGAAATTGGAAACGGAATTCTCCGTCGCCAATGAAGCGTTCTACACCCACGTCTTGAGAAAAGGGACACTGCAACAAATCAAGGAACATAAGCGCGAGATGGTCCGATCGTTGAGCGGAGGTTTCGGGTTGCTCATCAAAGTCCAAGGACTTTGCTCCGTCCTGGTCATGCTGTCCGCAGGCCGGATTCTTGAGTTCCTCGGCCTGGGCGCCGTTCAGGCGGGCGTCTTCCAGATTTCTGTGCTCGCCACGTTTCTGCTGCTGATTTTCATGTCCCTGCTGATGATCCTGCATTATCTCGACAAACGCCGCGACGCCATGTGGTGCACCATCATCTTCACCGCGGTCAACACGGCAGTCACGGCCTGGACCATTGTTCAGGGAGAGCGCTGGTACGGCTTTGGATTCATGATCGCCTCCGCCGTAGGCGTCGTTTTGGCCGCCAACTTGGTGAATCGCCACATCCGTGACCTCGAGTTTTTCACGTTCACATCCCAGCCGTTGTACGGTTGACTTTCCTCCCTCACCGCATAACCGCCGATCTGAGTGGTTCTTCACTCCATTGATCTTTTCAGACGCTCCGGGGTATCTTCGCTCCCATGACGCGAGTTGTTGAGGCCCGCCACTACCTCACCGGATTGAAGCATTCCTTGGAGCTCCAGCCCGGAACGGAATACCATGCCGGGCCCCTCGAGTGGCGGCTCGCCGCTTGGAATCCGGCGCATAACGCGAACTCCAACTCAGCAAGCTGCTGGATCGCCCCTGCCCTCGTCGACGTGCAAATCAACGGCTACGGTGGCGTCGATTTGCAGTCCGACTCCATCGATCTCTCACGGCTCCTCAAACTCTGCGCGGCGCTCCATCGGGATGGTTGCGGCTTCTTTTTTCCAACCCTGATCACAGACGAATGGCCTCGGATGATGCGGCGCCTGGCGTTCCTCAAGAGACTCCGCGAGGAACATCCTTTCACGCGCGGCATGATCGGCGGATGGCATCTCGAGGGGCCTTTTCTCTCGGATCGCCCCGGATTCCACGGAGCCCACAACCCGCGCTTCATGCAGGACCCCACACCCGCGCACATCGAAGCAGTCAAAGCTATCACAGGACACGACCCCGTCCTCATCACCCTCGCTCCGGAACGACCCGGAGCCGTGGAATTCACCCGGCTCGCCGTGAGCGAAGGCTTTATTGTTTGCCTCGGGCATACCGACGCTTCCATCGAACAACTGCGGGAGTGCGTCCAGGCCGGAGCCACGGCGGTGACGCACCTCGGCAATGCCGTGCCCCAAAATTTGCATCGCCACGACAACGTCCTCTGGCGGATCCTGGACACTGAGGGACTCTCAGCGAGCTTGATCCCGGACGGCGTGCACCTGCCGGACCCGGTTCTCAGGTCCATTTGGAGAATCAAGGGTTCCGACAGGCTTTTCTTCACCACCGACGCCATGGCTGGCGCCGGCGCACCACCCGGGCGCCATCGCATTGGACACCTCGAGGTGGAAGTGGGATCGGACAGAATCGTGAGGGAACCAGGAAGCTCCAACTTCGCGGGGTCCGCTCTGGAGCCGGCAAAGGGAGTCCAGCTTGCCGCGGAGGCCCTGAAACTCCCATGGCAAGAAACGTGGCGCGCCTTTAGCGAGGCGCCGCTTCGCATCCTCAACAAAAGCCCTGCCAGAACCGCAAAACCACTGGCAAACCCAAGATGCTGCTTGATCCCCCTGGCGCAGCCCTTCACTCCCTCCGGAATTGAAACCATCTTGATGGAGGCAAGCACGAGTCCTTTCTGAGTGGGCGGCATCTCTTTCGCAGAGTCATGACTTCCTCGTTTCCAACCATCGAACCGCCGGACAGCTTTTTCTTGTCCGCCGCCGCGGGATGGATAGAGCTTGGCGTCCCCATGGAGGCCGAGCTCGAGCTGATGAAACTATCGCCATCCCTCGCCGCGCACCCGGAAGTGCTGGAGACCCGTTGGTTGCTTTGCGCCTCGCAAGCCAACTGGGATCAAGGACTGGCCATCGCGGAGCAGCTTTGCGGCTTGACTCCGGACACGGCCGGTCCTTGGCTGCACCGGGCTTACGCCATGCGCAGAGCCTCCACTGGGAGCATCGAAAAAGCCCTGCATATCTTGCTCAATGCAACACTTCGCTTTCCAGAGGAAGCCACTATCCCGTACAACCTAGCCTGTTATACGTGTCAACTGGACCGGTTGGATGAGGCCCGGCGGTGGCTCGAGATCGCGCGCCAAACAGGCGGGAAAAAAGCAATTCAATCTCTCGCCTTGCGCGACAACGACCTCCAAGTGCTGTGGGCGGAAATAAAGGCTTGGTAAGATTCCTCCATGTATCAGGCCAAAACTTTCTCACCAGCGCCTCGGGGTAGTCTGAAATGAAGAATTCTTTTCTCGCGCGTCACCGCCCCGTGGCGATAGCCTCCCGGACAACTTGGGATTGGGGCTTGGATTGATTGAGGCGCTCAGCGCTGCCAAATCGTTTGCCGGAATCGCCTGCCCCAACCGCTGACTGACTCATGAAAGAACTCCTCCTAAGGCTCATCAACCGCGCGGACTATGTCCCCGCCACCGCGCCCGACCTGTTGCGCCATCTCAAACTGCCCCCAGATCGTTTGGACAATTTGCTGCATCTGCTCTCAGAGTTGGAGCATTCCGGGAAAGTGGCGCGCATCAAGGGCGACCGATTCATCAAACCAGCCGAGGCCGATCTCATCTCCGGCCGCATCCGCATCAACCGGCAAGGGAAAGGGTTTCTGATACCCGATGACCCCGGAGTGAAGGAAATCGTGGTTCACGAGCATGCCACGGGCACGGCCCTGAACGAAGATCGTGTCCTGGTCCGGCTCGATGTGGCTCCCCGGGGACTCCGCTCGCGGAGCGAAGAACGCCCCTCCGGGAAGGTGATTCGCATCCTGGAACGGCGTCGCGAGCAAATCGTCGGAACCCTCCGCCGGACGAAACAGTTCCTCTATGTCATCCCGGATGATCCCCGCATTCCGCATGACATTTATGTGCCAGAGCCCAAGGACGTCGGCCGGCAGGCGCATGAAGGCGACAAAGTCGTGGTCCGCTTGAACGAATGGGAATCGCGCCAAATGAACCCGGAAGGGGAAGTGATCGAGGTGCTCGGCAAACCCGACGCGGAAGGCGTGGATATGCTCTCCGTCCTCAGACAATACCAACTCCCTCTTCATTTCCCCTCCAAGGTCCTCGACGAAGCCGGAAGCATCGGAAACACCGTCCATTCGGAAGAGATTTCGGGAAGAATCGACTGCCGCGAGCACGATGTCGTCACGATCGATCCCGACGACGCGAAAGACTTCGATGACGCCATCTTCCTGAAGCGCCTTTCCCAGGACACGTGGAAGTTGTGGGTCCACATCGCGGACGTATCGCATTATGTGAAACCGGGAACCGGCCTGGACGAAGAAGCGCGCCGTCGGGGCAATTCCACTTATCTCGTGGATCGGGTCATCCCCATGCTTCCCGAGGCTCTCAGCAACGAGCTTTGCTCCCTGAAACCCAACGTCGACCGGTTGACCAAGTGCGCCGAGTTCGTGATTGCCAACGATGGCCGGGTGTTGAAAAAGAGGTTCTACGCCGCCGTGATTCACTCCAAGCGGCGGTTCACCTACGTCGAAGCCTTCGCCGTGATCCAAGCGAAGCCGCGGAGTCCCATCGAGATCATGCTCCACGAAGCGCATGCCCTCGCCCAAAAAATTCGACGGCTGCGGTTCAAGGCCGGTTCGCTGGAGCTGGATTTTCCGGAAATGAAGATCCGGCTGGATGACCAGGGACGCGTGCTGCGGATGGAGCGCATTCAAAACGACGCGTCGCATCAACTCATCGAGGAATTCATGCTGCTGGCCAATGAGGCCGTCGCGGAACGTCTGATCGCCTTGAGACGCCACGCCATCCACAGGGTTCACGAAGAACCCGATCCTCGCCGGTTGCAAGAGTATCGCGAGGAGGTGCTCAGCCACCAAGTTCCCTGTGGCAATCTCAGCAACCGGGGAGAGGTGCAAAAGCTGCTGCACCGGCTCTCACATCTGTCCATCGGCCCCGCTCTCAAGATTGGTTTCCTCAAATCACTGATGAGAGCCCGTTACGCCTTGGAGCCGCTCGGCCACTACGGCTTGGCGAAGGAAAAATATACGCACTTCACGTCTCCGATCAGGCGCTACGCCGACCTCGTTGTGCATCGAGCCCTGTTCGATGCCGGCTCCGCTCAGGCGCAAGCCATGAAGGAGATCTCGGAGCATCTTTCCGCCGCCGAACGAAATTCCGCCGACGCCGAGCGCGACAGCAGGGACGTGAAGCTCTTCGCTTTTCTCGAGAGCCAATTGCGCTCGGATCAGCCGGAAAAATACGAGGCGCTGGTCACTGATGTTAGGAATTTTGGATTTTTTGTCGATGTGTCGCACTTGGGAATGAGCGGATTGGTGCCCTTGTCAACCATCAAAGATGACTTCTACATCTTCGATGCCACCCGTGGACATTTGGTGGGCCGCCGAACGCGGCAGGTCATCCGGCTCGGTGACCGCGTCACGGTGGTGATTGCCAAAGTAGACCGATTTCGAAAGCAAGTGGACTTCAGTTTGGCGGCTCAGAAGCCCCCGGAACGGCGTCCGATCCCGCAAGCGCGCCCAGCCCCCCAGGCAGCGCGTTCGGGTCGCTCCAATGGACCTGGAAAAGGCGCCGAACAACGCTCGAATCATCCATCTCAAAAAGCTCCAAACCAACACCCGTCGGGCGGCCAATCAAGAAGATCCCGCAAACCTCCAATGAGGAAATCGGGTCCAAAGATACGCTGGAAACAATGAGGCTTGCCTTTTGCGCCACATCGCTGAATTTTGAAAATGAACATTCATCAAATCTCAAAACCCTTGGCACTCCGTTGGGTGCTGGGTGTCTGCTTCGTTCTCGCCGCGTGGGTTCCGCGGGGTGGAGCCGCGGTCAGCCTGGAGAAGCTGCCCGAGCCAGGACTTCAGCCTCAAGCGCTCACCTCGCCCGACGGCACGGTGCATCTGATCTACCTTAAAGGGGACCCCAAAGCGGCCGACGTCGTTTACAGACGGAAAACCGCGGGGCAGACTTCTTGGGGGGCGCCTCTGCGAGTCAACAGCCAGGCGGGCAGCGCCATCGCCGTGGGCACGATACGCGGTGCCCAGCTGGCCGTGGGGCGCCAGGGAGCCGTTCACGTCGCTTGGAATGGGTCTTCCTCGGCCTTGCCGAAACCTGTCAATGGAGGAACTCCAATGCTTTACGCCCGCCTCCAAAACGGAGGATCCAGCTTCTCGGAGCAGCGCAACCTGATGACCGCCTCGCACGAACTCGATGGCGGGGGCGCGGTCGCGGCGGATTCCGATGGCCGGGTGTTTGTGATCTGGCACGCCTCGCCGGCTGGGATCAGTGGCGAGACGAACCGGGCGGTTTACCTGGCATTGTCCAAAGATGATGGCAGCACGTTCGCCCCGGAACGTCGCATCAGCCCAGAAGGTTCAGGAGCGTGCGGCTGCTGCGGCTTGACGGCGAAAGCCAGCACTGGCGGCGATGTGTTCGTCCTGTTCAGGACCGCTCGTTCACCCTTGCAACGCGACATGTCGTTGCTGGTGTCGTCGGATCACGGCGCGCATTTCACGGAGGCGCTGTCGCACCCCTGGTCGATCAACGCGTGCCCCATGAGCAGCGCGAACCTTTCGGATGCGACGCCTGGCGTCTGGGCCGCATGGGAAACCGCGGGGCAGATCCACTTCGCCCACTTTTCAAACTTGGAGCGCCAAACTCCCACGAACTCGGCAGGCCCAAAACGGGCCGCGAAACACCCCCGCATCGCGGCGAATTCACGGGGAGAAACACTCGTAGTCTGGACGGAAGGCACCGGCTGGCAACGCGGAGGAGACCTCGGATGGCAGGTCCTGGATTCCAAGGGACAGTCGACTGCCGAGAAGGGACGGCTGCCAGGTATTCCGGCCTGGCACTTCGCCACGGTTTTTACAAAGCTCAACGGAGATTTCGTGATTCTTCACTGATTCACCGCCCCCTCTCATCCTTCCGGTCGCGATCGGACGCCACAAGGACATGGCTAAAGACCCCATCTGCGGCATGACGGTGGACGAGGCCACGGCTCTGCGAGCCGAACGCGACGGCCAGGCTTTCTTTTTCTGCTCCGACGGATGCCGTCTCAAGTTCCTCGCAGGATCAACCTCACGGGACGGCGAAGGATCCTGTTGCGATAATAAGCCTAAAGCCCCCCCGATCACTCCGTTCGGCATCCAGGGACCCAAGATCAAGAAGCGGGATTTGTCACTACAACCAATCGTCCCGGCCCTTCCAACAGGGTCTGGGAACAAGCGTGAGTCCCCGCCCCACTCCTGTTGTGCCGCCAAGGAGTTGCTGGAACGTCAGGGAACACAGATTCCCTTCCCCTCTGTGGCAAAATACTTTTGCCCCATGTGTCCTGGAGTCGAATCCGACAAACCGGCGGACTGCCCGAAGTGTGGCATGGCCCTGGAGTTGAACCCGGAGTGGCTGCCCCAGACCAAAGTCGTCTACACATGCCCGATGCATCCCGAGATCGAGCAGAACGCTCCGGGCGACTGTCCCAAATGCGGCATGGCGCTCGAACCTCAATCGATTGGCGGCGACCTTGAGGAGGACAACTGTGAACAGCGCGAAATGACGCGCCGATTGTGGATTGGCGCCAGTCTGACGGCGCCGGTGTTCCTCGTGGCCATGACCCATCTCGTGCCCTCATGGAGCCACGCGGCGTGGGTGAATGGACCAGTCGCTCGCTGGGGCCAATTCCTCCTGAGCACGCCCGTCGTGCTGTGGGCTGGCTGGCCGTTCTTTGTTCGAGGATGGCGGTCGGTGCTGAACCGCAGCCTGAACATGTTCACTCTCATCGCTCTGGGCGTCGGTGCGGCGTACCTGTTCAGCGCGGTGGCGATTCTCTTCCCTCATGCCCTGCCTGCCTCGCCTGATCACTCAGGCCAGCCCGCGCTCTATTTCGAGGCCGCCGCGGTCGTCACCGTCCTCGTTTTGTTGGGGCAAGTGTTAGAATTGAGCGCCCGCCAGCGCACCCGAGGCGCCATCAAGGCGCTGCTCGGTCTCACCCCCAAATTCGCGAGGCGCGTGACCGCGCACGGCGATGAAGACGTGCCCCTGGACGACGTCCGACCCGGCGACTCGCTCCGCATCCGACCCGGTGAAAAAATCCCCGTCGACGGCTTCGTGACGGAAGGCCGCACCGCCGTGGACGAGTCCATGCTGACGGGCGAGCCGATGCCCGTGGAGAAAAGCCTGGGGGCGATGGTCACGGGCGGCACCTTGAACACCACGGGCGGGATTGTGATAAAGGCGGAACGGGTGGGAAGCAATACGATGCTCGCGCGAATCGTGCGCTTGGTGGCCCAAGCGCAACGCAGCCGCGCGCCGGTACAAGCTCTGGCGGACAAGGTGGCGGCTTGGTTTGTCCCCGCGGTGGGAGTGATCGCAGGGGTCGCCTTCGCCGCTTGGATGGTTTGGGGACCGGAGCCAAAGCTGGCCCATGCCTTCACAAACGCCGTGGCCGTGCTTATCATCGCCTGCCCGTGCGCCCTTGGACTGGCCACTCCCATGAGCGTCATGGTCGGCATCGGACGCGGGGCTCAAATGGGGGTCCTCATCCGGAACGCCGAAGCCATCGAGAGCTTGAGCCGGCTCGACACCCTCGTCGTTGACAAGACCGGCACCCTCACCGAAGGGAAGCCAAGGCTTGCGCAAACTCTGCCCGCCACGAGTTTCGAGGAGGCGGAACTGTTGCGGCTCGCGGCGTCATTGGAGCAGAGCAGCGAGCACCCGCTCGCCCACGCGATCGTCGAGGCCGCCCTCCAACGCGGGATAAATCGTGAGTCCGCCACCGAATTCCAATCCGCAACCTCGGGCGGCGTGTCCGGGAAGGTGGGAGGCCGCCAAGTCCTCGTCGGCAAAGCCTCGTTCTTCCGCGAGAACGGCATCTCCAACATCGAAGAACTCGAAATCCTGGCGGCGCCCGGCCAGTCCGGGGGCGCCACCGCCCTGTTTGCGGCTGTGGATGGCCGCGCATGCGGCGTTTTCCTCGTGACGGATCCCGTGAAGACCACCACATCCGAAGCGCTCGCATGCTTGCGCGAACTCGGCGTCAAAGTGATCATGCTCACCGGCGATAACCCGCGCACGGCCGAGGCGGTTGCCCGACAACTCGGCATCACTGATTACAAAGCCAGCGCCTCGCCCCACGACAAGCACGAGACCATCCAGTCGCTCAAACGCGCAGGCCGAGTCGTCGGCATGGCCGGCGACGGGATCAACGACGCCCCCGCCCTGGCCGCCGCCCACGTTGGCATTGCCATGGGCACAGGCACTGACATCGCCATGGAAAGCGCCGCGGTCACTCTCGTTAAGGGAGACCTGCGGGGCATCGTCCGAGCCGTCAAGCTAGGCCGGTCCATGATGCGCAACATCCGGCAGAACTTGCTGTTTGCTTTCCTTTACAACGCGCTGGGCATTCCCGTCGCGGCCGGGGCGCTGTATCCCCTCTTCGGCTCGCCCTTGAGTCCCACCCTCGCGGGCGCCGCGATGAGCCTGAGCTCGGTGTCGGTTATCGCGAATGCCCTGCGGCTTCGCGGGATGAAGTTTTGATTCGCAGCCGCTCGACCATGCGCAAACCGGACTCAAAAACCATCGTCATCATCGGCGGAGGAGTCATCGGCCTCTCGACCGCCTACTATGCCGCTCACAAGGGACACCGTGTCCGCATCATCGATCGCCATCCGCCGGAACATCCCGGCTGTTCGTACGGCAACGCAGGCATGGTCGTTCCCAGCCATTTCGTGCCACTCGCCGCCCCTGGGATGGTGGCCCGCGGACTGAAATGGATGTGGAATCCAAAAAGTCCATTCTACATCAAACCCCGGCTCAACCTCGATTTGGCGAGATGGGGATTCGGGTTCTGGCGGGCTTCCACAACCGAGCACGTGAGGCGATGCGCTCCCGTTCTGCGCGATCTCCACTTTGAAAGCCGCTCCTGTTTCGAGGAACTGTCAAGCCTGGCCGATCCAGGCTTCGACCTCCAACGTCGCGGGCTGTTGATGCTTTGCAAGTCCGAGCGAACTCTGGAGGAGGAAGCCCACGCCGCGAGCGAAGCCATCGAACTGGGAGTTCCCGCCCGCGTGCTGACAGCCGCGGAAACCGCCCAAACCGACCCTGGCGTGAGGATGAACATCGCCGGTTCCGTTTATTATCCAAAAGACTGCCATCTGACCCCGCATCGCTTCATGCAGACCCTGCTGCACCTCCTCAAACGGTCGGCCGTGACATTTGAATGGAACACGGAAGTTCTCGGATGGCGAAAGCAAGGGCGCCGCATCGAGGCCGTCGAAACGTCCCGGGGAGATTTCGTGGCGGATGAGTACGTGGTGTGCGGGGGTTCGTGGTCGCCGACCGTGGCGGCAAAACTCGGGATCGTCCTCCCCATGCAAGCGGGCAAAGGGTATAGCCTCACCCTGCCCCATCCCCGGCAGCAACCCTCCCTTTGCGCCATCCTGACCGAGGCCCGGCTCGCGGTCACACCCATGGGCCACGCTCTGCGAATTGGAGGCACCATGGAAATCGCCGGCCTCGACGAATCGATCAATCCCATCCGCATTCGAGGAATCCTCGAATCCATTCCAGGATATTATCCGGAATTCGTAGAATCGGATTTTCGCGGGATTGCGCCCTGGAGCGGGCTTCGGCCCTGTTCTCCGGATGGAATGCCTTACATCGGCCGTTTTGCGCGGTTCAACAACCTCTCGACGGCCACCGGACACGCCATGATGGGCCTCAGTCTCGCTCCCGCCACAGGCAAGCTGATGGCCCGGATCCTATCGGATGAACCGATCCCCACAGACCTCTCTCTCCTGGACCCGAATCGTTATGCGTAGATTCGTTGTGCTCCTCGTCGCGGTGCATGGAGCAATCCTGCCAGCCTTGGGCGCCGATGCCAGCGCCCTCTCAAATCCATTTCACCTCCTGCTCGAGGCGGAGTGGGAGCGCACCATGGAGGCCAATCCCACTTGGGCCTCCCAGTTGGGCGATCGCGGATTCAACGGCAAATGGGAGGAGCTCAGCGCGGGCGCGCTCGCCAGAGCCCAGGAACGGCGCCGTCAATTGCTCGAAAATCTGAAATCCATTCCGCGCGCATCCCTTCCACCAGCCGACCGGCTGAACCATGATCTGCTGAAGTATGAGACCGAGCTCGCCATGGAAGAGCACTCCCATCGCTCTTTTCTCATCGCGTTGAATCAACGAGAGGGCATCCAGACTTCCGACGATCTCGCGGACGCGCTTCGCTTTGAGACAGTGCTGGATTACGAGCAATGGATCGAGTCGGAATATCTGCCGGCTTGGTGCATCCACGCGTTGTCGGTGATCGGGTCGGGTGCCGGGGATTGCGCCCCGGCACCCTCCCACACCACCGTACGTGCGGTTTTCCGCATACGGCGGTTGAACGATGCAGCCCTGTTTACATGGTGGCTGCTAGGTCTGA
>SYMW01000067.1 GCA_005805305.1 Verrucomicrobiales bacterium
CAAGCCGCGCTCCCGCCAAAACCGGAAGTTATTTTTGCACGGACCCTTAACCCAAGTTTTCCTTGAAGAGATAACTCGAATTCAAATTGGCCAGGCGAAGCTTCGACCTCTTTCAATTACGTCTTCATTGACTCCAATGTTCTGGAAAAAACGCTCCAAGGAACAACACCGGTATTATTTGCTGCCGGGAATGGCGCGTTCCAACCGAAAACGGCACGCGGAAATCTTTCGTTGGTCCCTGTTGTTCGGCCTGCTGGCGTCCATTCTGACGGGGATCGCCGTGTACCTCGCGAACCGGTTTTGATCCCCGCCTCGACTATTCAACTGCGAACCAGACTTTGGAGCAATACGAGGGATGGATGTGGCGCATGGAAATTCCATCCCATTCGGTCCTTGCGCTCCGACTTCCCCATAAAAGTTAGGGCTACTTCATCTGGAACGGCAATGGAAAGACAGGTGGGGCTTGGGTGGAAAATGAACGGACATTTGCACCCCGCTGTTTTACATCGGGTGCATGCCGAAGCCACCGCCGTTGAGCGAACCTGACGTGATGCAACGAGTCAGCCTCCGGATCGTCGAGGAGGACGAACGTGAGGTCTTTGACCGAACCCTCGAAGAGAAGCACTATTTGGCCAATGCGCGGCTGGTAGGACAAACCCTGCGGTATGTGGCCGAACTGGACGGGCAACGGGTCGCATTGCTCACCTTCAGCGCCGCGGCCCTCCATCTCAAGGGCCGTGAAGACTGGATTGGCTGGACTCCGCGCCAGCGTGCGCGACGTCTGGGCTTGGTCGTGAACAACAGCCGTTTCCTGGTGCTGCCCGACAGGAATCGTTACCCCAACTTGGCCTCGCGCGTGCTCGGCTTGGCGCTGCGCCGCCTCAGTGACGACTGGCAGGCGCGTTGGCAACATCCGGTTGTGGTCGTGGAGAGTTTCGTCGATGAGACGCTCTATCGTGGCACGTGCTACCGGGCCTGTGGATTCACGGCCGTGGGTCTGACCGAGGGCTATCGCCGCGCAAGCCGTGACTTTTACCAAGAACACGGGCAGCCCAAACAACTCTACGTGCGCGAACTGCGGCCCGGAGCCCGGGCCCTGTTGCGCCGCGGTCGGCTGCCCGCGGCGCTGGCCGAGTATGAGGAGAAGATCGCCGGCCCATGCCCTTTCCGAGCCGGTGAGTTAGGGACACTCCTGGAACGTTTCCGCGTGCTACGCGACGCGCGTTCCGGTCACGGGCTGCGCCATCGTCAGCCTTTCGTGCTGGCCTGTGCGGCCGTGGCCACGCTGATGGGCAGCAGCGGTTACCAGGCCTTCCAGGACACGTGTCAGAAGTTCACCGAGCGCCAGCTCAAAGCCCTGGGTTGTCAGCAGGATAAGCACGGTCGTTACGCCGCGCCCAGTGACAGCACTTTTTTGCGCGTGCTCACACGGCTCGACGCGGCCCACTTTGAGTCGGTGGTCGGCGCTTGGCTGCTGGAGCAGGAGGTGTCCGCGCTCCAACGTCTGGCCGTCGATGGCAAAGTGCTGCGCGGCAGCGGCCGAAGCGACGGCAAACCGCTCCAACTCTTTTCGGCCGTCAGCCACCGCCTGCGCCTGACACTTGCGCAAGTGCCGATCCAGGAGAAGAGCAACGAGATTCCAGCCCTGCCGCTGCTGCTGCGTTCGTTGCCCGCGCTGGAAGGCACGCTCATCACCGCCGACGCGATGCACTGCCAGCAGGAAAGTGCGATGGTCATCACCCAGGAGTTGGGCGGGGATTACTTGTTCGGATTAAAAGGCAACCAAAGTGGCGTCCTCGAACGCGCCGAACGCCTGCTGGCCCAGCAGGCTTTTCCCCCCTGATAAGGACGTGTCGTGGGAAAAAGATCACCATCGACTCGACCGCCGCCGGCTCAAGCGTGTGACCGTCAGCCCGGAGGAGATCGGCCTCTGCGGCTGCTGGCAAGTGCTGGCGGTGCGTCGCGAACGCGTCGAACTGGGACGCAAAGCCAAACCTCCAAGCGACGAGATCGGCTACTACGTCACCAGTCTGAGCGCCGAACAACTCAACGACGCCCAACTGATCCGAGCGATTCGCGACCACTGGAGCGCCATCGAAAACGGCGCGCACCATCGGCGCGACGTTAGCTTCGGAGAGGATGCCAGCGGCGTGTCGGAACGGGGCGCGGCCCAGGCCATGGCGTGCTTGCGCAACCTGGCGCTGGGCTATTACGAATTGGCGCTGGAGCGTGGGCAAACCAAGGCGCCAAGCGCCAAGTCGCGCTGTCGGCAGATGACCTTTGCGCAAGCCCTGGCCGTGCTCAAACGATGAAGGCCACGCGAAAAAAGCGGGCACAGGGGTGCCGCATGCGCCTTCGGCAGTGGGCTCACTCCAGGGGACCGCCCTGCCGGCTTGAATCCTGTCCAGCCTAGCTGGCAGGAGCCTGCGGCGCCGGTCTCCGGCACGCCGCCACTCCCGCCACTCCGGCGCCGCCGTCACACACGGCTTCCCTCTCCTACGGCTTTCTCAGATGAATGATCCCTGCCATAAAAGTCGAAGAGAGGGTCTTGAGGTTGGGCGAGGCGTGGGATAGCATGACGCTATGCCTATTTACGAGTTCCATTGCGCGGGGTGTGAAAAGGACAGCGAGATACTGGTGCGTTCGACCGGGCGCGAGACGATCGTTTGTCCGCATTGCGGCTCCAAGAAAATGAGCAAACTCCTCTCCGTATTCGCCTCCTCTTCGGGTGGCGGAGCGGCGGAGGCGCCGAGTTGCACTGGCCAGCCGAAATCCTGCGGTCTCTGCGGGACTGGCCGACCTCACTCGCATTGAACTTCGACGTTGCATTTCCCGGTTTGCGTTGCATTCTCGGGGCGTTGTCGGCGGGGCGTAGCGTAGTCTGGCTAGCGCGCTTGTTTCGGGTACAAGAGGTCGTGAGTTCAAATCTCACCGCCCCGACCACTTTCAAACCCTTGCAAATAAAGGAGATAGTGAAGATTCCGCCGAGCGCCAAGCGCAGGCCGATTTGACCTCCCGCACAGTTGGCGCACAAAAACTGCCCGAATCCGGGGCCAAGCCCATGAGATTCCCTGTCATCATCCGACATCGGAAAGCCGAAGCCAGAATTTACGGAAGGAGTGACGCGTACGATTATTACCGGGTTGCCGCTTACGTGGGCGGCAAGCGGCGCGTGAGCAGTCACGGCACCTATTCCGAGGCCCGCGCCGCCGCCGACAAGCTGGTTCGGGACATTGCCGATGGCTCGCAAGCCGCCGCCTTGACCCCCGGACAGGCCAACGACGCCTTGGCGGCACTCCAACGTCTGGACGGCCTTTACCTTGACACCGGGCGCCGCGTGTCCCTGTTGGCCGTGGCAAGCGAATACTCCGAAGCAGCCCGTAAGCTCAACGGGCGTGCCTTGGGCGATGCTGTGGACGGCTACCTTTCCAGCGTGGTGAGCGTCAAGCGCGTGGACCTCGGGGAGGCGGTGGAACAGTTCATCAACGGCCGGGCGCACAAGACCGAAGCCAAGGACGGAAAACGTCCGCAACTTTCAGTCGGCTATCACTACATCGTGTCCATGTGGCTGCGGGAGTTCGCCAACACGTTTCCGAACAACGCCGTTTGCGACCTGACCAAAGAACTGCTCAACGCCTACATGTCCAGTCATGGCGACGTTTCCGCCCGAACCCGAAACGGGCGGCGGACGGTCGTGGCGATGTTTCTAAAATGGTGCGCGCGACAAGACTACATCGCCGCAGGCCATCGGCTGCTTGAGGCCGACGGGATGACCCATGAGACTTCCGAACCGGAGGTCATTGACTTCTACACCCCCTCCGAACTGTCCAGCCTTCTGCAAACCTCCAACAACGAAATAGAGCACAGGAACCTGCTCCCCGTGATCGCCCTGTGCGGACTAGCCGGTTTGCGCCTGCAAGAGGCAGTGCGCCTCACCTGGGAGGACGTGTTCCATGTGGAAGGGCATGTCGAGATAACCCGGACCAAGAGCAAGACCCGCGCCCGCAGGCTGGTGACCGCCTGCCCAACACTGACAGAATGGCTCGCGCCGTACCGCAATTGCTCTGGACCGATTTGGAAGCACGGTTTGGAAAAGTTCCATTCGGATTTCGGTGCCCTGCGAACGTCCCTGACAATCCCGGCTCGCCGCAACGGCTTGCGGCACTCCTTTTGCACTTTTCATTTCGCCCTTCATTCCAACGAGAATCTGACCGCCTCGGAAGCTGGCAACAGTCCCTCCATGATTCATGCCCATTACAAGGGGCTCGCCACGAAAGCCGAGGCGGAAAAGTGGTTCGCCGCGGCACCGTCAAAGCCAGTCGAGAACCTGATCCAGATGCCTGCAAGCGCATGAAACAGATACCAATTATCCCAGGTTATGAACTGCCGGAAAACAGGCCAAGCGAATTAAAACGTGATCCATGGCTGTCTCGGTTTTTTCTTCAAGACGTTGACGATTGGATCCTCAAAGAAGCTGAGCGCCGGGAAGACACTTGGGAATTTCTTGTCCGTGTTCCGTGCGTGACGGGTAACACTCGTGACTTCATCAAAGCTGGCGTCGGCTATTCAAATGCGATACGCAAACTCATCGAGATTGATTTGGGCTGGACAACGCTCCATCGGCCCAAGTCAGTATGGGACGAAGCACGCGAGGCGGATGTTAAAGGGGACGGATTCAAAGCCAGAGAAAAAGCGCGGAAACTAATTAGGGGACTACTGAAGAACAATTGCGTTGTTGCGTGTATTCCACCCGGCGACAACGAGAGCGAAAAGAACAAGGCATGGCGGCTGGAGTCCAACCGGGTCATAGAAAAAGAAATCAGCACATTCCGCAAGAAGCACGGCCACGAATGGAGGGAGGAGCAATGTTTCAAGCCTGAAGACATTGACAGGCAATGGAACGAAACGCAGTTCATGGTTCACTCATGGCTTCGTGGGAGCCCCGGAAGCATTGGACTCTGTTTTTTCACTGATGAAGCCATTGCAGATTTAATGACTTTGCTTTTCTGCAATGAGAACGAGGGAGACCGTTCCGATTACTATCGCAAGATGCGACGGAGCCTTGGCCTGAAACAGATCGGCTGTCGCAAGCCAACAATCAAGATGTATCGCCGTGTTCCAGGAACACGATTCATTGAGATTGAATACCGAACGAAGGAGGGATTGGAGAATTACAGCTTCGAGTGGCATCCTACTTGATGAAGCGCTGCGGCTCCTTGGTTCCCCTTGTATTTCCCTTCCGTTCCTCCTTCTTGTTTTCCTCCGTTTTCCTTCCTGTTTTTCGTTCCATGGAGCGCCTGAGATCTGCACCAAAGTCAGCCTGCTGATTGGTGACTTAACCGTGTAACAGTGTGGGGATATGAATACAGCAGCTCCCTCCCGAGATTATCGTGCCATCGCCCCAAACACCGATCCTCCGATTGAAATCGGGTTCATCGACGAGCCCGAGTGTCTGCGCCGTGTACATGTCTGCCGACGCACATGGCATAATCTAAAAAATACCGGAAAAGTACCCTACATGAAAGTGGGGAAACGCGTTCTCTACTGCTGGGAGAACGTCAAGGCGGCGCTTCTTCGGCTGGAACGGAATTCCAAGTAACCCAGTGGAAACCTCAACTCCTCTGCTCATGGATCTTCACCAAAAAGCGGGCGCGGTGGCTTCCAGACCTCCCGCGCACGAAACCGAACTCATCGAAACTCTACCTGATGGCAATGGCAATTTCGATGAGAACCCGCCACCGCCTACGGGCAGCTTCGATTCGGAATCCAACGACCGCATTTCCGAATTGGGACATGATCCAATTCGGGAAGTGTGTATTTTTGAACTCAAGCCTTCCCCTGAGAATGACGAGCTTTACAAGCCGGTTAACGAGACGGACCCCGACATTGTGGAGCTTGCCAGGAGCATCGCACAACGCGGTGTGATGGAACCCCTGGTCATAACGATGGACTTCTTCATTCTTTCAGGTCATCGGCGCTTTGTAGGGGCCAAGCTTGCCGGCCTGGATTCAGTTCCGTGCCGCGTCAAGTCTTTCAACCGCATAGATGATCCCGATCAATTCGTCATCCTCCTTCGCGAGTACAATCGCCAGCGGGAAAAATCCTTCGACGAAAAACTGCGAGAGGAAGTCATCAGTATTGATCCCGCTGCCGCCTAGCAGAGTCTCCTCGAACACAGGGCAGCGCAGTCCGCGGTCCAGGGCGAGTGCATGGCCATCGGCGGATGCAAA
>SYMW01000068.1 GCA_005805305.1 Verrucomicrobiales bacterium
GATTCAGGTTCCCGTCCAGACCGTGAAACACGCGCTGGAGCAACCGGCTGGTCGTGCCGTCGTTGTGAATAATAAGCCGCAGGGGATAAGGCCTGGCCACGGCTCCGGGAGCCGTGTTCGTCGAAGTCGGGATGTAAGCTCCTCCTGGAGTCGTCTCAAGGCCGCCACCTACCTTGGTTTGATAAGCCTTTAGATAGTGTTGAACGTTGTCGATGGAGGCACTGCCCACCCACAGTCCGGCGTGCGAAGCGACTTCGGCGGAGACGGGAATGTCCACTTGACTCAGGCCCAACGAATCCGTGAGCCTCAAGATTCCCGCGTAAACAGACCCGGCTTGTCCTGGCATTTGTGACCGATTCAGTCCGAATACCACTTCCGACTCGGAGCCCGGTTGGCCATTCGCGGCGAGCGTGATGGTTTGAGGGCCGGTAGCCATCTGGGTGAATCCGTAGGTCAAGTCGACCGTGCTGATCGCCCCTCGGAGCAGAAGGGGCGGCGGCCCTACCAGGGAGGGTTGGCCGGCGGGAGGCAACTCAGAATTCACCAGACTCAGCGTCACCGTTAGGGAGGACGCCGTGAGGTTTCTCAATCGAAGCCGGCTCTGGCCCAGATCGCTGCCGAATAGCAGGCCAGCCCCCCCGTCCAACGCGGGTTCGAACGGGCCGAAGTAGCGATTGAACGTGTTTCCGGATCGGATCCAATAGGATTCCCCCCGACGCAACGGCTTGGTGCGAAAGGCATAAAGTCTCGACGGATTGCTGGCGCTCAATTCGCCCCCCACATAATTGAAAATCTCCGCCGCCTGTTGCAGGGCGGGCGCGGGCGCCAGGAAATCCTCAAAGTTGGGCGGAGCGGCCGCCGGGGCTGGGAACCCGATGAAGTTCAGGCCGGTGCTGGTCCAGAGATAATTGGGCGGGACCGCTTTGCCTTTGAGATTCCACGTGTAGTTAGCGCCCCCCCCGACACGCACTAAGTACGCGGCATTCCCCACGAGCCGTTGCAGCCCGGAAGTCTCGGCAGTGGGCCGATTCCAACTGAGCCACTGGCTGCCGGTGGTCGTTGGAAGCAGCGGACTGACGACGAACTGAGAAGTGGCTGGCGCGGGTTGCCAAAGCCAGATTTCTTGGATGGGATTCGTCTCGTCCGAACCCACCAGCGTTTCCAACGTCGCGTGGGTTGCATCCACGTGCAAATAAACCGCATTCCATCCGGGCGCCAGGACGAATGATTGAGTCACCCAATGAGCGGAAGCGGGCAGAATCAACGCCAGGAGAAATGCCCCGGTCAATAGCGAATCCAACCCCCCTGGCGGATGTTTTCGAAATCGATGCATGGTGCTCAATAGTTCAGAGTTCAGGCCGTCGATGAACGAGCGCAGTGCCCCTCGAAAACCATACGACGCGGTCGAGCGGTTTCCTTCCGAAGAACTGTGCCCAAACCCTTACAACGGGAATAATTGGAAATCCGCGCAGAAAATGTTTGGAAAAGTGCAAAACACCGCCCAACCGATTGATTCTTTTGCAGGATCCTGGAAACGTCAGTTGAACATGGTGTGGATTTGCTAAAGCCTGGATGAGAAAGGTTTAACGAAGAAGGAGGCATATCCCTTGTGGAACTCGGCTCCCAGAAGACGGCGCCGCGAAAGGGAACGATTCGGCAGATCGAGTCTCCCGAAGGCCTCAGGAGCCCTGCATCGGGTCTGTCTTGGACAGAATGCCCAGCACGTAGCGAGTTTCCTGTTCTACTTGGGAAACATCCGAAAGAGTCCGGGCGATTTCGGTCCAGAGAAATTCTCCGAAACGAAGTCGCAGGCGCCGCAGGGCAGTTCGAACGCCGCTTTCTCCGAGCGCCAGATTTTTTCTCAGGAGCGTCACCTCCTCCGGAGTCGGATCCTCGATTAAGAATGGGATCAACACTTCGAAACGGTCTTCCTTGCCGCTCTGCTTGCACTCCCGCCTCAGTCGTTCAAGCACTTCAGCCACCAACGACTGCGCCCAGTCAAGGTCATAACGTTCTTCACGGTTCAAGCCATGCCCTCCCGACTCGCTCCGATATCTTTCGTTCGCGGCCAAGGCATCCAAAGGCACGAACTCGATCCCTCCACCACGTTTCTGACTCGCGGCTTTTTCACGATCATCGGCGAGATAGTTCTTGAAGCACTTCAAGAGGAAGGAACGAAACCGTCCGTTGGAGGAATCAACTCCATGAATATGAGAACCGCTCACAAATCGCGTCAGAAACCCTTGGACGGCATCCTCAGCATCGGCTTCCCTCAGGCCCTGCCTTCGCGCAAAGGCATAAAGTGGATACCAGTAGATCTGCGCCAGCCGCTCCATGCCCGTCAAGGCCTCGCCGGCATGCCTTGCTTGCGCCAGAGAGATCGCGCTCCATCGCGTCGTGCGGAACAAAGACGGTGCGGGGGCCGAGATGGACGAAGGCGGGCTTTCGGGCGGCTCGGGGGCGGAAGTCACAGAGGAAGAGTTGAAAGAGCTAACGCACCGAGTTCAAGGGCCGCGCGGCGACTTCGATTTCGTGAATCGAATAAACGCCGTGATTTTGAGCGCCCCGGCCCGTGGGATTAATCATCACGTGCCTGGCGATAGGGGAGAAAGGTTCGATTTCGGCTGCGGTTGCGGCCATGTATTGCCCGTGCTGAACGCGCCCCGCCGCAAAATCAAATACCACATCCTCCTGGCTTGCGGAATCATTCACGGCGGTCAGCTTGACTTCCCTGAAGCCTGTGACACTCCCCACTCTTGTCCAAAGAGACGGGTCTGGAACAAATCCTTGCACGCTGGTCCGCGTGCGCACTGCAAAATCCCTGGCGTAGGCCAACTCCCAGTCCACCATGATGCGTTCGAGCACCATGTCCTTCCCCAGGTCGACGGCAATCCATTCCTCGCGATCTCCCAACACGGAAGCGGTCACCCAGCGGTGCGTGTCAGCGGCAACGATCCGATGAACGCCATCGAAGGCTTTTTCGGGGGTCCAAGGCCCTTCGGACGAGGAGGCTTGGACAGGAGCTTGTTTGAGATCCAGGATGGGAACGGTTTGGACGGCTGGTTTTCTGGTGGCGAGGAACAACTTTGCCAACAACGTCACGATGGCCACCGCGGCTATCGTCTCCAGAACCAGGGAGAAGTTTTTTCTGCCGAAAAGAGTCGTGCGTTCTTCGCGCCCCGAGCTCTGCGATTGGACCGGCGCATCCTCTTTGCCGCGGTTGAGCATTCTCAATATCGCTCCGGCTGACGGAGGGCGAAGTTCGGGATTCTTAGAGAGACATTGTTGAACAAGATCCTCCACTTCCTCGGGGATAGGGTCAGTGATGCCGTTGGATTCTCTTTGGGCCGGAAGCAACGGCGCCGGCTCAAAGGCAATCCGCCGGGGCACGTCGTCCCCGGAAAACACGGGGCTGCCGCTGAGCAGTTCAAAAAGACAGGCGCCCAATGAATAGACGTCATCGGCAATCGCCGCCGTGGCTCCTGAAAGTTGCTGGGGACTCATGTAAGCCAGGGTCCCCCCGGTGTGCCGCTCCTGGACGGCCTCCGGTGTCTTCAGGATTTCAGCCAGTCCGAAATCGGCGAGTTTAATTTCGCCAGAGGCGTTCAGCATCAGGTTCGCCGGCTTTAGATCGCGGTGGATGATCCCCCGGGAATGCGCGTAATCGAGCGCGCTGCAGAGCTGGGTTAACCATCCTTCGACTTCGGACCATCGGAAGGCGCGTTTCTCCCGCTGGCGGGCGAGCTGATACAGGTTGGGCCCCTGTATGTACTCCATGGAGATGAAGGCGGGTTCGCCGACACCTTCCTGCAAATCGTGAATCCTGATGATTCCGGGATGGCTCAAAGAATGACAACGGCTGGTCTCGCGACGAAGCGCCATCAAGGCCTGGGGGTTGCCCCGGATCTTCTCGGAAATGAATTTCAGCGCCACGGCCTCCTTCAACCGCTCATCGAACGCCTGCCAAACCATCCCCATGCCACCCTGGCCGATGAGACGCACCAATCGGAATCGATCTCCTCCAACCGTCTGGCCGGCGCTCAACCCCGATCCCATCGCATATCCCTCATTCGCCAACCCGTCCTGCCGCGGATCGGACCCGGATACTTCCTCAGGGAATCGCATGCAGATATTTAGAAAAAGGGCAGCTGACGACCGTGTTCATCGAATACAATTCGCTACCAAATTCAAGGTCCTTGGACAAGCACAATTCCCCACCAGTGCATCCACAAGTTGTCGGTGAACTTGGGTGGCAGCCCGGAGCGCGGTTGTATGCGGAGCACCAGCCGCAGCAGGTTTGGCGTGACAGCGAGCCTGAGATGCTGCTGCGACTGGCTTTCAGCACAGTCGCGCTCCACCGACAACGCGTGGATGCACCGATTCCCCACAATTCGAGCCGTAAATGCGGAGACGCTAGTGTGCCGTTTTTCGCATCCACAAGCAGGACATCCACCCGGCTCGACTGCGACCCAGTGACTGCCTGCGGAGCGGATAAAACTTGGCTCCGGTGGATCGATCCAACTGAAGCAGGTACGTCTTGGAATCACCCGTCACCTTGGTCGTGGTGATGCTCTGATTATTCTCCGCGTTCACCTCTTACCCGGAGGGAACTAACTGATGGATTCAGAACAGAAAGGAATAGGCCGCTGAAAAAAGGTGGACGTCGAATTCATACCGCCCGGGAAAAGCCGGATTGTCCTGGGGCGACACGTCATGAGTCAGGTAAAAGACTTTGCCGTAGGAGAGATCAAGCCTGTGCTTGCCGAAACGGTAGGACACGCCGGTTGTCAGGACGTGCTGGTTGGAATCTGGGATCACGGGAGTGAGGGTCCGATCAGGAACCGGAGTTTGGTAATATTGATACCCCCCCCGCCAACTCCACCCATGAGCGAACGCCCAATCCCCGGCCAGGCCTGCGGTAAACGTGTTTCGCCATTCCTCGGCGACAACGCGGGAGGGCAGCAGAGGATTATTCGCCGCGATATCCAGCGGCAATGAGTCAAATCTCGAAAACTCGACCCACTCCCCGCTGAACTCCAAGCGGGCGCGGTCGCTAAGCCGAATTCCGTAACCGACCCCCAGAATATTGGGAAATCCGATCTCGGTTTGGAATGTGCTGTGATCCGAAAACCCAAGCGCGCCGGCGACGGCGGGGAAATTGCTGACGTGGAAGTCACCGCTGTAGTCGATATCCGCCATGGACCGGTAACTCAAGGCAAGGCGATGCCCTTTCGCAATGTCCCACGAGATTCCGAGGGTCGCTCCCAAGCCTGTTCCATCCCCTTTCAAAGCCGCCATGCCCTCGGGTTGCGCGGGATTTTGAGTCAACAGCGCCCAAGGGTAAAACTGGCGAAATTGCACCTGAGACCAATAGAGGTTGGCCGCGACCCCGACGCGCAATGTATCGGTCACCTTGTAGGCCAGGGCGGGAGAAGCGCTCAGGGTGATCAGTTCGGCATAGTGCGCGGTCGCGTAGCGCAGGCCGCCATCGGGGTTCCACTCGCTGGATAGGCCATAGGGGGTTGTGAGTCCGACGCCGAACGCCCAGCGGCCGGCCGTTTTGCCAACAGGCATCGCGGCGAAAAAATTGGGCAGGAATTTCCATGGATTCCGGCTGGTTTCCAGGCCGCCCGCGGCGTTCGAATAATCCACGCTCGCATGAATGATGGAGGGAGTGAATTGCACTTCTGACTCGGTGAGATCGGTCAGATTTGCCGGATTATGAATGACCGCGCTCGCGTCGTCGACATGGGCGAAACGGCCTCCGGCCCTGCCGAGCCCAAAACTTCCTGACGGCGGGTTGCGAAACCCTTCGCCGAGCGCCGCGAACCAAAAGGCCCCGCTGCAGATCAGGGTGGTGACACCACTCAAAACTCGCGGCGCGAATGCCCGAACGATCAGCAGGCTGGAAACAATGGATGGGGCCATAATTGGCTGACCAGCCTCGCTGAGTCATCGAGCCCAAGCAAGAAAAAGACTATCCAAAGGCAGCGTTTTGCTCTATTTCATCACCGAGCCAGGTTTTGAACGGTCGCGGCACTGCGCTGTTCCCCGCTGGTGAGCTGATTGGCCATTTCCGGCCGTCGTCCAGGGCGCCCGATGTCGGGCCCGTTCGATTGTCCTCTATGGAAAGCAAGTTGACCACCAACCTTGGCGAGAAAGACAATTTCATTGTCTTCGTTAACAGCCAAGGAGTCGAGGGCCGGGCGACCCTCTTGCGACTCACGCGCTACCTCGCGGTTTTCGAAGTCTACAATCCCTACAGCATCCTGCAAATGTCCGAGGTGCTTGGGGAATTCCGAATCATCGTCAACGACAAAATGATCTATTCGGGACGCGGCATTGTGAGCAACCTTGTCAACACGGGCGTCATCGTGGTCTGCGAAGCGACCCTGGATGAATCGTGGCTCGACGTCGACCTCTTTTCTCCTGTGAACCGGAAGGAAAAACTTCGGGAGGAATTCGCCGGGTTTTTCACGGAATGGAAAAAGATTCTCAGCGTGCGCGCGGCCTACAAAGTGGTGGTGTCTGATGTGCACAATTTCTTCATCGACCTTCGCCGATGGCTGGATCAAGTGGAGCTGGGCATTCGAACTTCGCCCCACGGCAATCGCGTCGAGATGGAGAAGGAAATCATCGCGGAATTGCGTCATTCGATATTGCCTGCTTTGGATGAGCGATTTGGCGAATTTGAGGCGGTGTCTCAATCCGTCGACGTGGAACTTCAACCGTTGCACCGCAGTTTCGTGAAACGCCAGCTGCATCCTCACGTGCTGTGTTCTCCATTCGCTTACCGAACGTATCGGAAGCCGTTGGGTTACGCGGGCGATTACGAGATGGTCAATATGATCCTGCGGGATCCCCATGAGGGGAGCACGCTCTTCGCAAAAGTGCTGAACGTGTGGCTCCTCGATCAACCGAGCGCGAAGGCCCACCGGAACCGGGTCTTATTCCTCGAAAGAACCCTCGGCGAGGAGACGGAGCGGCGCGTCCGCCTGGGACGTCAAGCGCGGATACTCAATCTCGGATGCGGCCCCGCCAAAGAGCTGCAACTCTTCGTCGAGCACAGTGAACTCTCCAACCACGCCCGCGTGCGCCTTCTTGATTTCAACGACGAAACTTTGCTGCACACCCGCGTGATCCTGGAAAGCCTCATCACGCGCCACAAGCGATCCACGTTTCTCGAGGTGGAACGGAAGTCCGTGCATCAACTCTTGAAAGAGGCGGCGCGCCACGTGAAACCAGCTTTGGAGGAGCATCGCGATTTTATTTACTGCGCGGGCTTGTTCGATTATCTCAACGACCGAACCTGCAAGCGCGTGATGAATTACCTATACGAGTTCCTCGCGCCCGGCGGGCTGCTGCTGGCCACGAATGTGGACTCCTCCAATCCAAACCGGCATTGCATGTCTTACATCCTTGAATGGCATTTGTTTTATCGGAGCCAGAAGGATTTCGCCTTGATCAAACCCGACGCCGCCCTTGACTCGGAGTTTTCCGTCGAGACGGATGACACGCGTGTGAACATTTTCATCAAAGTCCGGAAACCGGATGTGGCCTGAGAAATCGAAAAAGTTCGCGCAACCGGATTTCAGGGAGGCGTTTCAAAGGAACGAGCGTCTCGTCCGGATCCGAACCGGCAAGCTCGCCTGCTTGCTGACGGTCGTTCTCATGCCGCTGGGGGTCCTCCTGGACATGGCCGTGTATCCGGAGCACGTTGGTTTCTTTTTCAAGCTCAGGCTTCTTTGCTCGGGGCTGGTCGCGATCGTCTGGGCCCTCCACTACACGCGCTGGGGTGAGCGTCATTACCGGCGCATCGGCCTGCCCATCGTCTTCCTCCCCTCCTTGTTCATCGCCACGATGATCGCCTGCACGGCCGATCCCGCCGGATCCCCCTATTATGCGGGGCTCAATCTCATCCTGCTGGCGGTGAGCGCCGTGGGCCACTGGACACTTGCGGAATCCGTGATCTCGGTGGTGGGGGTCATGGAATTCTATTTGCTCGCCTGTTTCCTGCAGCCTACCTCGATCAATAGCTCCATCTTCCTCAACAATCTTTATTTCCTGATCCTCACAGGAATTATTGTCATCGCCGGAAACTATCTCTACAATCAGCTCCTATTCAGCGAATTCGAGCTCCGCTACGAGCTCGCTGAGAACAGGAGGCTCTTGGAAGAAAACAATCGCAAGCTCGTAGAGCTGGACAAGGTAAAAAGCCGGTTCTTCGCCAACATCAGCCACGAACTCCGCACCCCTTTGACCCTGGTGCTTGGGCCATTGGAAATGCTGCGCCGCGACAGCGGCTCCCTGCCGCCGCCGCTGGTCAAGAGCCACTTGGACACGATGTGGATTCATGGGCTTGGCCTTCTCAAACTGATCAACGACCTGCTGGACTTGGTCAGGCTGGAGGAAGGCAAAATGGAGCTTCAACTCGAACCAGTTCAATCAGCTTCCTTCGTCAAAGGCCTGGTAAATTCGCTTCAAACAGCCGCTGAAGAGAAGCGAATCACGCTCAAGTGCGACACGGAAGAGAGCGTCGGTTGCCTTCTCATCGATCAGAACAAGTGGGAAAGGATCATTCTCAACCTCCTCTACAACTCCCTCAAATTCACCGCCTCGGGCGGCCAAATCATGCTCTCCCTCAGAAAAGCGGCCGATCAATGCGTGATGGAAGTCAGCGACAATGGCATCGGCATCAGCAGAGATCACCTGCCTTTTGTGTTCGACCGCTTCTGGCAGGCGGACACGTCTGCCAGCAGGAAGTTCCAAGGCACCGGGCTCGGGCTCGCGCTGGTTCGAGAGTTGGTGGAAGTCCAGGGAGGCGGGGTGTCCGTGGAAAGCGTGCTCGGCCAGGGAACGACCTTCACGATCACCCTGCCTTGGAGACCCGCGGGACCGATGCCTCCCAAAGAGAAGGCTCCTGCGGGGCCTTCTCTATCGCCGGAACGTTTCAACAGCGTCGCAAATCGAACCCACGTGACTCCCAGCTTCGACCCCGCCACCTTGCGGATCGAAACGGATTTGGATCCGCTGCGTCCCTCCGTCCTGATCGCGGACGATGAACCCGACATGCTCCTGTTTCTCAAGTCCATGCTGACCCACCGATTCCAAGTCATCGAAGCGGCCGACGGAATCCAAGCCCTTGACAAAGCATCCCAATTCCTCCCGGACGTCGTGATTTTGGACATGATGATGCCTGAGAAGGACGGGCTTCAGGTTTGCCGGGAGCTCCGGTCGCGCACCCCGACGCGGACGATTCCCATACTGCTGGTCACGGCTCGAGCCGACGAAGAAACCAAGCTCGCGGCCCTTGGGTCGGGCGCCAACGACTTCGTTTCGAAGCCGTTCTCAACCATGGAACTTATGGTGCGCGCGGGCAATCTGGCGCAGTCCCACCAGTTGCAGAAAAAGCTGACCGCGCAAAACCGGAAATTGGAATCCACCCTAGAACAACTGAAGGAAGCCCAATCTCAGTTGGTCCAGCGGGAAAAGCTCGCCTCTCTGGGCCGGATGAGCGCCGGCATCATCCATGAGATCAACAACCCCTTGAACTATGCCACGACAGGCGCGTTCAACCTGCGCTCCTTTTCAGGCGCGCTGCCGGGCGCGGAGTCGGAAGATTTTGGAGACACCTTGCGCGATGTGACGGACGGCCTGCGGCGCATCAAGGAAATCGTCTCGGATTTGCGAACGTTCACGCATCCCGATGAACGGAGGCGAAACTCGGAGCCGGTGGACGGCCTCGTGCGGAAGTCACTGAGGCTCATGTCCAGCGAATGGCGGGACAAAATCAAGGTGACTGTCGAAATCCCTCCAGCACTCGAGATCGAGGTCAACGGGAATCAAATCACTCAAGTTTTGATGAATTTGATTCAAAACGCGATCGACTCCCTCAGAACCCACGAGACGCCGGAACCGTCGGTCTGTATCGCCGCGCGGGAAAAAGCCGATCAAGTGCTCGTTTCAGTGCGGGACAATGGCCCGGGCATTTCCCCAGAGAACTTGGGCCGCGTCTTCGACCCGTTCTTCACCACGAAAGAGGTTGGCGCGGGGATGGGGCTTGGCTTAAGCATCTGTTTCAGCATCATGCAGCAGCATGAGGGAAGGATCGTGGTGGAGAGCTCAGCCGAGGGGATCACGGAATTTACTTTGGCTTTTCCCAAGAAAATGCGAGGGTCGACCCTGGACTGACGTGCCACTCGACTGTACTTGGTCTCGGGGTCTTGCACTCTTGGCAAGCCTCGCGCGTAGCCGGGCTCTTTATGTACAACTTGTACGAATACAAACGATATGCGATTCTTTATGTAGACGACGAGGAACGCTCGCTCCGGCAGTTCACGAAGGCTTTTGAGAAAACGTTTCGGATCATCACGGCCACCAATGTGAAGGACGCTCTCGTCTTGTTCGAACGGAACCGAAGGGACATCGGGATCCTGATCAGCGATCAAAGAATGCCGGGGGAACAGGGGGTCCAACTCCTCGAGAAATCCCGGCAGCTCCAACCCCGCGTCGTGAGAATATTGACGACGGCCTACTCGGATTTGGACGCGGCCATCGACGCCGTCAATGCCGGGGCGATCTATCGTTACATCCACAAGCCATGGGATCCACACGAGCTTGAACTCACCCTCCGCCGGGCCATGGAGTTTTTTATCGTGCAGTTCGAGCGCGACCAACTCCTTCGGGAAAAGCTGTCCGTCCTCCACAAGATGATGATCACCGATCGCGTGATCAGCCTCGGTGTCCTGGCGGCGGGCATGGGCCATCACGTCCGCAATTCCCTGGTCGCCATCAGGACCTTCCTGGAGCTCGCGCCCTCGAAGCTGAACGAGGAAAACCTGCACTTGGAGGAATTGCGGAACCCAAATTTCTGGGTCGATTTTTATCAACACGTCGTCTCCCAAGTGGAAAGGATCACGGCCCTACTCTACACTTTGGAGACCGCTCCGACGTTCAAGGGAGGCCCATTCACTGATCGGGTCCGGCTTCGGCATGTCATCTCCGCCGCCGCGAACAGAGTCTCGGTGAAGCTGGCGGAAAAAGAGATCGTGCTCAACGGAAGCATTCCCGATGACATTCCTGAGCTCACGGTGGACAGCAAGAAATTCACCCGCTTGTTCGAAGCGATCCTGGAAGACGAAATCTCGGTGCTCCCTCCCGGTTCGCGGATCGACATCACAGCCAAGGCCCTGACGTTGGAGGGTTCGGAGGATCAGTGGGTGCAGGTGGAGATCCGAGACGACGGCCCTGGGCTGCCGGAGAATTCCATCCGGGCTATCTTTGACCCTTTCTATATCCGGGCGGATCAGCCCAAGGAGTTTGGGCTCAACTTGATGATCAGCTACTTCATCACCTACCACCACGGAGGCGACATAGGCGTCGAAAACTCTCCTGGATCTGGCGTCTTGTTTCGGTTAAAGTTTCCAGTGAATCCTAAGCCTATGGACCCTTGCGACGAAGAAAAGCACTTCCTGTCCAAAGCGCTTTTGAACGAAGAATTGTGGGAACGGCTGCTCGCCGGGAACTAGGCTCGCTGGCACATCCTCAATCCTATGTCCCTCTTTCATCGATTCTCCAATCTTCAGTCGCAACACGAGCAGGGTCCGGGATACGACCAAGGCCGATCTGCCAGGAAAAGAGTGCCGGACCGGGCCTCGCTCCCCTCCATGCTGGTCGTGGACGATGAGGAAGGCCCCAGGGAATCGTTCAAGATCATTTTTGAGAGCGACTTCAAGGTGGTGCTCGCCGAGTCAGGGCCTGCCGGGTTGGCTGCGGCGTCGCAGACGACATTCGACGTGGCGATCGTGGATCTGAACATGGCCGACATGGGCGGCATTGAAGTGATCCAGAGGCTCAAGAAGCTTTCGCCAAGCACCGAGATTCTCATGGTGACGGGGTTCGAAAGCCTGAGCAGCGTTCACGAAGCGCTTCGTTCGGGGGCCTGTGACTATCTTTCCAAACCTTTTTCGGTCGCCACGATGCGCGCCGCGGTCGCGCGCGCGGCCCAGCGGGGCGCGCTGCTCAAACAATTGTCCGACCACGCGTCCCAAACGGATTTCCTCCGCGGCGAACTGATCCGCAAGGCCACCGAGGCGCATTCGAACAAGGCCGAATCCGAGGTCTACGCCTGCATCTTGCACGACATTCGCAATCCCCTTTGCATCATCGAAAGCTTGGTGACGCTCATCGAGGAGGAGACGCAGAGGTGGACGTTCCTTCCCTCGGACAAAGTGGAAGGCTTGCGCCGGCACGTCCATCAAATCCACAAGGAAGTCAGGCGCTGTTCGGAGGTCTCAGATCGTTATTTGAAACTGTTGAGGACGGAAAACCGCTCCCTGGGAACTGTCGACCTCAACGCTCTCCTCGGGGACTTGAAAAAGCTTCTCTCGTTGATGCCCTCCGCCAAGAACAACAAGGTGGAGATCCACCCCCTTCCCGAGGAATGCTCCGTGCGCATCAACTCCACGGACCTCCTGCAAATGCTGGTCAATATCACCTCGAATGCCCTGGAATGCGCTTCCCAGCCGCATCAGGTGCGGATCACCGCGACGGCTTGGGCCGCGGCGCTGGATGTGTCGGCGCTCCGCCGGGGCGACGGGCAATTGTTCGCCCAAGGCACGCAGTTTAATAATCAGCCGCCGATGGTTTGCATCTCCATCGAAGATAATGGCCCCGGAATCGCATCGAATTCGTTGTCCTCGATTTTCGAGCCATTTATCACCTCAAAACTCAATCCCAACGGGGTTGGACTTGGCCTCGCCATTGTGAATCGGCTGCTTCACCAGTCCTCGGCCGCGCTCCACGTGCGTTCCAACCCGGGTTTGGGCTCGAGTTTCTCGCTGTTCGTCCCAGTTCACCCAAGCCTGCACAGCGCGGCTTAGCCCTAGTCTCCCGTCAATCCCTCTCACGGCCCCGAGCCAGCATGACCAGTTGCAAAAGCTGAAGAACCGAGGACACCAACCCAGCAACATAAGTCATGGCCGCGGCACTCAACACTTTGCTCACCGCCGGCGCCTCGTCCGCGTGAATCAAGCCCAGCCTGAACAACTGCTCCTTGGCTCGGCGGCTGGCATCGAATTCGACCGGGAGCGTCACGAGTTGGAACAGCGTGATAACCGAGAAAATCGCGATAGCCAGGCCAATCGCCATGGAGAAGAACGTCGGAATGAGCATGCCCAAAACCACGATGCCCATCCACGCCATGCTCGCGAACTGAGTGGCCGGGACCATGAGCATCCGGAAATGCAGCGGGAAATAAGCCGCCTTGTGCTGCAAGGCGTGGCCCGCCTCATGGGCGGCAACACCCACGGCCGCGAGGGAAGTGCTCCGATAATTCTCGGAGGACAAGCACAATTCCTTCTTGATGGGATCATAATGATCCGTCAAATGCCCCGCCACTTCACGCACCGGCATGTGGTGGAGCCCTGCACGGTCCAGGATCTCCCGCGCGGCCTCGGCGCCGCTGATTCGTGCCGCGGTGCCGACTTGGGAATACCTTCCATAGACCGAGCTCAGCTTCATCTGGGCATAGAATCCCAGCAGCATGCCCGGAATCACAAACCACCAATAATCCGCCATTAGAAATCCAAACGTCGTCATAATGTTTCAAATGCTCCGACTCACCACAATCGGTTCGACCACATTAACCCACAAAATGTTCAACGCAACCAGGGCTGCCGACGCTATGGCATCCACAAGAAATAAGGTCTCCCCACTTTCAGGTCGGGGATGTCCAAACCAAGGTCCAACTTGACCGCGTGCCGGGCCTCTCCCTGTCCAAACAGCCTCAACAAGCTGGAAAGACTGTAGACGTGTTGGAACGTGACCAGCGTCGCCTCCTCTATCCCGGCAATTTTCTCGGCGCGTTCCACGGCCGTGTCGAAATTCCCAAGCTCATCGATGAAGCCACTTTCAAATGCCTGCTTGCCGGTGAGGATCCGGCCGTCCGCGTAAAGCCCCCAATCTGCCGCCAAGGATCGCCCATTTCCTTTGTTCTTCAAAGCGGCATTGTTCCGCCCTTCCTGCACGACTTGCTTGAAACGGCCGAAAGTCTCGTTGATCATGTTCTGCACCATCTCCTTTTCCTCGGTCGAGATTTCGTTCTCACGTTTGTCCCCGCTCAGCATGTCTTTAAACCGGCCGCTCTTGTACACCTCCGGCCTGACCCCTACCTTGTCCATCAAACCCCGGTAGTTGTAGGCGTGCATGATCACGCCGATGCTTCCGGTGACCGTCAATTCATTCGCGACAATCCACTGGCACGGGGCCGCGATATAGTAGCCTCCGGAGGCCGCCACGCTTCCCATGGAGGCGACAACGGGCTTCGCGTGCTTCACTTGGAACTTGGCGAGCAGACGGCTGAGATCGTCCGAGGCCAGGACCTCTCCCCCGGGCGAATCAATCTTCAAGATCACCGCCCGCACCGACGCGTCCGACGCGCAGCGGCTCAATTGATGCTCAACGGACTCAACCAATCTTTGACCTTGATGATCGATCGGGTCGCCACTGATGATGCCCGACACATCCACAACAGCGATCTTGTGAAGGCCTTTCCCTTCCTTGAGAATGACTTCCTCAAGTGAAGAATCCTTCGTGGCCGCGCGTGCCGAGAGGCCGGCGCCAGGAAGATCGAACCAGAACGCTACATGCGCCAGAAGAGACACTCCCAGCAAGAAAAGCCCCAGAAACGCGGCTCCTTTCCAGAAGCCAGAATTGTTCCTCGGCCCCGGCCTGGGAGACCCTCCGGAAATTGGGTCGGAACCGGACGGCGACAAGGGCATGCGCGGCAATCGCGGGGGAACAGGTGGGCAACTCGATTCTGAATGGGGAGGGCCCATGGATGATGCGGGAGGCGTTGGTTCATTCTCCATATCGAAGAGGGTCAGGGATGTTTGAGCAAGGCGTAGCAGACCACTTGAGCCAGATTCGCCGCACCGGCCGCGTTTGGATGAACGCCATCCGGAAACCAATCCGGACGATTGGCGAGGGCGGAGTGCAGATCGATGACCGGCACGCGCCTGCTGGCGGCGGCTTGACGAATCAACGGCATGATTTCGTCCCGCACCGTCTTTTCGTTGATGCCCCAACGATCTTGATAAACGGGCGCCGGCAGGCAGACCCACAAACGGGGCTTCGAGGGTAGCCGCGAAAAAGAATCGATCATCTCCGCTAAATCGGATGCGAATTCCGACTTGAACCGCCAATTTTGAGGCTTCGAATCGTTCGTTCCCAATTTCAAAATAATCACGTCCGGTTGGAACGTTTCCACGGCACGAAACGCGTCCAGTTTCCAGTAAGGCAGATCCCCCTTCTTCAGAAGCGTCGCGCCGTTGACTCCAAAATTACGCGCTTCAAACCTCGCGCCGAGGCATTTGCCGAGGATGGCTGGATAATTGTTGGATTCCCTGTTCTCGACGCCAGCGCCATACGTGATGCTGTCACCGACGCAGGCCACTCGAATAGTTCCTGTGTACTGCTCGAGCCGCAGGAACCGCGAATCCTTTTCGGGAACCGACCGGCACCCAGCCCCGAACAGGAGCGCGAACAAGAGAGCGACAAGAGGAACAGGCATAAATCGTTGTTAGGCTTTTCGGCCTAGGCAAAACTAACGGTTCCAGATCGGGCCGCGCAAGCCGCGAAATGCCGGGTTCCCGGCGTTGGCCTCCTCCTCGCTCTTGATGCCTCGCTCATAATCTTCATCCCAATCGCGGCCTGTCCCAAGAACTCGGATGCGGGAATTGGCTGGAATCCACCGGATGAAGCGTCCACCGCATTGGAATCGCTCTGTCGGACGCATTGGTATCCGCTGTCTGCCTAGTGTAGTGTCTCTGAACTGTCTTTACTAAGTCCGACTTGGCGTGCCAGAGTTTCACGGGCCCGCTGAATCTTCTCCAGAATCGTTTTCCCGTCCGCTTTCCACTCATACCGTTTCGGATTCAAATTCCGATCCGCC
>SYMW01000069.1 GCA_005805305.1 Verrucomicrobiales bacterium
CCTCGACTATATAAAGCTCGGTGTTGGCTGGATCGCGATCCGAGCAATCGGCCAGTTTCCCAGGGAGTCCGCCCCCCGTCATCGCGCTCTTCCGAACCGTTTCCCGCGCCTTCCGGGCCGCCTCCCGCGCCCGCGCCGCCATCAACGACTTTTCGATCACCTTCTTGGCCACCGCCGGGTTCGCGTCAAAAAACGTCATCAATCCGTCGTACACGATCGAGGACACCAAACCGTCGATCTCTGTATTCACCAGTTTGACCTTCGTCTGCGATTCAAACCTCGGGTTCAACAGCTTCACGCTCAAGACGCAGACCAATCCCTCCCGAACGTCGTCGCCGGAAATCGCCGGATCCTTTTCTTTGAGGATATTGTTGCTCCTGGAGTATTGGTTGATGGCGCGCGTCAGGGCGCTTCGAAATCCAGTCAAATGAGTGCCCCCGTCAGGATTCGGTATGGAGTTCGCGAAACACAAGATCTGGTCGGTATAACTGTCGTTGTACTGCATGACGCAGTCCACGAACACCTCGTCCTTCTGGCGTGACAGCAAAATCGGCTTGGGATGGAGAACCGATTTGCTCTTTCCCAATTGGCGGACAAATTCCTCGATGCCATTGCGATAGAGAAATCGCTCGGACTTGTTCTCCAAGCGCTCGTCCGTCAAACTGATTTCCACCCCGGGATTCAAAAACGCCAACTCCCTCAGCCGATTGGCGAGGATGTCGAATTTGAACTCCGTGGTGATCGTGAAGATGGTTGGGTCGGGCTTGAACGTGATCAAAGTCCCCGTTTGCGTGGACTTGCCGATGGTTTCCAGCTTGCGAGTCGTGACCCCCCTTTCGAATTCCATCGAGTAAACCAAACCGTCCCTCGACACTTCCACCTTGAACCAATCCGAAAGCGCGTTCACACATTTCGCACCCACTCCATGCAACCCTCCTGAGTACTTGTAAGCTCCCTGTCCAAACTTCCCTCCCGCGTGAAGATTAGTCAGCACCAACTCCACGGCGGGAATGCCAAACTTCGGGTGAACGTCCACCGGGATGCCCCGCCCGTCATCCTGGATGGAACAGGATCCATCGGAATGAATCGCCACATGGATCTTCTTGCAGTGACCCGCCAAATGCTCGTCAATCGAATTATCCAACACCTCAAATACACAATGGTGCAATCCCCGCTCATCCGGATCACCGATATACATTCCCGGGCGTTTCCGCACCGCTTCCAATCCCTCCAATTTATCGATCTTGGAGGAGTCGTACTTTTCAGAGGAACCTGTGGCAATCGTCGGATCTTTATCTAGGGAAGGCTCCACTTCATCAATCATAATTCGTGAAGGAAAACTTATCCTGCCGAACAAAACATAACAACATTATTTTGCGGATGAAACCGGGCCCGTACACAATTAGTTGTGCTGGCACTCAATCTCGGCTCGTAGTGATTGAACCGCCGCTGCTGAGAACGGACTTCACATCGCAACGGTGATTTGGCACCATCGCGCTCTCTGTGACATGACGCCCTCTTCCACCCTTCCGAAATCATTGGAGCCACTAGTTAGCACGCCCTCGATTCCAGACATCGGACCCGGCCCCCGCTCCAGCGTCCTGCCTGTGGTCGAGTTGGAAAGCCAGATCAAGAGACTCGTGCAAGAAGGCATGCCGACCGGTGATCATCGGCCAAGCCTCGTTCTTTGCGTTGCTTTGATTTGGAATGACCACTGGATCAAAGCCCACGAATTGGCCCAGGACATCGACAACGCGGATGGATCCTTGCTCCACGCCATTGTGCATCGGCGAGAGCCTGATTATTCAAACGCCAAGTACTGGCTGCGCCGCGCGCGAAATCATCCCGCTCTGCCACAAGTCTCCAAGGCGTTGCTCGATCACTTTTCCTGCGAAACACCCGCGGCGCGAGGGATCTCAGAATCATGGCTTCAAAATGGCTGCTTCGAACCCGAGAGCTTTGTGGATGCGGTCGATCGAGCCATAAGAAAATCAGATTCAGCGGAACAAAAAGTGCTCGCACAAGCACAGGCCATCGAGTTAACAGCGTTGCTCCGCTACTTTGCCATGCACTGCAGCCAATAGTAAGCCAGGCATGCGCCTCGCACCCACTGGACCGATCCCCTTAAGAATCCTGAGAAGGCTCCCGCGGATGCCCACACCAAAAACGATGAAGGCGGCGAATCGCTTTAGTCACGAACGGAGACTGCTCGATCAAGGAATGGGGCCATTGGCCGGAGTCGATGAAGCGGGCCGCGGTCCGCTCGCCGGCCCGGTGACAGCCGCCGCGGTCGTCTTTCCTTGTGACTGGGCGTTGACTGACGATCTGCCGGAATCCCTCCTTGAACTCAACGATTCCAAGCAGTTAAGCGAGCGAGCTCGCGAACGTTTCTTTGATCTCCTGCATAAGATGCCAGAAATCACTTTCGCCATCGCCGTCGTTTCCCACGAACTTATCGACCAGCTCAACATATTGAACGCCACCCATCTCGCGATGGCCGAGGCGCTACGCACACTAAAAAATCCCGCGGCGCACGCTCTCGTCGATGGCGTGGCGGTGCGCGGATTGCCGGTGCCACACACTCCTATCGTGAAAGGGGACTCCCAGAGTTATTCCATCGCCGCGGCGAGCGTTTTGGCTAAAGTCACCCGGGATCGCATCATGCTGCAGTATGATAAACAGTATCCCGAATACGGCTTCGGCGAGCACAAAGGATATCCCACCAAGGCGCACCTCATGGCGCTCTCCAGGCACGGTCCCTGCCCTATCCACCGCCGTTCATTCGCACCGGTTCGATCCCAGCAATTGGAATTCTGAGGCCGCACCCAAATCACAAGCGCCTTCCAGAAGCCTGCGAATTGTGAGTTGCAAGAGCTTGCGTGGGTCGTATTCTCGGCTGGCAAGGAGCCGGACTGCCCAATCGAGTATGAACCTGGCGCGAACTATCAAAGAGTGGCTTCATCCCAAGGAAATCTGCGTCACCCAAGAACTCGGACGCCAGGGAGAGGAGGCCGCGCGCCAATTCTTGGAGAAGGCGGGCCTGTCGTTCCTATGCGCCAACTATCGGGGTCAACGCGGTGAAATCGACCTCATTTTCAAACATCGAGGCGTTCTCATCTTCGTCGAAGTGAAATCAAGAACTTCAAAGTCTTGGACCAGGCCCGCCGCCGCGGTGGACTCGAAAAAACAACGGCGCCTGTCCAGGACAGCCCTCCAGTACCTCCGCCAGTGCGGCAATCCCGAAGTCACCGTGCGATTCGATGTCGTGGAGGTCTTGACCACGGATCGAAAGATAATTGAAGTCAGGCACATCGAGGACGCGTTCCCTCTCGCGCATCCTTTTCGTTACGGTTGAAATCAGAAGTTGTAAGCCGTTGACCGGAAACCGGCGGAACAGACTTTCATCGCGCTTGCTCCAGTCATCCAAGACACAAACCGGTGGACAGGGGCAACTGCCGTTTTAAGGTTCAATTCCCTTCGGCTGAACCGCGGTTGCGGAGCGGATGCAACCTCATAAGAAATGTCGTTCCCGCTTCACCGCCCGCTCGAATTCCTTTCGCGCGGCTTTCACGGCTGGCATGGTCGAAACTTCGGCCACCGGCACGTCCCACCACGCGCCGTATCCAGGAGCGCGTTTGTTGGGATCGGTTTCCATCACGATCACGGCCGATTTGGGTTGCTGGCGGGCTTCCGCAAGAGCGGCTTTCAAGCTCTTGATATCTGTCGCCGCGATGACGTGCGCTCCCAAACTCGAGGCATTGGACACGAAGTCGATGGGGGCATTGGCGCCGTCCAAAAATCCAGACTTCGCATTGCGCAGCCGATGCTCCGTGCCAAACGCGCCGCTGCCGATCGCGCGGGACAATCCGCCGATGCTCTGGTAGCCGTGATTGTTGAGGAGCACCACGGTGACCTTGATCCCCTCCTGCACGGCTGTGGCGAGTTCGCTCGACATCATCAGCCACGAACCATCGCCCACCATCACGTAGATGTCGCGCTCAGGTGCGGCCAGCTTGGCTCCCACGCCGCCCGCCACTTCATAACCCATGCAAGAGTAGCCATACTCAAGGTGGTAGCCTTTTGGATTCCGGGTGCGCCAAAGCCGGTGTAGATCGCCCGGCAGACTCCCAGCCGCGCAAAGGACGATATCCCGCGGGCGCGTAAACTCGTTCACCGTCCCAATCACTTCCGCCTGGCTCACCGGCATGCCGGTTGGCGTGCACGTGAGCCGGGTCACTTCCTGATCCCAATCACGGTTTAGCTGCTCGACAAGCCTTGCGTAGGTTCGGCTCACTCGCCAGCCTTTCAGCGCTTTCATCAAAGCCTCCACCGCGGTTCGTGCGTCCGCCACGACTGGCAAGCCGCTGTGTTTGAACGCATCGAACTCGGCGATGTTGATATTGATGAATCGCACCCCGGGACTCTGAAAAGCGGTCTTGGACGCCGTCGTGAAATCGCTGTAGCGCGTGCCAACCCCAATGATCAAATCGGATTCCGCCGCCACGCGGTTGGCCGCGAAAGTGCCCGTGACGCCGACAGCGCCCAAGTTTTGCGGGTGATCGAACCGCAGCGAACCTTTGCCGGCCTGGGTTTCTCCCACGGGTATTCCCGTTCGCGCGACGAACTTCGCCAGCGCGTCATGCGCCTCACTGTAGAGCACTCCACCACCCGCGATGAGGAAGGGTTTCCGGCTCTTGCGAACCATTTCGACGGCGCGCCCAACTAACTCGCGCTCCGGCGCGGGACGCGGGATGCGCCAGACGCGATCCTCAAAGAGCTCGGCCGGGTAATCGAACGCCTCGGTCTGCACGTCCTGAGGAAGCGCCAGCGTCACGGCGCCGGTTTCGACCTGGGACGTGAGCACGCGCATCGCTTCAGGCAGTGCGTTCATGAGCTGATCAGGACGATTGATGCGATCCCAGTATTTCGAAACCGGCTTGAAGCAGTCGTTGACGGAGACATCCTGGGACGATGGATGCTCCAGTTGCTGAAGGACGGGCCCCACGTTGCGTCTCGCGAACATATCACCTGGCAGAAGCAAGACAGGCAGGCGGTTGATCGTGGCGGTGGCCGCGCCAGTGATCATGTTGGTCGCACCCGGTCCGATGGAACTTACACAGGCGAAAGCCCGAAGACGACAACTCACCTTCGCGAAGGCCGTGGCGATATGCACCGATGCTTGCTCGTTCTTGGTGTGGATGTAGCGAAAATCAGGATATTGCCGAAGCGCTTGACCCACGCCCGCGATGCAGCCGTGCCCAAAAATGCCCAGGCATCCCGCAAAAAACCGCTGCCGCCGCCCATCACGTTCGACGTCCTGACGCTGGAGAAACTGAATGAGGGCCTGGGCCACCGTGAGCCGCCGGAATTTTTTCATGGTTTGTCCGCGTAACATGTCAAAATCCTCATTGCTTGGCCACAAACTTCAGACCTTGGACAGGAATGAGGGACTCGTTGCCACATATCGTCTTCCATTTTGCTTCACATCCTCCCTGGAACCAGCGCCCTCGCCTAATCCGATGCGAGGAGGGCTGTTTGGAGGGAAACGAACACTCGATTCTTTTTCACAAATGGCCTCAAAATTTGTCACTCATAAACCTCAAAACGGCAGTTGAATAGGGTGCAGATTTGCAAAAGCCGGGATGGGAAAGATTCGACGAAGAGCGAGGCAAATCCCTTGTGGATCTGGTGAGTGATTTGGAAAGACTTTATCGCCAGGAGCGTGCGAAGATTCGGCTTAAGCAACTGCCGTTTTAAGGATAAAACGGCCACTGACTAAGAGTCGGCCGGCCCATGGATTCCTGTTCGAAGGGAATGCGCCCGCGCCGCATGTGCAACGCCTGAAAATCGCGCCCCGAGGTGGCGCGAAGTCCTTCGAGTATCTCAAAGCCAGCCTCGTCGCTGTCTCCAAAGTGCCAGTATTCCATGCCGGCCGGAAGACGTCGCAGAAGCGAGGCCGTGCCGGAACCAAGAAAGCTCGTTTGGACAAGCAATGTCCCTGATTGGAGCTTCGCCAACTCGTGGAACGAAGTTTCGTTCTCGACCGTCAAGCAACGACAGGCCGTGGTCGCGACACTTTCGGCCCGCACGATGTCTGCCTCAGCCAGCCTGAAGGCCCCCTTCAAGCGCCCGAAATCCAACCATTCACCTTCAAAGAGAAGCTTTATCGGCCCGTGAACCAAGGCAAAGCGCGGGTTGGGCAAAATGCCCAAATCGTCCAAGGCGCGTAGACGCCCCCCCGTGATATCCTCCAGCAACCGACCCAGTTTGCCTCTTGGCTTGTCTCGAAACTCCCCATCTCGATCCGGCGCCGAGAGAGACTCGAGCGTTTTGGAGTCGCCGCAAAGGACGCAACTGGCAAAGCGCAAAAGCGATTCGCCCTCCCAGGCCAGCAGCCGAGGGAGGAGCGCGAGCAGTTTCTCGTTCTCCGGGCTGGGGCGCCGGTCAAACGGTTCGACCGATCTGCCGGCCATCGCCGCGGCTCTCATCGTTTCGCACCAGGCAATCCAACAACCGCGCCAGCGTTCGGGCACGGGCATCGCTGACGCGATCGCGAACTGCTCGCTCAAGGCGCCCCGAACGGCGCGGGGTGAAGGCCGTCCGAGGCGATCATATAAACGGAATTCGCTGGCGGGGGAAAACCGAACCTGATGCAGTGAGGCGCGATCCCGCTTGTGCAGCGGCTCGAGCCGGAAGATTCCCGCCTGTTCCCCTTCACGAAGTTGTTGCTCGGCGACGGCGCGGGGATCACCCTCGTCAGCGCCAGCATCCCTCAATAATTCCTCCACATCCAGCAGCACATCCCGAGTCGCCTCGCCGGTTCTGCCGGCCAGGCATCGTTCATAGCGGCGAGCGAGGGCCTCGAGGACGGGACTGGCGCCATGCATAGCTACCTGGTCATCAACCGGCGAGCATCCTCGGAGTCGCGCGCCAAACTGACGGGGATGTTGCGTATCTCGGTTCGCTTTCCGAGGCGGCGCTCTTCTTTGGAAACGACCACCAGCCAGTCGCAATGCTCGAAGGCGTAGGGAATGTTGCCCGTGCTCATGGAGAACAGCCCTTGGAGATCGAAAGCCTGGAGTGCCGTAATGCAATCCTTGATGCGCTCACCGCTCAGCTTCGAGAAGGCCTCGTCGATCGGAACCAGGCCCAAGGATGGCTCCGATTTGCGGGCGCTGTATCGTCGGTAGGCGCGCAGATAGCTGGCGAGTATCGCAATGAAGAACGGTGTGGAAGAATGGAACTCAAAGCGACGCGTAGAGGGCACGCAGGCGGGGCAGGGCGGCGGTCCAGGCAAGCCTGGAAAGGATGGAGGAGCGTAACCAGCGGACGAGTTTGACGGAGTATTGGACGGGCTTGA
>SYMW01000070.1 GCA_005805305.1 Verrucomicrobiales bacterium
AGCCGCTGGCGACCTGGGACTCGAGGATCCCCGCAGAAATCGTCGTGGTTCCATCGTAGGTGTTGTCAGAAGTGAAAATCAGCTTGCCTGAACCGCTTTTCGAAATCGAAAGGACGCCTGTACTGGTCTCTTGGAGGATGCTGGACATGAGTGTGTTCCCCGTTCCTCCAAAGGCGATCGTTTTGTTGTCAGCCCCCGTGATGTTTAACGGAACTCCAATCGTCAACCCCGTGGTGGCGCTGCTGTTGTTGACGATCGAAAGATCAGAAGTGGTGTCCGTGTTAACCCTGAGCGTCAGGCTAGCCCCCCCAATCGTGTGCGCTTGGGTTCCCGACACGCTGATCAAAGGATCCGTTCCTCCATCTGTTTCGTCGCGAAAGGCCAACGTCCGAGTTCCGGAAACATCGAGGGTGTAGGCGGTCGAAGTTCCCGTGAAAGCGAGACCATTGATCGTCGCGTTGGCGTTCACGGTCACGGTCACTGCAGTGGCCGTCGTTTGATCTCCCAAGCCAGCGATTTCCGTCCTCGAATTGGGAACTCCCCCGTTCCAATTCCCCGCGGTGTTCCAAACCCCGCTTCCATCCAATTGCCAAGCCCGAGTTGTGGGAGCGGCTTCGAGTATCCCAATCCAGGATCCAGCCGCCATGGCAAACAGAATCGGCCAAATCCGAGACAACCTCTGAAAGTTTTTAGACACTCTAAGGTATTATAGCTCAACTTTGAAAACCTAAGAACGGCCGTTGCCCCAGGCGAATCTTCGCAAGATCTTTGTGATAATTTTTTTCCGAAACAATCGCCAGATCCACACGGGATATGCCTCGCACTTCGTGAAGCCTTTCCCATCCAGGATTTTGCAAATCTCTACGATGTTCAATTGCCGTCTTAAGGATAGGGGTTATGAAAATTTTGACTCACGGCAATTGATTGCGCGTTTGCCTGTTGATTTTTCGACTGTCCACCCATCCCGAAAGGCCCGCCGCAAGCCGAACTGAATTCCAAATCAGCGGCGAGTTGCTATATCCATCGGCATTTTTGAGTTTTTATTGATTGGAAATAGCTTCCGAAGCCAAAAGCTTGCATCGAGGATTTGGGTGGGTAGTCTGTCAATCATGATCGCTGATGAGATTGACACAATCCTGAGCCGACGAATCGCCGTGTTGGGTGAGCGCGTGTTAGGGGGTGGCCAGGTTGATCGAGAGGAGGCGATGGACCTGTTCCAATTGGAGCATCGGGCGGACATCTTCGATTTGTTGGCCTGGGCCAATCGGATACGAGAGACCTTCAAGGGAAATAAGATCCATCTGTGCTCCATCGTGAACGCGAAGGCGGGCGGGTGTTCGGAAAATTGCAAGTTTTGCTCACAATCATCTTTTTATCAAACCGGAGCCCCTAAGTATGGATTCGTTGATCCGGAGCCTGTGTTTGAGGCCGCGGAAGAGGCGAGCCGTCAAGGAGTCACGGCGCTGGGGTTGGTTGCGGCGTGGAAAGGATTGAATGAAGGGCCCATGCTGGATGAAGTGTGCGATCGGATTCGGGAGTTGTCGGAAGGTGGGAAGGTTCGCGCCGACGCGAGTTTGGGGCTGATCAAGGAGCAAGCGGTGGCTAACCGACTAAAGGCCGCGGGGTTGGAGTGTTACGGGCATAACTTGGAGAGTTCTCGGCGATTCTTTCCGACGCATTGCACGACGCACACGTTTGACGACCGGCTCCGAACTATCCAATTGCTCCGGAATGCCGGAATCAAGATCTGTTCCGGTGGGATCATCGGAATGGGAGAGACGCGGGAAGACCGGTGCGATCTTGCTTTTTCGCTGCGCGAGGTAGGGGCCAACGTTGTTCCGATCAACATTTTGAACCCTATTCAAGGGACTCCATTTGAGAAGAACATTCCGCTTGAGCCGCTCGAGATTTTGAAGACCATTGCCTGTTTCCGGTTCATCCTGCCCAGGAAAGAAATCATGATCGCGGGAGGTCGCACTGTGAACCTCAGAGATATGCAAAGCCTGATCTTCATGGCTGGCGCCAGCGCCCTCATGGTTGGAAATTATCTGACGACTGTGAATCAGCCGGTGGAAAAAGATCTCCAGATGCTCCGGGATTTGGGCCTGGATCCGAGCTGGGACAAGCACGAATTTGTGGATCAGGAGGAGCTGGCCTTGACTGGCATCGACGCAACGGCTGCTAGACAGCCCATAGACGAGGATGCCCGTTCTGCCATGAGACCTTCGGCCGTTTGACCGGCGCGAGAGATGTTATCCCAGGAAAGTCTTTCGTGTTCATCAGATGATCCGGAAGCTCGATTTAAACAAAGGCGGCTATCGTGGGGAGAGGATTAAGATCGAGCGTATCGTTCGACGCATTCTGGTCTCAGCAATCTCCCAAGGGTGGCAAGTTGACAGTGTGTCGACTTCCAATGCCATCAGCCTCCATGCGTTGAGCCGCGGGGGAGAGATTGCCTCGGCGCCCCGCGTCTACATCTCGGCGGGAATCCATGGCGACGAACCCGCTGGACCTTGCGCTTTGGCTGAGTTGTTGGAAGAGGAGCGGCTGCCAAGGGAGTTTGGGTATTGGGTTTGTCCCTGTCTCAATCCCACGGGATTCGGTTTGAGCACCCGTGAGAATGCAGATGGCGTGGACCTCAACCGGGAGTATCACGCCCCTTCCTCAGACGAGGTGCGTTCTCACATCGCCTGGCTCGAAAACCAGCCACCGTTCGATGTCGCGTTTTGTTTGCATGAAGACTGGGAATCCAATGGGTTTTATCTTTACGAACTGAATTTGGGCGTCGAGGAGTCGTTGGCTCAAGGGATGATCGACGCGGTTTCCAAAGTGTGCCCGGTAGATCTCGCTCCGGAGATTGAAGGACGAGCGGCGGTTGGAGGAATCATTCGACCGAACCCAGATCCGCTCACACGGCCTCAATGGCCTGAGGCTTTCTATCTAATTCAACACAAAACGCGGCGAAGTTACACACTCGAGGCGCCCTCGGATTTTCCGCTTCCGGTCCGCGTGGCGGCCATCAAAGCGGCAATGATCGCCGCCCTTGCCATGCTCCGACGATGACGTTCGAGTTCGCGGCGGGCCATGGTTCTCCAGCCGCCTGAATTATTTATTCTAGAGGTTTTTGTAACCGCTCTGATTGAGTTCGTGTTCTGCTTCCATATGGGTCAATTTCGGTTTGCGCTTTGGGTGGTTCGGGACCGGTTGGGGCATCCGACGCCTTGCTCGGATCTCACATTGCGCCAACTTTCGATGGATTCTAAGTCAGGGACGGTCTGTCCGTTGACTTGAGTTAACAACATGGCCCGGTTCGACACGTTCGAGTCATTTATGCTTGCGTACCAGGATATGGTTTATTCGCATGCTTTCCGACTGCTCGGCAGGGAAGCGGATGCGGAGGACGTGTCGCAGGAAGTCTTTGTCCGGGCTTACAACCATTTTGCCGATCTTTCGTCCAGCCCCACGGCGGGGGGATGGCTGAAGACCGTGACTCGAAATCTCTGCCTCAACCACATCACGCGATATCGGAATCGCTGGCGTTTTTTTTCGGAATTCAGCCGGGATGACGATGAAGATCAGCCTCTTTGGGACGTGCCTGTGGAGGAAACGACAGGAACGGCCATGTCGGAAGAAGATCAGCGTCAAATTCTCGAGAAGGCCCTTCAAAAGCTTCCCGTGGCCCAGCGGGTGCCTCTGGTGCTCTATCATTTCGAGGACATGAGCTACGAAGAAATCGCGGCACAATTGAAGATATCGCTACCCAAAGTCAAAACGGATATTTTTCGAGCCCGGGAGTCCTTGAGGAAGAAGCTGAAGTATGCGGCCGACACGGGGGAAGTCCTAGGGCGTGGTGTTCCATGAACCGAAAAAGATTTTGAAAGTTATGAGTTCTGAACACGAGACACGTGAAAGGGATCCGCTCCTCCGGTTGTTGCGGGAATTGCCGGACCACAAGGCCCCGGCGACACTGGTGGGCCGAGTTCAAGGGGCTATCCGGGCCCGCGCCCCGCTGCCGTGGTGGCGGCGGCCATTGACAGAATGGCCCCCCTTCACACGGTTCCTGGGCGTCGCCTGCGGCTTGGCTGCGTCCGCTGCGATTCTGTGGTTTGGCGCGGCCTTGGTGGGTGACATCGCCGGGACGGCGAGCGGTTGGGTGCTCAGAAATGGCCTGCCGGTGATGGCTCTCGGCGGGCAGGTGGTCGGCGCCTTTTGGAAGGTGGCTGCCATTGTTCTCGGAAGGATGCCCTTGGAAGCGTGGGGGTGTGCCGGGTTGGCTGGAGTGCTTGTCTACACATCCGGGTTGGGCATCGGCACTGTGTTTTGGAAGGTGGCGAATCATCGGTCGTGACCGTTTTTTTGATTGCCCATGAAGCTCGATATGATGATGTCGATTTGATCTGGAATTATGAACAGGAATCTTGAATTTTGGAGGTGGTCAGTTCGAACGGCGAGTGTTGCCGCGTCTCTCGTTTGGTGCGGAATCGTGCTGGCGGGGGGGCAGGAAGCGACCATCGCCGTGCAGCTTGAGGAGGGGGGGCCCAACATTCGACTTTCTCAGGATGGCGAGATGGTTTCGGTTGGGCGCGATGTGCGTCTTGGCGTGAACGAAGTGGCTCAAGGGATTGTGGTGGTGGTGGGGGACGTCCTAGTGGAAGGCAAGGTGGAGGGTGACGTGGTTGTGGTGGGAGGGGCCGCTACCATCAAAGGAGAAGTCACCGGCTCCGTCGTTTCCACCATGGGATCGGTGGTTCTTGGACCCGGGGCGAAAATCGAGGGCGACCTGGTCGTCGTCGGCGGGGGCGTGAAAGAGTCAGCGGGCGCCGTGATTTTAGGGGAGAAGCACGTTTATGGGCTGGGGTTCAGCGCGCCGAATTTCAAATGGCTTTTTTCCTGGCTCGGAAAAGGCCCAATGATGGGGAGGTGGCTCTCGATCGAGCCGGGATGGCCATGGGGGGCTGCGGCTGTTTTCTTTTTCCTTTATCTCGTTCTTGGAGTGCTGTTCTCAAAACCCTCGGGGACATGCGTCGACGTTCTGTCGCGCCGGCCGCTTGGGAGCTTTTTCGCGGGTATCCTGCTTTTCCTATTGATGGCGCCCACGATTTTCGTGCTCACGATTTCGGTGGCAGGGATTCTCGTGATACCATTTCTGATTTGCGCCTTCATTGCGACGGTTCTCTTTGGGAAGATGTCGGCATTGCGCTTTTTGGGGGAACAGCTAGGCAGGCAAACGGGGATTGGCCTCCTGGGGAATCCTTTGATGGCGCTTTTGGTGGGATCTCTTCTCGCGTTGGGGGTTTACACCATACCCGTCATTGGCATGATTGCTTGGGGCTTGCTGACTCCGCTGGGAGCGGGAGCGGTAGTTCTGGCTGTGATGGAGTTGGCTAACCGACCCAATCCAGCCTTGGCCGCCGCTTCTTCTCCCATTAGTTCCCTAGGTTTGTCCTCGCCCGCCCACGTTACCCCACCCAACGATCCCTCGGACCCACTGCGAGGCGAATCCGCGGCGTCTGCCCCGTCGCCCGATACTTCTGTTCTGGATGCTTTGGCTCTTCCGAGAGTCGGATTCTGGAGGCGGTTCTGCGCCTCGTTTTTGGATCTCATCCTGGTGACCGTGGCCGGCATCATCCTGGGACATCCGTTCGCCTTCGTGGTCACCTTGATTCTTTATCATATCGTTATGCTTGGGTGGCGGGGGACGACCATTGGCGGTGCGATCATGGGAATCAAATGTTACAGGATCAACGGCGCTCCGTTGGATTACGGCGTCGCGGCGGTGCGCGGATTCTCCGCGATTTTTTCGTTCGTGGTTCTGGGGCTTGGTTTCTTCTGGGCGGGATGGGATCGCTACAATCAGTCTTGGCATGATAAGATCGCCGGCACGATTGTGGTTCGAATGCCCCCGGGCACCTCACTCCTCTAGTGTGCCGTTCACGAATTGGATGGACATTTGCGGCATAAATTTTTGATTCAGACGAGGCGAGAACGACGAACATACCCTTCGTGGGTCTGTGAGGAGGGAACAACGAAGTCTGAATCAAAAAGACGTGCCGCCCATCGGGTTGTGCCACAGTGAAGCTCTGGCTGCGTTGCTCCTCGTTCACTGATCCATATCCGGATAGGCTCCCTCGTCGCGCCTTGCCAGAGATTCACTGTGGCACAACAAATGCCCACCGAATTCGTGAACGGCACACTAGCCATCGGAAAACTTGTGGATGATGGGATGATGGCTTGACTGGTCTTGGTGCTTCGAGTTTCTAGATAGTCCACCATGAACCGTCGAGAATTCATCAATCGCGTGGGTGCTTTGGCGTGCGGTGCGGCAGTCACGGGGTGCCGTTCCGCGTCGATCTCTTCAGGCTCATCCCCTTGGTGTATGACCGTCCTGGGTCCTGTTCTCTCGGAGGCTCTGGGTTCGACGCTGGCTCACGAGCATGTGCTTGTGGACTTTATTGGGGCCGAATTGGCCGACCGCTCTCGATACGACGGGGAGGAGGCGTTTCAGGTGGCGCTGCCTCACTTGCGACGATTGAAGGAATTGGGGTGCGAGACGTTGATAGAGTGCACGCCCGCTTATATTGGCCGCGACCCGAATTTGCTTCGCAGACTGTCCCGAGCGAGCGGTTTGCACATCCTAACGAACACTGGATATTATGGCGCTGGACAAAACAAGTTCCTGCCCCGGCACGCCCATGAGGAAAGTGCGGACGAGTTGTGCGCCCGTTGGGTTTTGGAATGGCGGGGCGGCATCGAGGGGACAGGTGTTCGGCCGGGATTTATTAAGATTGGCGTCGATGCCGGCGGTCTTTCCGGGCTTCACCGCAAGCTCGTCACCGCCGCCGGGAGCACCCATTCAAAGACAGGTTTGACCATCGCGGCGCACACAGGCAACGGCTTGGCGGCGCTTGCGCAGCTTGAGGTGTTGCGAACGGAAGGCGTTGATCCCTCGGCTTTCGTATGGGTCCACGCTCAGAATGAAAAGAATTCCACCATCCACCTCGATGTCGCCCGGCAGGGAGCGTGGGTTGAGTTTGACGGCATCGGTCCCGATACTATCGTCTCCCATGTCCAACACGTTGAAACTCTAAGGAAAAACGGGTTGCTTGGCCGAATTCTTGTATCCCAGGACGCGGGCTGGTATCATGTCGGCGAGAAAGGAGGAGGCAAATTTCGTTCGTTTGAGACCCTTTACACCCAATTCTTGCCCGCTCTGCGAAAGTCGGGATGGAACGAGGAAGAGATAGACCAATTGATGCAAAGTAATCCAAGGGAAGCGTTCGCGATTCGAGCGCGCAAAGCTTGAACCAACTTCCGAGATTTCTTTGGCGGCCTTTGCCGTGAATGTGCGCGTCGGCGCGCTCCGTTCCACAATGGCGCTGCATCGAATCATCTTTTAGAGGAAAGAGAACTCAACGGGGAAAGTTATCCTGAAAACAGCGGAGAACCTGTTTCATCTTCGCAAGATCCTGGCGGTAGAATCTTTCTAAAACACCCAGCAGATCCACAAGGGAGATGTTTCGCTCTTGGTCGAACCTTTCTCATTCAGGCTCTTGCAAATCCGCCTGATGCTCGACCTCGATTTTAAGGGTTATTGTCCGTGGCGGGATCCAGTTTGAGTGCCAGGGTCAAGCTCGGTTTCGCGAGCACCCGAAGCCAAGGCTTCAGTTCTCCCCACGTCAGGTCGGGTTGAGCGGTGACGATCGCTGTGCCGTCTTCGATTCGGGCGTCGCGCAACCATGCCTCCAGTTCCATTGGGCTCTTGGCTCGCGATATCCTCCTCTGGGGGAGGGTAGCAGGCACCGGGGCGTTCTCGCTTGATTCCGCGGTTTGGGTGATGATCGCGCTCATTCCTCCCGTCGGTCCGAAAAGAGCCACAAAAGTTTTGCTCTTAAATCCACTCTCCCAAACTTCAATCGAGGCGGCTTCGTTCATCGCATCGACAGACGTTGAGACCGCCTGCAGTGCTGGCAACCCGACCAAATCCCGGGAGAGGGGCTTTACATCCAAAGCGGCTTTCGTGGCCAGGGAGAGAGGCATTGAGTCCCCAGGTCGGATATCGAATCGCACCTCCCATCCCAAATGCCGGCGCAGTTGTAACAGTTCCTCCAGTCCATTGAGCCACGTGTCCTGCAATGAGATCACTTCATCTAGCAAAGGGACTGACCAAGCGGGTTTCCCCTGGGAGTCGAAAGTCACCGCGACAGCGAGCCGGCCTTGGGGCGTGGGCAGAGCCGAGAGTCTAAAGGACTTTCGCAGTTGGGCGAGCATGGTCGTGGCTCGATGGTCCCAGGTTGGATCTGGGTTCAAGGATTCCAGCGTTCCCCCGATTTGGCTCAGATTTGAGCGGAGCAATCTCAGAGGGGCATTACGAGACCCAGTTTTACCTCCAGCAGCGGAAGCGAGAAGGAGCTTGCGAACATCCGAAGCAGTCAATTCCCAAGTCAACGGCAGTACGCTGGAGGGCACTCGTGTCGCTTGCTGTCCCACTTTGCGCACATCGACAAACAATTTGTATTCTCCGAAGGGTTCCCCGTCCAGAGCCTCCACTCCGATCTCGAAATTCAATCTGGCGAGGCCTCCAGGATCCAGAACAATCTCGCGCGGTTCGGCTCCGAATTCGAGGGCGGACGACGGACTCCTTTCACCAGAGGGTCGAACAATCCAGATTGAGGCCACCTCCGGCCAAAGCAGAGTTCGCGTGGTGGGGGCCAGATTGTGGATCGTGACTTCGTAGCGCTGCTGGTTTAGCGGGTCTATCCGCTTCGCTCCCTCGACGGCAAGGCGGAGTCGCGCCGCGTTCTCGCGTGAGATTCGCTGGGCAAGATAATCCTGCACGCCCAAGATCCTTAGCGAAACGCTTTGGCTTTCCGCGCGATTAGTCCACAGATTGAGCCCTCTCGGCACTCGAGGGTGTTGGTTAGGGAGCACTCCTATGTAACTGGCAGTCAGTTGGTAATTTCCCGATTGCCGCAGATCGACCCAATCGGCGAGCGCGGTGTCGAAGTCCCGTGGGATTTCCGGATCGAGCTTCTCCGCTTTGGCGAACATATGCGCCAGGGCTTTTCCTGGAGGGATCGCGCCCACCTCGCGATTATCCACCGTGACATGGAGCCTTCCATTCGCGCGGCAGCATCCTTCCCAAAGAAAGCCGAGGGGCTCTGGGGATTTATTGGTAAATCTCCAGATGATCGGGATTCGATCCCCAATTACATGCTCCTGGGAACCGTCCACCTCCAAGCGCAAGCTGACTCGGGGATCGCCAGTTCTCGAATCGATGGATGCTTCCGCCAGAGCGCAACCACAAAGGATCAACAGAGTGAGTCCGCGGCTCGGCCCAGGGACCACGCCGGAGAGTGTCCGGGATCGGACTGCGTGGTTCCCGGCTTTCATAATAAACAATTCCCTAGACAGGGCTGTCAGAGGGCTCCATTGGGAGGTGTCCCGACTTGAGTCGCGTGAACGCGGCTAAGAGTTGCGTCCGATCCGCTTGGCGGTAACGCTCGGGCAAGTAACGCCTATCCGAGCAGGCAAGGACGGCCGCCAGCTCCTGAATCGCGAGGAGGCGCGGGTCCAACGGATCGATGAAAGAGGCGACCGATTCCTCGAAATCATTCTTTTGGACGTCGGTGTCGCGGTTGGCGAGGACCGCGCGCTCCTTCGCGCGAGCGACGATGGCTTCGACGTCACTGCCGGTCAGAGGCAGTTCTCCCAGCCGTTCGCGAATGTAAGCTTGGACGGGGTCGGCGAGCTGAATCTTTTTCACTTTGGTGATTACCGTGAACAATTCCGCGACTTCGTCCGGGCTTTGGGCTGGAAACAAAGGGATGCAAAGGCCGAATCGTCCTTGGCGTTTCATGTCGATGGCGAGCAGGTCGGGACGGGACGTCATGGCGACCCACATCTCGCGTCCGCGCAGCGTGGCGTCGCCGATGTGCGCTGCGAATGCCGCGAAAACGCGCCCGGAGACCCCGCTATCGCCACCGGCTTCGCGTGTGCCAAAGATGGCATCCGCTTCGTCCACCACGACAATCACCGGCCCGAGGGCGCGAATGGTCATCAAGATGCGCGATTGCTGGCGCTCGGTGTCGCCGACCCATTTAGACCTGAAATCTCCCATTTCCATTACAGGAAGGCCGCACTCGCTGGCGAAGCAGTCGATGAGAAAGGACTTGCCGACGCCCACGCGACCGGGGACGAGGATGCCGCGTTCGAGTACGTCGATTTTATTGTTTCTGATCAGCCATGCCAATTCTCTCAGTTTCTTTTTGGCGGCCTCGTGAGTGGCGACTCGGTCGAGGTTCACTCCGGGCTTCGCTTCTTTGAATCGCACGAGGCCTTGGCAGTACTCCTCGATCAGGCGTTTCTTGCTGGCGGCCACGTTCTCATGGGTCACGCGAGCCCCATTTCTCAAGGTTTCGGCCAGAAAATGCTGAATGCGCAAAAGATTGAGGCCTGCGGTTCGTGCCGCGAGTTCGGGGGCGGTGAAGTCGCTCCATTCGCCGATGGGTTTGTCGCCAGCCATTCTTTCGGCCCAACCCGATTCCAGAAAACGGAGCCTTTCCTCGGCGTCGGGCAATTCACTCCGAACCAGGGCCACGTGGGGGTTTTGGAGGAGCCCGGCGTGAAGTTCCGCCGCCGATTCGGCTATCAACAAGACGCCAACATCCAACCGCGCCATCTCGGGGGCGGCGGCCCACTTGAGGAAAGTCACCAGATTAACGCGTTCTTCGTTGGAAGCGCCCGCGCCATCTTGAGCGGGGATCAGTTTTTCGGGGAAATCGATGATGAGCGTGACTCCTCGCCACTGGGTTGGTTCGTCGGCGACCTTCAGGAAAAATCGGCGCAGCAGCGGCGCCAGCCGGATGAATTCTCGAGGGGGGCCAACTTGGCGGAACTGGGTCTTCTCGACCTGGTCGTATATCTCCAGCCAGGCGAAAAAGCGCGACTGCATTTCAGTTGAGGCGAAGGTGAGACCGTCGGCGATATCATAAAAGAGAAGCGAGGAACGTTCCGCGAAGAGGCGGCGAGCCAGAAAAGTTTTTAAAGGAACATAACGAACGCCGTCGCCCTCTTGGATTGGGAAAACGTCGAAGATGTTTCCGTGCAGCACGAAAAGGGAGTAAGTGCTGGCATTCCATCGACGGGCCAATTCGAGGGACCACCCTCGCAATGGCAGTCTTTGGGGGGTGGCCGGTTTGCCGGACTCGACCGGCTGGATTGAATTGGCTTGATCCATGTTCTGGCGACTACTTCTGTCTGGCCATCTCCCGGGCACGCGGTTTTTGATCGACTTGAACGAGGTGGGGCGGCTTGCTCGGCTCGTAGCCGACGCGCTGCTCGGTGGGAGGCATATCTCCCACGAGATCCTTGAATTCGTCGAACTCGGAAAGCCATTTATTGGTTTGATCAAGATGCTCGACCGTTGCGTCGATGCGGGCGGTGAGGGCTTCGGCGTTTTTGGTGGCGACCGCATCCGCGCGGATCAGTTTGATTTGCTGGTCGAGGCGTTCCTGCTCGGAGACGATGAGCGCGAGGTTGGAGTGAGCTTGCTCGATGCGTTGCTGGCGCTTGCGGAGCACCTCAAACCGCTCTTTGCGAGAGGCCAGGTAGCGATGCTTCGCATCTAGAGGCGGGGGCGGGGTTTGTTTCTTGAGTGTTTCGATTTCGGCGGCGAGGCGGGCGATTTCGGACTCGGCTTCGGGGATTAGCGAGGGAAGATTATCTCGACGTTCCGTTTCCAGAAAGCGCGCGAGTGATTCCTCAATGCCGAGGAGGCGGAGGAAGGTCCACATCAGTTCGTCGAGCTTTCTCAATCGGGGATCGGTGGGGTTTCCGTGAGTCGCGAGCGGGTTTTCGACGCCCGCGGACTCTATATCTCGACAAACTTCGGAGAGCCGGTTGTAGCGCTCGCGCAGGCTTGGGGAAAGCGAGGCGATGAGCGTGTCCCGACGGCGCACGAATTCCGTCAGTTTTCGGTGCTCTTCCTCGCGGCGGGCGGATTGAAGCCGCTTGTCCAGCCAGCCGCGGAACATTTGTGAATCCGGGAGGTGAATCCAACCCAGGGCGTAAAGTGTGCCGCCGATGATCAGGGGGAACAGGGCGCCTGTCATGAATCCGAGTCCCACGGTCAACAATCCCAATGTTGCATGCAACGGGCTCTTAATGAACTCGCGATGATAATTTGGCGCTTTTTCGTCCATGGCAGACAGGGCGGACCTTAGCGGATGGGAGCGCCCGGGAAAACCTAAAACTGTGCCCCTCTAGGAGCTCGCTCTCCCGTCCGAGACCTCGTGTCAAATCTTGTGGTCGGCGAGCGCTGGCTCTCCTTGTTCGAGCCTTCGCAAAAGTTCCTGAGTAAAGCCTATGAACAATGGATTGCGCCGCGCCTGCTCGGGAGGTTCGTCAGGGCGGGGAACCTTCAAGATCTCTACTAATCTTCCCGGCTTGGCCGCCATGACGAAGACGCGGTCGCCGAGGTAG
>SYMW01000071.1 GCA_005805305.1 Verrucomicrobiales bacterium
CCTCGGCCGAAAGTGATTCCAAGGCCTCATTTCAAGCGTTCCGAGTCATACCGAGCGGAACTGCTGGGTTCGAATAGTTGCGGATTATGTTGTGAATCCGCTTTTTAGTTCGGAAGTAATTTTTGCACGGTTCCTAAGCTGGAAGCACTCATCGGCTATCTGCTCGGCACCCAGCCGAACATCACACGCCGTTGGTTGGACCTCGGGTGTATCCTCTTCTCGCAGTATTATGACACCGTGCGCTGGATAGGAGATGAAATGGCCAAGCGTGCCGAATTTGCGAGCATGGACATTGGTCTTTACGCCGGGAGTAACCGATCAGGCTTCTGGCGAGGCGGTAAGTTCCAGCGTTGCGACCGCAATGTCCTCAAAGGACGAGTCCGGTCAGGAGAAATCAAACTACTGCTAGGCACCGATGCCGCATCCGAGGGCTTGAACCTCCAACGCCTCGGCACACTCATCAATGTTGACCTTCCGTGGAACCCGACTCGCCTTGAGCAACGGAAAGGCCGCATCCAACGCATCGGACAGGCCAGCAGCGAGATCTGGATAGCGAACCTTCGCTATCGCGGCTCTGTCGAAGATCGCGTTCATCAGGTACTCGCCGACCGGCTTGAAGCGATTCACGGCTTGTTCGGTCAGATACCCGACACTCTTGAAGATGTGTGGGTGCAAATTGCGCTCCACGACGAACAAGCGGCCCACCACCTTATCGACCGTACGGCTGCCACTAGGAATCCGTTCGATGTGAAATACAGTAAGGTAGAAGACGCCGATTGGGAAACCTGCGCTTCGGTGCTGAACAGCATAAGCATGAAGGAACTGTTCCTAAAGGCATGGTGAAATGACGAGTTCGAGAATGGTGGCTACTGTGGGAAATTAACCGCATCCCTCCACTTCACGACATCTTCCACCTTCTCGCGTTGGTAAATCTGGTGAACCAAGTCTGAAGCGTGGTTGACCAACCGCATGGCGGCTTCGCAAGGGACACCAGCGCGGCGCAAGCGATTCACGTAGGTCACGCGGAGGCAGTGGAAACAGAGGTGGGGCATCTTGACCTTGATGAAGAATTGCTGCCATCGCCGAGACGGCTGGAACGGGAATTCCACGGTGAATTTCTGCTTGGCCTTGGCCATCTTTTCGAGGAGCGGCCGGAGCGCAGTCGGCATCGGAATCGAAAACGCACGGTCCTCTCCACCCTTCGGAGACGGGAACGTGATTTTGTTCTCAGTGAAATCCACGCAATTCAATGGGATTCGCGTCTCACGGAGGCGGCAGCCGGTGTGAAGAGCGATCTCGAATGCGGTTTGCATCCACTCGGGTTCCTCGGCAAGCGCGGTCTTGATCGTGACAATTTCCGCATCGGAGAGTTCCGGCTTCTTGGCGGCTTTGTCCTTCCGAAGTTTCATGCTGACCAGGGGGTTGGCTTGTGTGTGCCCCAGCCGCACGGCTTCCCCGATGATCATCGACAGCGTCTTGAGCTCGAAGATGGCGGTGTTCCGTCCGACGGTCTTTCCGCTTTTCTTTTTGTAGGTCGTCCGCCAGTCGAGGTATTCAAGGGCGTTCCGGTAGGTGATGTCTCGTGGCGAATGGAGTTTCCGGACCTGAAGCCAGAGGGGGATCCACTACCAGCCATCGGTGTAACGCACTCCGAGTCAGAGAGTTGTCGCACATGATGGTCCCCATCACGGCCCCAGGTGAATCGAACCCTTCTTAGCGGTGCAAGACGTTGATCAGGGAGTGGCGTGGCGCTCCACCGCATTTCTTGGCCCGAATCTCGGTGGAGACCCAGGTCAACATCCTTTTCGGCGGACAAAGAAACGCATTCTCAAAGGTGTCCGCATTTTGTTTGTTCAGATTGCGCCTCGTTGCCGACTGCAAAATGTGAGGCGCATATCGGGCGAGAAAGCTCGCTGTGCGACCGAAAAAGAATCACCTTATGAGCCAGCTACTGACGAAGACAGAAGTCGCCGCCTACGCGCAATGCACGACGCGGTGCATCGACAATTGGATGAAGCTCGGCTACCTGCCTTATTTCAAGATTGGCCGGACCGTCAGATTCAAAGTCGGTGACGTTGACGCTTACTTGACCGAACACTTTCGAGTGGAGCGCCGGGGACGTTCCAAGCAGTTTGGTCCGAGCGGCATCACGACTCATACGCGAAAATCATCGATTCAAGCGGTTGATTGAAGGCACAGTCGCCCTCGGCTCCGGATCATTACTCTCGGACGCTTTCGCCGGTTTTGGCTGGAGGGTTTCTGGATTGAGCCGGGGAATCTCCGGCATGATGCCAAACCATAATTTCGATTCGGCGGGCCGAACCAACTCGCGGTAATGGCTGAAAATCACGCTCGGCGAATTACCGCATTCCAAAGCCACTTGATTGACGTTTTGAATCTCCGCCACCCGATAACTGATATAGGAATGTCGAAGGCCATTCTTTTTCCAAACAATTGCTGCCGTTTTCCCGGCGTCCTCGCCACCCGCCAGCAAACCCGCTCGCGTGTCTAGTACTAACCACTCGATCTGCTTGGCCATATTGCTGAAAGGGACAACCCGACCTTCGGGTTGGACATAGTCAGCGAGCCAGGTTGCCAGATTTGGGCTGATCGGCACCAACCGGCGGCTGGCCGTTTTGGATTTGGCGGCCTTCACCTCGATGAATCCGTCCGCCAAGTGAACTTCGTTCCAGTCCAGTCGCTCAATCTCAGCGCTGCGAAGTCCCGCAAAAGCTCCAATGGCCAGAAACGGCACGAGTTCGGACCGGGAATGACGTAGAAATCGCTTCAACTCTGAGGGCGTGAAGATCTCGATCTCGTTGGATTTCTCCTTAAATTTGGGCAGCAACGCAATCCCGTCGTGGTCTTTGGGGAGCCAGCCGCGCTCGCGGCAGAACTTGAAGAATGCGCCAAAGCTTGCGCGCGCATTGTTTTTGCTCCGCCCCGATACTTCCAGGCTTCTGAGAAAATCGCCAAGCTCGCTCGTGGTCACGGACGCCAGCGGACCTTGAAACGCCTCGGAAAGCTTCCCCAAATACGACCGCAGGATTTTCAGATAGGGTTTGCCCGTTCCTTCGCGCTCCTTGGCGGCCAGCATCTCCTTGACGGCATCGGGAAGAGTTTTGAGAGGCATTTCATGGGGGCGTCGTTTGGCAAAATCCCGCACCGCTTCGATGATGGACGATTTTCCTCCGAGCACCTTCCAAGCCTCGGCATATTCCTTCGCCGCCAGTTCCATCGGCACGCCAGTGGGTTTAAGGGCGTCAAGCGCGTGGACGTAGGCGAGCCGTTCCGCGCTCCCAAGATGGAGCACCTCCAATTCGCCTTTGGAGAGGGAGATCGCCGTGGAGGCGGCTTCGGCGTGGGCCTCCTCGAACGTGGCGAACATTTTCAGTTTGCGCTTACCCTCGGAAGAATAGGAGATGGTGAAACTGTCGCGCCCCTTGTTCTGGACCTTGTAGATTTTGACCGTGACCGAGCCGGTCCGAACATCCATGGGAAACTGCATGCGCCGCTTGCTCATGCTGCCCATTGTGTTAGGAAACTGTTAGGAAATCAAGGCGATGTGTGAATTTGCCAACAAAAGATGGTCGGGGCGGTGAGATTTGAACTCACGACCTCTTGTACCCGAAACAAGCGCGCTAGCCAGACTACGCTACGCCCCGCCGACAAC
>SYMW01000072.1 GCA_005805305.1 Verrucomicrobiales bacterium
AAAGAAGCATATTATAGAATGATGTAAAGATACTTATTACTATACATGTGGCCACATATTGGAAAAATCAAAATTGATGAAACCCGCATGAAATCGAATCAGAACGGCATTTTTTGACGAAAACAGGGGGGTAAAGTGCGTAAAAAATGAAATCCGCGCTCTGACAAGAAATATAGGCCATCATACGGAACCGCTGTTCGGCTCGTTTGACAATTGCCTCCGTCAAAGGCACGATCAACGATGCCTCCCAACAAAACAAGACTCAAAAGGATTATCGCCTGCCTTTTGGCTTCGGTGCCACTCGCGATGCAATCGGCGGAGAGTGCTTCGCTGCAATACCTGCCCGACGGCTGCACCTTTGCCGCGATCAGCATCCATCCCTACTTCCCGCTGCGCCCGAGCTTGCGCTGGGTTCTCCGTGGTGAGGAAGATGGCAATGCTCTGCAACTCGTCCGTGAAGTTCTCCCCGAAACACGCGCTTTCACTTTGGAGATCGCGGGAGAAACACGAACCATCGAAACCACCATCGTTCGGGAAACGGAAACGGGTCATGGGGATTTCATCGAGGTCTCCTGGAACTACTACTCCCAATGACGTGAGACAGGCAGCGTCTTCTATTTCGGCCGTGACGTTGAAATTTCCATGGCCGGCAAAGTCGTCAGCCGCGACGGCACCTGGCGCGCCGGAGAAAATGGGAATAAGGCCGGAGTGGTGATGCCTGGCAAATTCGTCGTGGGCGACACTTACCCCCAGGAGTTCGCTCCGGGCATCGCCGAGGATGTCGCACTCAACATCGGCGAAGGATTCAGCACGACGGTCCCGGCGGGGCAGTTCACCGGCGTCATCCGCGTCGAGGAATCCAATCCAATCGAGCCAGGCGGGGGAACGAGTGAAAAATCCTACGCGTCTGGAGTTGGACTCATCGCGGACGACGTTTACCAACTGGCGGAATATCGGGCGGACCCAGTACTGGTGATCGAACCCGCTGTCCGCCTGAGTTGGCGGGGAACTTCTGGCGATGTCATCCTGGAATGCGCCGAAACGGTGAATGGTCCGTGGACGCGCGTGACGGCTCCGCTCCGTGACATCCCCGGCGGCAAGGAGACGTGGGTCGTTGCCACGCGGCAAACGAAACTCTTCCGCTTGCGAAGGCCGTAGGTTGAGCACCGTTGCCCACCCGTAAACGTCAGAGCCAAGCCAACCCTCTCGTTCCAATTCGCGTTTCAGATGAGTCTCATACGCTTGTCCTTTGAGGCTCTGGCTTCGTGGCTCGCTCGTGACAGACCCCTGCGGTATGAGCCTCGCCCGCGCCTCGACAGCGTCCCAAAATCCTTCGCGCCGGAGCCGTAACCCTTGCAGCCGGAGCGCGGAATTTATTCCGTCGCCGCGTGGAAAGACCCACCGGGCCGAAGCGTTCCGCCGCGGCCCCTTGCTCCTGGCGGCGGTCACCTCCGGGGACTGGGTTTTCGACGGCGTGGCCTGCGTCCAGCCCGCGTCGGGTGGAAGTTCGGGCATCGAAGCGGAATAAATTCCGCGCTCCTATCGAATCGTTGCGACGAAGTCTCATCTTGAGCGTTTATTGGAATCCGACGGTTCGAGGGTCCTCGGCGGGTGCCTCCACTCCTCAGCCCGCCACGATCCTGACCGACGGTTCTAATCGCACCGGGTGTGATTAATAATAGTGGGTGAGGATGTGAACAAACGCCGCGCGCGGGTGGCAGGGGGAATGGGAATCTTCAAGGAAGGGTTCGTCTCAACTCCGTGCGGCACGCGTGCGCGGCAAGGCCCGCAGGGCCGACAGAGATTAGCCCCGGGCGTGAGCCCGGGGAACGTCGGGAGGAACCCTTCAGCCCCGGCACGGGCGGCGAGAAGTTCTTTCGCCCCTGTCGGGGCTTTGTCCTTGTTTCTCGAAAATGGGTTTGAGTCGCTGCTGGGCGTGCCATTGCAAGTAATACGCGAGCATGCAGAGGAACACATGGGAGCGGATGCAGTCGTCCTTTTTGTGATAAACCGGGCGGACCTCCAATTGCACGGTCTTCAAGTTTCGAAAGGCGTCCTCGACCAAGCTGAGCTTTTTGTAAGAGGCCACCACTTGGGCCTTGGCCATTTTATCGAGCGGCAAATCGGCCACCACCACGTAACAACCATCGAAACGCTCTTCGGCCCGGATTTTGTCCTGATCGAACCGCCACTCCAGTTTGCCTTCCGGCGCGGACCACTGGACGAATTTGCCCATCTTGTAACGTTGCAAAACCCGGCCCACTCGTGCTCCGACCGTTTCCGGCGAAGGCCCCTTTGCCTTCTTGCGAGTCTTGGCCTTGGTCTTCTTATCCGGATCGGCTGGATCCTCTTTCTCCTTCTTTTTTTGCTTCGCCCCTGGACGATGGCCTCCAGTTTCTGGCGGGTCAGTTCCAGGAGATTCTGGCGCGTGTGGGTCTCGCGTTTGGCCGTCTCAGGGTTGCGGCGTAGGCAATAGCGTTTCTTGAGGTCCTCCGGATCCAGGACTTCGGCGATGGCCGTCTCATCAAAGAGTTCGGGGGTGATGACCTTGCGCAGGAGCAACTCCACGATCTGCCGGTGGGTCAGGGCGCTGATGGTTTGCAATCCTTCCACGCCTTTCAATTTGCGGCTGTTGGCCTGGGTGATCATTCCCCGGTCGCCGACAAAGATCAGCTCGGTCACGCCGTATTGGTTTTGGATCTGGGCGATCTTGGCCGGCACGGTGCTGGCATCCTGGGTGTTGCCAGGGAAGACTTCCACGCCCACCGGGCACCCTTGCTCGTTGCAGATCAGACCAATAACCACTTGCTCGTGCCCGCGTTTGCCATCGCGGTTATAGCCAAAGCCCACGATTTCACTGGCTTCATACTCTCCCTCCAAATAACTGCTGGTGATGTCGTAGAGAACCAGGTGGCCGTTTTGAAGATGCTTTTTGGCCAGGGCGCGCCTGCGGTTATTTGGAGCTGGCACTGTGTGTGAGCCAGCGTAACCTGCCTCCTCAGGGAGGTGGGTTGTCATCGCAAAAGGGGGCAGTCCTCACTATTGACATGTGTGGGCGGTTGCTGGCACTGCCCGCCCAATGCCACGACCACTGCGCCTTGATGTTGCTGGGCCAGGCGTCGGGTGTTGCTTCGGCAAGCGTGCGTGAAGGAATTTTCGGCGGTCGGCATGCTGGGGTGCGTCATGAGCACACCTGAATT
>SYMW01000073.1 GCA_005805305.1 Verrucomicrobiales bacterium
CGGGCTTTGTCGCCCAGGGGCATTCCCGGCGTGCCGCTGTGTTGAAGACCAGCCGCGGATCGTCCGGAGCCGTGAGCTGCGGCGGGCGGTGCGCGCCTCGCCGCCCGCCACAGACAACTTGCGGAGGCAAGGCGCGACCCCCTGCCGATTGGGGGGATCTTCTTTTGGAAGAGCAATCCGAGGCGTCGTCCGCACGTCGCCCGGCGCCTGGACGCCTCGACGCCTGGCATGGGGTGAGATTTTGGTGGCCTTGATACCCAGTCTGCTGTAGACACGAATCGAACCTCAACTCGATTCCACTATGGCTCCATGCCCATCCCTAGCCCCACCCGGGCGAACCCCTCGCCGAAGTCCGATCCAAGACGGGTTCACGTTGATCGAACTTCTCGTGGTCATCGCGATCATCGCGATCCTTGCGGGCATGCTGTTGCCAGCGCTAAGCAGCGCCAAGAAAATGTCACAGAGAGTCGCTTGTTCCGCGCATCTGCGCCAGCTGGGTTTAGCCAATTCGCTCTATCTGGATGACGCCGACCAGCGATTTCCAACTCATCGAGACGGCCCGGTCTTATCTTACTACGGTTGGGGTGGCAAGAAAGGGACTGAGTACTTGGAGGAACTTCGATTCATCAACCCTTACGTTTCGGTTGACCGCCGCGTGAATCAGAAAGACAACGAAGGCGTGTTTCGGGTCTTCCGATGCCCGAACGACAAAGGCGCCACAAAGGGACGATGGGGGCAGGATCGGAAACCCTCCCTTTTTGACACGTTTGGAAACAGCTATTTTTACAACAGCGGCGGGAATGAGAATGGCACCAAGGGTTTGCATGGCAAGAAGGGGACTGACGTGCGCACGCCCAGCCTGGTGGTTCTCGCGAATGATTATCCTTTCGGCATGTTCGGCTGGATCACGGAAGCCCCCGGCGCCAAGGGACAGCCATTCCAACACGCCTATTGGCACAATGCCAAAGCGCTAGGCTGGGGAAACGTCGCTTTCGTGGATGGCCACGTCAGATATCACCAGTCCTTTCCAAGTTCGCCAGATTTCCAAAACGGCCCGAACTACACATTCCTCTACGACGGACCAAAGAACTAACCCCTGCCGCACCCGCTTCAGTGCCCGCCGGGTATCTGATTGAGCACCAAACCTGGGGCAATGCCCAACACGAGCACTGCGGCGGCCAGAAGCAGGATCGTGCAGCGCAGGATAATCGGGATATGCAACCGGGGAGTATCGGCTCCTGCGGAAAACACATACACGTGTTTAAGGACGAGGAGGTAGTAATAAAGCGATACGGCGCTCATGCCAATCGCCAGGACGACGAGCCAAAGCAAATCCAGAGCTGGTTTAGACCTTAACGCCTCGCCAAACACATAAAACTTCCCAAAGAAACCCGCCAGGGGAGGAATCCCGGCCAGGGACAGCAGAAATATCAGAAGGCACAGAGCCAGCGTCGGCGAGCGCCCGCTCAATCCATCGAACGCGCCCATGGCGTCGTCGCTGGAGCCGTTTTGATTTTGCACCACGGAAACCACGGCGAACGCGCCGATGATCGTCAACCCGTAAGTGAACGCGTAAAAGAGGACGGGGGCCATAGCTCCGGCGGGATTGCCGGCAAGGACCACAACCATGTAGCCGGCGTGGGCAACGGCGGAATAAGCGAGCAACCTGCGAACACTCGTCTGGCGCAGAGCGACCAGGTTGCCGATGATCATGGACGAACCAGCTAATATCGCCAGAACGGGAGTGCTGCCAGGAAACCACGCTTCCCAGGACGCTTTGCCCGAGTGGGGGGCGAGGGCGACAGCGGTGAACTGCGTGAGCACGACGAAGCTGCCGAGTTTGGATCCCGCCGCGATCATGGCGGCTGCGGAAAGGGGCGCTGTCTGATAAACGTCCGGCGCCCACAGATGAAAGGGTGCGGCGGCGATCTTGAACGCGAATCCCGCCAGGGTCATGGTGACCCCAACAAGGAGCATCGGCTCCGGTGCGACCGACCTCAATTTCAGAGCCACATCGGAGAGAACGAGTGTTCCCGCGTAGCCATAAAGCATGCTCATGCCGTAAACCGTGAACGCGGCTGCCAGGCTCCCAAAAAGGAAGTATTTGAGCGCCGATTCGGCCGCGCGTTTGTCTGTCTTGTCAAAGCACGCCAGGATGTAGAGCGGCAGCGTGGCCAATTCGAGGCAGAGAAAGATCATCAGCAAATTTTCGGCGCTCACCAAGAACATAAGGCCGGTTGTGCTCAGCAGAAGCAGGGACAAGAACTCGCCCAGATGCGGAGTGAACTTCGATTCGCAAGCGAGGGCGAGCGCGCCAATGGCCAGTATGACAATCAATTGTTTTGCAAGGATCGTGACGGAGGTGAGATGGACAATCCCCGGCCCCAGCACACCTCGAACCGTGCTCTGAGACATCCAAAAGATGGAGAAAAGACACGCGAAGATGCCAAACATCGATCCCAGCAAATTCCTGACGTTGGGCGACTGATCCCGCAGTGCCAGGCGGTCAATGAACAGAACCGCCAGCGCCGCCGCCGCAAGGATCGTTTCGGGCAGGACGAACTCCAGCCATTTCAGATATTCGACAGAAGTCATTCTACAAAAATCTTCGCTTCACTTGATCAGGGGTCGCAGCAGTCCCTCGAAGAACGGTGATTCGAGGGCGGGCACAATCAAATTGAGAAGGCTGGCTGGATAAAGCCCCACTATCAGCGTGCATGCCAGCAGCAGCAAACCGCCCAACCCTTCTGGAACGGAAATCGGATCCATTTTTCCAGCACCGCCCCCCGCCAGCCGGCGCTCGCGGCGGGAGGCTCGAGCGGGAGATCCCATGAATGATTTTTGAAGCGCCCTGAGGGAATAGGCGACCCCCGCGAGAATGCCGAAGCCGGCGAGCAACGCAAACGTTGGTGAACTGTGCCAAGCGCCCACAAGCACTTGCATTTCGGCGACAAATCCGCTGAATCCCGGCATCCCCATGGACGCGAAAATCGCCAGCCCAAAAATTCCAGCGGCGCTGGGAATCGATTTCGCCAACCCCATGGTTTCGAGGGTGTCCAGGTCTCGCGTGTGTGCCCGTTCATAGACCATTCTTCCCACCACGCCAAACAACAACCCAGCGATGATGCCGTGGGAGAACATCTGCAGCACCGCGCCGCTCAGGCCGATCAGGTTCAAGCTCGCCAAACCGAGAAGGACGAATCCCATGTGGCTCACGCTCGAGTATCCAATCACGAATTTGAAATCTTTTTGGACCAGGGCAACCAAGGCCCCGTACACAATCCCAATCACGGCCAGCCAGCCTATCCAGGGCGCCCAAAATCGGGCTCCTTCCGGGAAGAGCGCCATTCCGACTCGGAGCGCTCCATAGGCTCCCAACTTCATGACGACGCCCGCGAGGAGCATCGAAGCCGCGGTGGGCGCCGCGACGTGCCCCGTGGGGGCCCAAGAGTGAAAGGGCCACATGCCTGCCAGCACCCCGAATCCCACAAAGATGAAAGGAAACACCCAAAGCTGAAAAGAGCGCGGGAAAACCGCCTGGGACCAAGCCGTCATATCAAAGGTCGGGCTGGGAAGGACCGCGTACACCGCCACCATTCCAACGAGAACCAACGCGCTGCCCAGAAATGAATAGATCACGAGCTTCATGGCTCCATACTCCCGGCGCGTCGATCCCCAAATCGCCACGAGAAAATACTTGGGGATGATTGCGAGCTCGTAAAAGGCAAATAGAAGGAACACATCGAAGCTTAAAAACACGCCGAAGACACCCCCAATCAAAATCAGGTAAAGCGCGAAAAACTCAGCCGGCCGATGGGATACATTCCATGAAAAGAGAATTCCGACGACGGCCGCGATGGCGGTGAGAAGCACCAAGGTGATGCTGATTCCGTCCGCCGCCAAAAAGTACTGGATGCCAAGGGCGGGAATCCAGGGAAGTTTGGCAATCGTGACGAGCCTCTCGGACGAGCCATGGAACTGCAGGACCGAGGCCAGCGCGAGGCCCAGCGTCGCTGCCGCGGAAAGCAGCGCGATCCATCGCGCAACAATCGCGGAACGGGGCCTCGCCAACAACAATGCGAGGCCGGCGCTCAACGGAATGTAGATCGTCCAAGCTAACATGGCTTGTTCAGTTCGTTTCCATCAACCAATAGATGTAGCCCGTAATTTTCAAACCCCTCCGAAATAGCGGGTCAACGCAACCAGGAGCTGAGGCCAGAAACCAAGCAGGAACAGCAGGACGATCGCTGGCGCCACCGTGATGCGCTCCTCCGTCGTCAAATCCGAAAATTGGCTCCACGATGCATTCAACGGCCCGCAAAAAATCTTCTGGAGGATGTTCAGATGGAAGAGAGCTGAAAGCAGCAGCCCTGCAGCGCAAAGAACCGCAGCCCACGCGGCGTATCCGAACGTGCCCTTGAAAATGAGAAATTCGCCAACAAAACCGCTCAAACCAGGGAGTCCGAGCGATGCGAACAAAGCCACTCCCATGAACCCCGCCAGGACCGGCGCCTGGCCGCGAAGTCCGCCTGAATTTTCAAGATTCGGGCATCCTTGAGGCCTGGACTCGAGAAATCCCACGAAACAAAAGAGCGCGGAGGCGATGATCCCGTGATTGAACATCTGCAAACTGACGCCATTAAACAAAAGCGCGGCCGAATCATGCATCCCGCCTCCAGCGCCCTGGGGCGCCAGGGCGAGGGCAAAGATGCCGAGGAGGCAGTAACCGAGATGGTTGATCGAGGAATAGGCCAGGATTGTTTTCAGATCCTTCTGCGCCAGAGCGGCGAGGGTGCTCAACACCACCGTGGCGCAGGCCAAGCAAAGAAGCGGTGTCGCCAGCTCCGCGGCCTGCTCCTTGAAAACGGGAAGCAAGATTCGGAGCATTCCGTAAAGCCCTAACTTGGACAGCACTCCCGTCAACACCATGGTCGTGGACGGAGGCGCCTGGGTATACGCCAGGGGAAGCCATGTGTGGAATGGGAACAGCGGCACCTTGATGGCAAACCCCAGCAACGCCAGGCAAAACACGAATACCCCCAATCCTTTGCCGTCCGAAAAGGCCGAGAGCCAGCCCAGCTTCGAGCCAAGATTCCGGGTGATGGATCCCTCTTTGGCAGATGTCGCAAGCGTGGCAAAATCGAACGAACCCGACACCAAAAAGACCGCGACCATCGCCAAGAGCAGCGTGATGCTCCCCACCATTGTGTATACGAAAAATTGGTTCGCCGCGCGTTTTCGATCCGTTCCACCCCAAATCCTGACGAGGAAATAAGCGGGGATCAAACTGAGCTCCCAAAAGATGAACCAATGAAAAAAGTTCATCGATGTGAACGCCCCGTAAAGCGCGGCTTGAATCGTCAGCAACATAGCGAAATATGCCCCTTGCCCCTTGTCGATCCCGCGCGTGGCCGCTATGGCAAACGGGATGACGAATGAGGTCAACAACACCATGGAGAGCCCCAATCCGTCCAGCGCCACATGGTAATCCACCCCCAGCGTGGGGATCCAAGAGTGCCGTTCGACAAACTGCATCACCGCCGCGGCGCCCGCCCCTCCCGTCCCGGACAAAACCGCCTGCTCATATTTTGACGCGAGCATCAGCGCCAGCAACCCGGGGATCAACGAAAACACGAACGCCAAATGCCGAGTGCCGCCAGACGGCTTCCGGCCGAGAACCGCAATGGCCACCGCGCCTCCGAGCGGGAGGAAGGTCATGAGGGTGATCCAGGGCAGTGTGTTCATTGGGAAATCCAGGCCATCAGCATTCCGAGGGCGACGACCCCCATTGCGAGCGCCGCCAGGTACTGGTGGATCTGTCCCGAGTGCAGCGACGAAAGCCGGCTGCCCCAGGAGCGAAAGCGTCCGCACACCGCATCGAATCCAGGATTCACAAGAAACTCATCGACCATCCGGCTTAGCCAGGCCATCGACTGGACACAAAAAGACACAACGCCCACAACGGGAGCGATCACTTTCCGGTCCAATCCGTCGCACAGCCGCGAGAGCCGCTTGAGCGGCGCTCCAAGGGCCGATTCGTACATTTCGTCGAAATAAAGCTTGTTCGTCAGTGATCGGTGGGCCATTGGAAAGATCGCCGCGAGCGGGTCCGCTTCTCGGGTCAAATTCGTTTCAGCTTTCCCATAAATCCTCCAACCCGCCGTGATTCCGGCAAACACCACCACAGTGGACAACAACAGCAGCCCAAGGGTTCCGGCCTCGAGAACGTGACCCAAATCGAAATGAGCCGGCTGCCCGGAGAGATAAGATTCAATCCCGGGCCAGACTGGAGTGGCCAGGAATGTCAGGAGAAGCGTGGAGGCCGCGAGTAAAACCAGAGGGGTCGTCATGATCACCGGGCTTTCATGGACGCGGCTCGCCGCCGGCTTATGGGCCCCCGGGCCGCCTGCATTCGGGGAACCATAGAATACGAGCGCCATCTGGCGAGTCATGTAGAACGCGGTCAAAAAGGCGCCGGCCAACCCCAAAGCGAAGGGCCATTTCGAAACCGGCCAGCTGGCGGCGGCATGCAGGATCTCGTCCTTGCTCCAAAATCCCGAGAAGATGAGGGGCACACCGGAGAGCGCCATCATGCCAATCGCATAAGTCTTGAAGGTTCGTGGCATCAGATCCTTGATCCCCCCCATCTTCCGGATGTCCTGCTCCCCATGACACCCGTGGATGACCGAGCCCGCGCCCAA
>SYMW01000074.1 GCA_005805305.1 Verrucomicrobiales bacterium
GCAATCCCAGCAGCGGGGCCAGCGTCACCAAGGTATCCATGACGCCCAGGAAACGTCCCGCTTTCTGAAGCTCCACCCCCGCCGAAACCTGCAAAGCGCCTTGTAGCGACGAATGTTGATGGTTGAGCCCGTGGTGAACCGTCCGGATAATCGGATCTTCCGAATTTTCCGAAAGTTGCACGGCGCTGAGAAAGTCTCCATTCTCGAGGGCCGCGAAGATTTTCTCCAGGCGTTTGGGATCGCGCTTCAGTTTTTCACGCATCCACCAGAGGGTTCGTTCGCCCACGACCGCCACGGCCACGACACAGACAATGGCGATGGGATACATGATCGGGCCGCCGTCTTCGAACACTTTGACGATTATATTGGCAAGCATCATAGAGCTATTGGTTGAATAGAGGGTGGGGTGTCGAAACGGGTTGCATCGAACTCTGTTTTGGGAAGTGCTTTCGGAATCACTGGAGCCGGTACTCCACAGGAACGTAGTATTGCCTCGGTTCGCCCGGCGGCCATTTCCAACGCTTTTTCACGAAGAGAACCGTGTGCTTGTCGAGGACCTCGGATCCGGATGTTTGATGCAGCTTGCTGCTGATGGCCGCGCCGTCGGCGTCGATCAACACGAGGAGCGTGGCGGTTCCTTGCTGCTTCAGCCTGAGCGCTTCCTTGGGATAGTCCGGCTCCGGGTACGAGCCCCCGTCGGTGGATCCGCCCCGGCTGCGCCTAAACACTGTCGGTCCGCTGGGCCGCGGAGGACCGGCGACCACGGGCGCGGGTTTGACCGCGGGGGGGCCAGGCTCCGCGCGCTCTACGGCTACGACCTTCACCGGCCCATCGACTGGGATGGAAAACTGGACCGCCGGAGTGAGGGCGGCGACCGAAGTCGGCTCGGGAGCGGCCACTGTGGGGGGCTCTGGGAGCGGTTCGTCAGGATCGGGCGGCTTCTCGAGTGGCTCGGGTTCCGGCTCTGGAGGGAGGGACTCCGTGCTCTGGGGCACGAACGTTTCAACGGGCATGAAAACAGGGGGCGGAGGCGGGGGTGGCGCGGGGCGCTCGGGGTGTTGCATGCCTGTAACACCGAGCAATAAAATCAGATAGCTGACGGAGGCGGCCCAGGCATACCGCTTTTGGGGATCCTCGTAGGTTGAAGGGAGAGACAAGCGCAGGAGTTCATCGCGCAGCACATGGGGGCCGCCCCCCGGCTTCTCGCCACTGGGTGCAAGAGAGTCCTTTTCGCGTGCTCTCCGACTCTCATCGGTCATAAGGCCTCAGGCACGGGACTCCCCTGGCTTCCTCAAAAACCATCTCAATTTGTCTGATCGTTTGGATCGCACAAGGTCGGCGCCGACTATACTAAAAACCATCCCGGATGCCATCAAATATTTAGGAATTGTCGCCAGGCATCGAGCTCGGCACTCTCCTCGTCTTTGATGTTATGGAAATGGTGACCCTTGGGATCATTGGCGGCGGCACCGTCGGCGGCGGGGTGTTTCAAGCGCTCCAGCGGAACGGATCTCTGCTGTGTTCGCGCGCCGGCTTCGATTTTCGCGTCGGCCGGGTGGTTGTCAGAGATGTGAAGAAGACTCGTCCCGTGCCGATCCCTCAAGATCTCTTGGGAACGGACTGGAAAGCGGCGGTCGAGGATCCTTCAATCCAGTTGGTGGTGGAATTGATGGGAGGAACCACGACGGCTCGACAGGTCGTGCGCCGGGCCTTGGAACTTCGGAAGCCGGTCGTCACCGCGAACAAGGCGCTCCTATCCGCCCACGGCGAAGAGTTATTTGCCCTGGCCCGCCGCCGGCAGGCGAACCTCTACTACGAGGCCAGTGTCGCGGGAGGCATACCGATCATCAAAGTTCTTCGAGAAGGACTTATCGGCAACCGCATCACCCACCTCTACGGAATTCTCAACGGCACATCCAACTACATCCTGACGCGCATGAAGCTGGAGGGTCTGGATTTCCAGGAGGCTCTTGAGGAGGCGCAGCGCCTGGGTTACGCGGAGGCCGACCCTTCGCTGGACATCGACGGCCATGACGCGGCGCAGAAGGCGGGCATTCTGGCCTCCCTCGCCCACGGGTTTTGGATCAGGCCGGAGCAGATAGCCACCCTGGGCATCAGGCACATCACCAAACTGGACATCCAGTTTGCCACCCAACTCGGGTACACGATCAAGCTGCTGGCCAAGGTAAAGCAAGGGGACATTGAGAAAGGGGTGAGAGACCGCTTCAGAATCCACGTTTCCGTAAGCCCCACACTGGTTCCCAATGCGCATGTCCTTGCCAGCGTGAACCATGTCTTCAACGCGGTTCTGGTCCGCGGCGACGTGGCCGGAGACACCCTCCTGTATGGCCGCGGCGCGGGGCAGGACGCCACCGCCAGCGCGGTCCTGAGCGATTTGGCGGACGCGGCTTCGGACCTTCGAGTCGGCCTTCAAGGGCGTCTTCCTCCGTTCGTGGCGCACGAACACCACGGAGGCGTCTTGCCTTACAAAGAGGCGGTTTTCCCTTACTACGTCCGTCTCAGCGTCGTTGACAAGCCTGGAACTCTCGCCAAAATCGCGCTCCTTTTGGGCAGGGCAAAGATCGGGATTTCGTCTGTGATCCAACCCGAGGGGCACGAGGGTGAAAGCGTGCCGCTGATTCTGATGATCCACGACGCGCGGCACGCCGCGATGACTCAAGCGTTGTCGCAGATCGGGAGGCTGGCGGTGGTCAAAGCGCCTCCAGTGATGATACCTGTGGAACTATTTTGATGAGAGCACTAGAAACTACAGCTTCGAGGGCGGCCGCCTGGGGTGGCGTCATCCAAACTTACGCCGCGTATCTTCCCGTGACGGACGCCACGCCCGTGATCACCTTGAACGAAGGCAACACGCCTCTCATCAAGGCTGACAATTTCGTGAGAGCCATCGGCGGCGAATTCGATCTCTACCTCAAGTACGAGGGCCTCAATCCAACGTGCTCCTTCAAGGATCGGGGGATGACGCTTGCCCTCTCGAAGGCTCTGGAGCGCGGCGCCAAGGTCGTGATTTGCGCCAGCACCGGCAACACCTCCGCCTCCGCCGCGGCCTATGCCGCCCGGGCGGGGATGAAATGCGTGGTGATCCTGCCCAATGGAAAGATCGCCATGGGCAAGCTGGCCCAGGCCCTCATGCATGGCGCCACCACGATCGCCGTGGAAGGCAATTTCGACGCTGCCCTTCGCATCGTTCGCGAACTGGGGGAAACCGCGGAAATCGAAGTGGTCAATAGCATCAACCCCGTCCGAATCGAAGGGCAGAAAACCGCCGCGTTTGAAATCTGCGATGTCCTGGGCCGTGCCCCTGATTTTCATTTTTTGCCTGTTGGCAACGCGGGGAACATCACCGCTTATTGGAGAGGATTTCGGGAGTACCACGCCGCCGGGAGAACGGATCGGCTGCCGCGGATGTTTGGGTTTCAAGCGGCGGGCGCCGCCCCTCTGGTTGACGGCCACCCCGTCTCGGATCCGCAAACCGTCGCCACCGCCATACGCATCGGAAATCCAGCGAGCTGGCAAGGCGCCATGGACGCGGCCTCGGCCTCTCGCGGGCACATTGGAAAAGTGACGGACGAGGAAATCCTGAGCGCTCACCGGTCGATCGCGCGCCATGAGGGTGTGTTCATCGAGCCCGCCTGTGGCGCGCCGCTCGCTGGTTTGATCCGCTGTGTCCGCGATGGCCTCATTCCGCAGGGCTCGGTTGTCACCGCCACGATGACAGGCCACGGCCTCAAGGATCCCGACGCCGCCATCCAGAGCGCCGGCTGTCAACCCGTTGTCGTCCAGGCGAACACCGCGGCCGTGATGAAAGTGATCGGTCTTTAAGCAATGATTCCCGCGTCGTCGAACTCTTCCAAGCTATCCTCATGTTGATTGTTCAAAAATACGGCGGCACGTCCGTCGGGAACACCGACCGGATCAAGAATGTCGCGCGGAGGGTGGCCTCCTACCATGCCCGGGGGGACCAGCTCGTGGTGGTGGTGTCCGCCATGAGCGGCGTGACCGACAGCTTGATCCGGATGGCCAAGGAGTTGATGCCGCTCCCCAGCGAACGGGAAATGGACATGCTGCTCGCCACCGGCGAGCAAACGACTATCGCGCTCACCGCCATCGCCCTTCATGCCTTGGGAATCCCCGCCGTGTCCATGACCGGGGCGCAGGCGGGCATCGTGACGGACGGCGTCCACACGAAAGCCAAGATTCAGAACATCACTCCAAGACAAATTAAAGCCCTGCTGGATGCCGGCAATGTGGTCATCGTCGCGGGGTTTCAGGGGCAGAATTCCAAGGGCGACATCACCACGCTGGGGCGAGGAGGATCGGATCTCACCGGCATTGCCTTGGCGGCGGCGTTGAAGGCTGATCTATGCCAGATTTTCACCGACGTGGACGGTGTTTTCACCGCCGATCCGCGCATTGTGCCCAGCGCCACCAAACTGGATGAGATCTCTTACGATGAAATGCTCGAGCTCGCCAGCTCGGGCTCGAAAGTCATGCAGTCTCGGTCTGTGGAGTTTGCCAAGAAATTCAAAGTCGTTTTCGAGGTTCGATCGAGCCTCGGGGACAATCCCGGAACCATTGTGAAAGAAGAAACCGCTAACATGGAAGACGTGGTGATTCGCGGCGTGAGCTTCGATAAGAACCAAGCAAAAGTCAGCCTCATCGGTGTCCCGGACAAGCCAGGGACGGCCGCCAGGATCTTTAAATCCCTGGCCGACGCCTCGATCAACGTGGATATGATTGTCCAGAATATCAGCCACGGCTCGAGTGCGCCCTCAACGGATTTGTCGTTCACCGTCGATAAAGCCGAACTCCTCAAAGCCACGCATGTGATCGGGGGCTTGAAGCAGGAAATCGGGTTCGGCGATCTCCTCTCGGATGAGGCGATCTGCAAACTCTCCATCGTGGGCGTCGGCATGAGGAGTCATTCGGGGGCCGCCGCTAAAATGTTCGAGGCGCTTGCCCGCGAGGGGATCAACATCGACATGATTTCCACCAGTGAAATCAAGATCTCGGTCGTGATCCATGTGTCCAAGGGAGAACAGGCCACGCGCGCCGTGCATGCGGCTTTCCTAGGGCCTCGGTGAAGACGCCCCAATGGGCGGGGGGAAACCCCGTTCACCAGCGGTTGGGGTCAGCGCTGGCGCTGCAATTCGTAGAAGTAAAGGGCCGTGACAACGAGGGAATGGCGGATGACACCCTGCGCCACGAGCCGGGGAATTTCCTCGAGGTCCACGAGCCGACAGGCAATATCCTCCCCGTGATCCAGCTGTGTGGCATGTTTGCGTTCACAATCCTCAACCAGGAGCGTGAAGCACAGGTTGCTCATGATGGCGGGATTGGGGCGGATGTCTCCTATCAATCGCGCGCCGCTGCCTTCGTAACCTGTTTCTTCCCGTAATTCCCGCACTCCAGCTTCCAAAGGAGACGCGTCGGTTCGATCGATCACGCCGCCGGGGATTTCCAAATCCACGGTGTCCGTTCCGTGCCGAAACTGCTCCACCATCACCAGTTGGCGATCCGTGGTGACGGCCACCACATTCACCCAGTTGGGGCAATCGATGACGAAAAAATCGTGCTGGTGGCCGGTGCGGGGAGACGTTTTGACGTCGCTCCGAATCGTAAAAATGCGGAAGTCCGCCAAGAACCTGGTGGTTTGGCGTGTCCATGGGAGAACGAGAGGGGAGAACATGTCCGTCGACGGGGCTCGGTTCACGGCCGCTGGAGTGCTGTGGCGGCCCAGCCCCCGCGCATCAACGCCAGCAGATGCGAGAGCGCTTCCTCATAGGTTCGGCCTTTGGCCTTCGCCAGTTGTTTCGCCCGCTTGTCCAACTGGGCGGCCATGGACACGCACTTCTCGGGGGGGCACCCAAGCTGGCTCAATATCCGGGCAATCATTTCAGTGTCCCGCTCCAACGATGCCACTTCTGGTCCGGGATCCATCAGAGTGAAGCGGCGGCAACGATCCTCATCGTTTCGATGCCCACCCGGCTGAGAGGCCTGCTGTTTTCGCCTCGCGCGGTCGCGCCAACGGGCGTCTCCCCGATCCTTAGCAATACGTCCTCGCCTTTGATCAGCTTGCCGAAAGCGGTGTATTTCTTGTCCAGGTAGGAAGCATCGGCAAGACAGATGAAAAACTGCGATCCGGCGGTGTTGGGACGCCCTGAATGAGCCATGGAAAGCACTCCCCGAACGTGTTTCCTAAGGTTCACCTCATCTTTTATGGTGTAACCCGGCCCGCCTTGGCCATAGCGATCTTCGTTCGCAGGATCCTTGGTCAAGGGATCTCCTCCCTGGATCATGAAACCTTTGACAATGCGGTGGAACGTGGTGCCGTCGAAAAATCCCTGCTTGGCGAGGTTCTTGAAATTCTGAACCGTTTTAGGCGCCACATCCGGCCAAAGTTCCGCCACCATGTCGCCTGCCGTCGTTTTGAAAACGACCAGATCCGTGTCGAGGTTCCTGGCGTCCCGTTCCGCCCCGGAGCTCCGTGTTCCAATGCCTTCCAATTTGGGTGCTTCTTTCGATTCCGTGGTGTTGCTAGTGCTCATGGTTAAATCCAACCGTTTCTTGCGAGGCAAAGCATTCCCGAAAACTGGCTCGTTGTCACGCCTCGACTCGGAGTTTTGTGATCGTTTGCCACGAACTCTGACGAAACGGAGGCGGCGAGCATGGCGCCTAATGACTTCAAGCGCTCCACATGAAAGTTACGTGGGGAAGCGCCGGAGTGCTTTCCGCCCTTCCCGCCTTCCTCCTATCGACCCCGCCGAAAAGCAAACAGCCCGGAGATCGCGCTCCGGGCTGTTTTGGAAGGGTCGGGCCAACAGGCGGCGACCCTTGGCGCAGCGGGTGTTACTTGAGCTCGGCGGTCCAGAACTCGAACCAGTCATCCAGGTTGTTCAAGTTGACAGCGTCTTTGAACGCCTTGGCGTCGTCTGGAAGCCCATTGGCGCTCAGGATGCCCTTTCGAGTGTCGTCAGTGTGGTTGTAACCGCGGATGGCCGCGTTGAGCCCGTCAATCGTGGCCGCGCCCAGCTTCACTCCAGGCTGCGCGCTGACCCAAGCTTCAAACTGAATATAGCTAGGGCGGTTGCCCGCGATGTATTTGAGGGTGGCTTCGCGATCCAATCCGAGCGCGTCGAGCACCATTTGATCATAGCCTTTGCCGCAACCAGGATATCCTGCCGCAAGCTTGCCGCGCGCTTCCAGCGAGGCTTTCTGCCAGAGGCGAGGCAAGTGCAACACTCCAAGTGGGCCCGCGACACCGGAACTAATCAGGGGGACGATAGAACTCATAGATTTTCGTTTTTCGAGTTAAGGGTTAATGCGGCCCACAACTTAGAGAAAAGCAGCTACGACGGTCAAATCGTTTCTCTGAACTCC
>SYMW01000012.1 GCA_005805305.1 Verrucomicrobiales bacterium
AAGGTTTCCAATACCCAAATGCGTCTCCTCAACCTCAAAACCCACTCCGTTCTACCCGTCTGGAACTACACACTTTCTCCCGACCAAAATCGGAATTAATTTCTGCACGGTTCCTAAGCTCACCCAATGAGTGGAATTGCCGTTTTAAGGTTGAAATCCTAACTCCAACCAGCTCCCTTGCCTCATTCGATGGGGAGAGGGGTGCTTTTGAGGGAACCAACAATCAATTCGTTTTCACAAATTGCCTCAGAAATTCTGAGGTCTGGGCCTCGGAAGGGAACGCGCTGGGGCGATTGATAGCGTGGTGGAAAGCAAACCTGGCTCGACGGAGTCTCGCCCCCTTCTGCGCGTCTGGTCCTGGTCTTGAATTCACTGAGGGTATCCTGTGAAAACAGCGAAGAACCAGTCGGTTTTCATAGTCTGTCCACTTGGGCCTCATGGTTTTCTGGCCCGGATCGGCCGGGATGATTCCCCTCTCCGGTATCCCGTCGTCCTCAGCGCCGCAGGTTTTCATACCAGACCACGTTCCCCGACCCACGACCTGCGTTCAGCAAATCGCCGTCGCCATCGCCGTCCATGTCCACCGTGCGTAAATCATAACTCTCCTGGTTGTCGTCCAGGGTATGAATGGTGAATTTTCCTTGGCCGTTGTTTTCATACCAGCGCACCCACTTGCTCTCGTATCCGCAGGACGCGGCATCGGTGTCGCCGTCCCCGTCATGATCAAAAACGGTCAGGCAATGAGGCTGTCGAATCTCAGTATCAATCTCATGGATCTTCCAGCCCGGATTTTCAAACCATAGCAGCCCTTTGCTGTGCCCGCGGGAGGCGATCCAGTCCACCTTGCCATCGCCATTCACATCGCACGGCAGAATGTTGGTCGCCGCCTCCTGATTTTCCGCCAGGATGACTTTCTTCCACGGGCCTTTGACGCCGATTTTTCCGGGATTTTTCCAGAAGGCAAACCAGTTGCCGTCGGCGAAGGGACTACCCTTGGCCCCCACCGCGATTTCCTTCCAGCCGTCCCCATCAATGTCTCCGACACCCATGTAGTGGCTGCCGCCGCGGGCGTTCTTGTCGGCGAAGATGTGGCGATCCCACCGCTCCGCCGTGAGCGGCTGCTTCGGAATGCTGAGCCAGGCGATGGAGTCGCTCAGCCCTTTATCGGGTTCGAAATTGTTGATGATGAGATCCTCCCGGCCGTCGTTATCAATGTCCGCACGGGTGATGCAGTGGATGCCGACGATGTCAGGATCGATGATGCGCGGAGTCCAGACGCGTTTGCCTAGATCCTCTCGGCCCGGATTTTCCAGCCAGATCGGAGCCGCATGGGAGAGGGCGCCCACCCAATCCGTGTCGCCGTCTCCATCTGCATCGATCACCTCGCTGTGAATGGCGGCGGCATCTTTGCCATTGAAACGGTGAATGACAATTTCCTTCCAGCCTGGCGCCAGGAACAGGCTGACGCGCCCGTTGAAGCTGGCGATGACATCGAGCGCCCTGTCTCCGTTGGCATCGATGGCGACGGCAGTATTGCAGTGGCCCTGCTGAGTGATGAGATGTTTTTTCCACCCTGCTTTCGACTCCTGCGCCGTGGTGAAGGAGGCAAAGCTGGACGCGGCTGCCAGGCAGGCGGCGATGAATTTGAAACTGTAACAGGACGTGCGGCTCATGGAGGCATAGTGAGACGATTCCAGCCCCGTTGCACCAAAAATTCGTGAGAGGGCAGGGGGGAGGTTTGGTTCCAGTCAGGCCAGATGATTTCTGCCGGCGAGGGCCAGTTCAGGGGTGCATAAAGCTGAGAAAAGAAGCACTGCACAGGGGGGCAAGTTCCCCGGTAACAGGGACACCCTTTACGGGCAGCACCCGTCAATGAGCGCTCGTTTGGTTTTGAGAGCTCAAAATGACTATTTCTTCGGAACTCCCAAACTCGCGAGGAACTCCATTAAGTCCCGTATCTCGGCCTTGGTCAAAAACTCCGCCATATTTGTTGGCATGGAGGAGAGACCCTCACGGCGCCCGACAATTTGGTCCTTGGGCACTCGGACTTTGTTGCCGCTCAGATCCACCAATTCCATCGCCTCGGCCCCTTCGCTCTTGAATACTCCCGTCACGCTTTCCTCGTTCTTAAGCGTTAATTCAACGTTGGCATACCCTGGAACAATCGTGCGATTCGGATGAAGGAGCGATTCCAATATCTGCTCCCGATTAGCCCGCAGGCCCAGCGCCGACAAGTCGGGGCCGACTTCGCCTCCTGTTCCCCCCACGACGTGGCAACGCACACATTGCGCTTCTGTTTTGTCGAAGAAAACTTTTCGTCCCCGGCCTGCGTCTCCTCCCGCCAGCGTCTCCCTATACCCCGCCAGCGGATCCGCGGCGGAGAGCCCCCGCGCGCGAGTCGTCAGCCGTGCTTTTAGTTCCGAGGTTTGCCGTCCTTCCATGGCCGTCAACAGCTCCAGATGCAGCTCGGGCCGCAGCTCTCCGTTCTCCATCTTTTCAAAAAAAGAGAGCAACACCTCATCCGCCCGCGACACGGGCAACGTGGTCAACGCCGTCAAGGCGCTTTGCTGAACGCGAATGGAAGAACTCCCCAACGACTTTTCCAATAATTCAACGGCTTTGTCGGGAGCGATCTTTGGGATCAATCGGCTGGCCTCGGCCTGCACTGCCGCATGGGGCGCTTCCGCCGCCAGCATCACCGCCTCGGTCAAACGCTTGCTCCCGAGCTTTTCCAGCGCTTGCAACGCCGCCGCTTTTAGTTCCGGCGAACGTTCCGCCGCCTGCACCGTGCCAAATAACGCCTCGCTGGCTTCGTTTATACGGTGCTCACCGGCAAACCGCGCCGCCGCAACCGCAATTTCCGCGGTTTGAGTCAACAGGCTTCCCACCGACCCCTGAAGCGCTTCCCGAGCAATCTCTCCCGGACGCGGCGGCAAGGGCCGCCAAATCCCAAGGTAGGAATCGCGACCTGAGGGCGCCGCCCAGCGTGTCAACAAATCAATGGCTTCTGCACGGAAAGCGGTGGCCACCTCCGCATGGTTGGCGATGCGGGCTAAAACGTGCGCGTGTTCCGCCTGGCCCAGCCGGTAATTGGCGCTCATGACGCGGCGCATCAACGAGATGCTAGCTTCTCCCCCGCCAGCCATGATTCCCTTGGAGCCATTCCATAATCCCGCCAAAGCCGGTAGGGACGGAGCAATCGGCATGTCGTAAATTGCCCGCGCCGCCTCGACCACAATTAGCGGATCCGAGTCGCCCAGGAACTCCGAGACACCGGGGTGCTCGAGACGGCGCAATGCCAGCAACACGCCCATCCGCTCCGCGCTCGAAGCGCCGCGAACCGCTGACAAAAGCTTCTCTGGCGCTCCCGTCCCAGCCAGGCCCATCGCGCCCGCGTGGCGAAGGTATGGATCGTTTCCCGCATCCTCCCGCAGCATGCCCAGGAGCGGGCCCACGGCTTCCGTCCGCCCCAGTTTGCCCAAACTCAGCGCCGCGAAAAATCGCACTCGGGGATTCTCATCTTTCAGGCGCGCCGCCAGCGCCTCGAACGCCGCAAGGTGGCGGGCTTCACCCAAAACTTTGGCCGACTGCGCCCGCACTTCCGCATCGCGATCGTCCAACCCCCCCGCCAGCACGGCCACGGCCGGCGCCGCCTTGCGCGCCAGTTGCCCAACGCCCCAGATCGCATGGAGCCGGGCCAATCGATGCGAAGAGGTTCGAAGCACCCGCGCAAACACAGGCGCCGCTCCCCGTTCCGCCAGCGCGAATTGCGCTTCCAACCGAACGCGCATGTCCGCGTTCGTCAATAATTTTTCCAATTCCGCTTCGGATCTCGACCCAAAACCCGCCGCAAACAGCGCCTTCGTTTCCAATACCGCGGCCTCCGTCCGCCGCGCCCGATCAAACACCCGATACACCCGGCCTCGATTCACGGAAGGCGGCGCGCCGTCCATTTCGGCCACATACAAACAGCCGTCAGGTCCAAACTCCACATCCGTCGGCACGGATCCCTTCAAAAAACTCTCTATCAACCCCATTCCAAACCCCGCGCCTTGGGGTTGCACCGTGAAGCGAAACAGCGTGCTCGCCGCGGGGCTATACCTATAATCACAAAGAAAAAACGATCCGCGATACTCCTCCCCAAATCCCAATCCAGGATAATATTCCAGACCTGACGGCCCCGACGCTAAATGCCCAATGGGCGGAATCAGATACGCCGCCTGCCCCGAAAATGGGAGATGCCACAACCGTTCGACGTTCCATGGCCGGATCGCCGGAGAGATAAACTGATACCCAATCCGCCAGCCGCTGTCCCCGCCCTCCACGACGTAAACCACCCGCGCTTTGTCACCCCCATCCGCGTTGTTGTCACCGGTGAACAAATTGCCAAATTCATCAAAGGCCAAGTCCTGCGGGTTGCGCAGCCCAGTGGCAAAAACCTCCAGTTCAGATCCGTCCGGATTGCAGCGCAGCGCCGTGCCGGTATCCGGGTAAGCAAACGTTTTTCCTTCATGAACCACATGCATTCCCCGGTCCGCCATCGTGAAATAAATCTTGCCGTCCGGGCCCATCTCCAATCCGTGCAGGTCGTGGGCCGTATAGCCAATATGAACGCCATACCCATGATGCAGACTCTTCCGCTCATCCGCGCGCCCGTCCCCATCTCTATCCTCCAGCACCCACAAATCCGGCACGCACGCAAAATAGATCTTTCCCCGCCGCGCCATCACGTCAGCACCCAACCCAGTCGCGATGTCGTTGAAGCCATCCGCAAACACCGTGGACCGGTCCGCCCGCCCATCCCCATCCGTGTCCACCAACATCCGCACCCGCTCATGTTCCCGGGTGTAAAGTCTGATGTCCGGGGCTAGACGGCGTGTGAAGGCAACGCGATCTGCCACCGTCCGTGCCGCCAGATCTTCCTCCAGCCACTCAAAATGCCCCCGCACCGACGTCCCATGCCGGAAGGTCTCCGCCGCGTAAACCGCCCCCTTTTCATCCACCGCAATCCCCACCGGACTCGACACCATCGGTTCCGCGGCGAACAACTCGATCCCAAAACCGCCTGGCAACTTCATCGCCCGCATCGCTTTTTCGGGCGCTTCCGACGCCGGTTCAATCTTTGGATTGAACACCGCGGGCTCAGCGGCCGGAACGTACACGGCAGCCGCCAGGCTCAACGCAAAAAAACAGGGGCTCCAGGGAAATTTCATAGCCATAGCCTGTATCAGGTCTGCTCAAGCTAGGACAAGGGAATCCGTCCAACCCGCCGCTATTCTCGTTCTGTCCGCACGTGGATTCTTCGATCCAGAGGTCGCTCATTAGGGCACACGGTCAGTCCATGTGATTGAAAAATGAGGCCGAGGAGAGCAGTGAATCGGTGCGAAACTTGACGAATGCCAGCGTTGCCACGGCGATGACCATGGCCGGTCAGATGGTGCGGGTTGTCAAAAGTAGAGGGGAAAGAAGGCTTCGGCATTGAGAAGCGAAGGGCGGCGGCGGATCTTCGACGCGGGCGGTTGGGGCGCAGTGCGCCGACTCTGCCCTGACCAGTTGCCTTCCCAACTGATTGCCGTTCCCGGTGGCCGCGGCGGCACGGGAGGCTTGCCCCACGACGGTCGCCAGCAATTTCGGGATGCCCGGCTCAGCCGCACTGGGGCCAATTCCAGTTGAATTCAAGATGACCTCCAGCCAGAGTGCGCTTCGTGGGTTCCGAACGCGTCCATCAGAAATGCGGTGTTGCCCTGTGCCTCGCATTGCTGACCCTGCTGGTGGCATCCGTGCTGAATCCGTTTCGTCCCACCCTCGAACAAACGGTGGTGGCAATTCGCGCGGAATTCCCCCGTGCCCCCCTGATCGAGCCGCGGCAGTTGGAAAAGTGGTTGAACGATTCCCGCCGGTCCTCGCCGCAGTTGCTCGACGTGCGTGCGCCGGAGGAGTTCGCCGTCAGCCATCTGCCCGGCGCGGTCCGCGTGGAGCCGGCCCAGCGCACCAAGACCCTGCTTCGCACACTAGACACCAGCCGCCCTGCCGTCATTTATTGCACGGTGGGCTATCGCTCGTCGCAGATCGCGGACCAGATGTTGGTGCTGGGCTACACGAATGTCTCGGTCCTGAAAGGCGCCATCTTCGCATGGGCCAACGCCGGGTTGCCGCTCGTCGATGAACGCGGGCGCGCGACGCCGCTGGTGCATCCTTACAGCGACACCTACGCGGGGATGCTAAAGCCGGAGCACCGCTTCCCGATTTCCAAGATGACCAGCCTCGTGAAAGACTTCGTGCCGCGCATGGATCCGGCGCGGGCGGGGTATTCGATGACGCTTCTGGTGCTGTTTCTCTCCTGGGAAACGCTATGGCCCTTCTTCGGCTTCTTTCGGGGACACTCTCGCGTCCGGATAGCGCACGCCGCGCGCAACCTCGCCCTCGGCGCGCTCAACACCCTTCTCATCGCCGTGCTCTTCGTAAAACTCTGGGCGATGGCGGCGGCATGGGCGGAGATGAACGGATTCGGCCTGCTCCACTGGCTGCGGTTGACGGGCTGGGCGCGCCTGCCAGCGGCCGTGCTGCTGCTGGACGCGTGGACTTATTTCTGGCACCGGCTCAATCATGCCGTGCCGGTGTTTTGGTTTTTCCACCGGGCGCATCACTCGGAGCTGCGAGTGGACGTAACTTCCGCCAGTCGTTTTCATCCGGGTGAGCTGGTCTTCTCGTCCGCGCTGCGACTGCCGCTGATCGCTTTGTTCGGTGTGCATTTAGGCGAACTGGCACTCTACGAGATGCTGATGTTTGCCGTCGTGCAGTTCCACCACGCGAACGTCCGGCTTCCAAAAACCATCGAGCGCGCGTTGTGCTGGCTCATCGTCACGCCCAATATGCACCGCGTCCATCACTCGCGCAGCCAGCCGGAGACGGACTCAAACTTCTCCGCATTCCTGTCCGTGTGGGACCGGATCTTCCGCACTTGGCGCTGGAGGGAAGACCCGGAAGCGATCTCTTACGGGCTTGAAGGCTTCGACACGCCGGAGCAACATAATTTGCGCGGGTTGTTGAAGACGCCGCTGAGGTAAGTGCAGCGGCACGACGCGATCAGAAAAGAAGGAAAATCCCCCGCTGCTATTCCAATCGGTGCCCTGTGTCACCGTCCTTATTGCCGGTGCACAAGGGTGCGGCGGACACTGTGCTGACGGAATACGTTCCACCAGCAGGGCATTGCGGCAGCGCTGAAACCTTCATGAAAACGCGGATATCTGTCATCGTGACAGTGTCTGTGGGTTGCTTCTTGTTCTCCAGCGCCCATTGCTCAACCGCGCCGTCAATCTGCCTTAGATTTGCAATGCAGGCGCTTTTGCATTTCGTGGTTCTGGCCTTGACGAAATTGGGAATCGCGATTGCCACCAACAAAAGAATGATCCCCCCGTAAATCACCAAACGCGCCCAAACAAGCCACCTGGGCCGTCTGGGCTTCGTCTCGGGAGCGCCATCGACTGACGAGGCTGATGTTGGATTGCGCTGCGGCTTTCCGTCAGCCGGTGGGGCAGGTTCACTCAGGTTCATAAACGCGCGGCATAGGCAGTGCCAATTCATTGTCAAGCCGCCATTCCTCCGTGCGGCCGATTCCGGAGCACCCACGAGTTGTCTGTGGAAATGGCGTGTGTCCTCAAACGCGGCCTTACCGAACAATGGCTCCTGCTCAAATCTCGCGGTGCGAAGGGAATTTGCGGCTAGAACTGCCTACACTTACTCAATCACGACGAAGAACCGCAACACGAATCCGCCGGCAACGAGAACCAGGGCCGCGCCAGCGAGGCCGAGGAGGCGCTGGCCGCGCAATCCAGCTTGGGAACGCAAAAAGGCCGGCTTATGCAAGCCGGCCTTTCCGAAGTTCGAACAACCTAACGGCGTGGGCCGTTTGGTTCTCTTAGGTGGTCATTGTCGCCCGCTTCCCGCGCAGCAAGCTAATGCCGAATGGCAGGAGGAGCAACGCGCCGGCGACATAGGTGGAAGGCTCCGGAACTGGGAGAGGAGTCAAGGCGCCGTCGATGTAGCCTTCCAGCGCGCTGGCGCCGCCAAAATCCTCATAGAAATTCATGACCATCTCGTGCGGCCCCGCCGTGAGGAAGTGGGAAACCACTCCAGAAAATAACGGGTCGTGGGCACCATCGTTGTCAACCACGGGAACCCCATCAATGTACATCGAGGACCCGTCGTCAGACCAAGTGCTGAACGAGTAAAACCCGGGGGCCGGGGCTAAGAATTTCCCAGTGACGCGAGCTCCAAAGGCTGGAAGTGGAAACCAGGATTTGTCACCCAAGCTGCCGGCGGGCGCTGCGATGTGTGAGGGAGCCGACGTGAAGGGATGGAGAGCCGTGATCCATGGCGCAAAATAAGTGCCGGCAGGACCTGAGAAAGGGGTGCCATCACCGCTAGTGGGCCCGTGAGTGGTGAACAATTCCACCATAAACAGGGCCGCGTTGGTCTGAACGGTCGCCAAAGCGGCCAGGATCAGCGTGAGGAATAGCTTTTTCATCTGAAATGCTTGTTTGGGTTGAGGGACTTAATTACCTGGAGCATCCTCTCTTCCTAGTGTAGTGTCTCATAAAAGCCTTGATTAACATGCAGCCTTCATGCCAGGATCGCGGCATGGCTAGACCAAAACTGGAATTAGCGCTCACGTCCTCGCAACAGGCGGCCCTCGCCCGCATCGTCACAGCCCCCTCCACCCCTCAAAAAATGGTCCTCCGGG
>SYMW01000075.1 GCA_005805305.1 Verrucomicrobiales bacterium
ACCGGTGCCTCAAACATTTTGACCTTGCGTTGCGCCCTGAAGCGAAACCGTTGGGATGAGTGTTGGAATCGCCTAAACGACTCCGATTATCTCAAAATCAAGGTCGCCGCTTGACCTCAAGGTTACTTTGGCGTCACACACCCCATGTCTCCGGCGGCGATCGCTTTGCTCGCTATTGAGGCATTCGACATCGCCCTCGCTTTGCTGGCTCTTTCAAAAACGCCCGATTCCAAGCCGATCCTTCACATGATCAAGCGTGGACTAGAGTTCCTCATTTCGCGGCAACATCCCCGGGGAGATTGGGATGCATCCACACGACCCCCTGGCGGCGACAGCTATGCCCAGCGCATCTCAACATCCGCTTGGGCCCCCCTGGCTCTGATGGAAACCTCCCGAATCCTGTCCAAGCGTTCCCCTTTCCCTCTCCGCTAACGAACCTCGAAAGGGATGCTGATTGTCGTGTTCACAAAGCGCTTTTGAACCCCCTCAAACAAATCCACGTCAAAAGCCTTGCCAATGTTGTTGCCGGCCAAGTCCTCGATCGCTGTCTGCACCTGTATTTTCATCCGCCCGGACGGCCACCGTGTTGTTGGAAAAAAATGCCACCGCCGCTCCTGATCCGCCAGTTCGGACCTCCCTGAAATAGGAGCCCCTGATTCGTCAGTCACGCGAATCATTCGCGACGCCAAGGCATGATCCATCGACTCGAAAAAAAGCACGCTCAACGCGTTCTGAGTGCCTCGCACTGGCGCCCGAACCTCCCAGCGAACAGGATCAGGAGGATCTCGATCCGGAGGACCGACCACAAATGATTTGTCGAACGAAGCCATCAACGGTTGGCCAGATCCATCCTGAAGATCGCGGTCAATCCTCAAAATGTAACGCTTTCCGATCTCCAAAGCGGGCCCCACCTCATCTAGTGGCTGGACGCCTCGCTTGATCCTACCCGGATCGATAAACAGGGTTAATCGAGATTCGGACGGATCCCAAAGTTCCTCATCGATCTCCAGGAACGGATCTTCAACTTTGGCGCCTGCCGCTGTTCGCAAATGAATATGCTCATAGATATCCCCTCGGCTCATGGGACCCGAAAACTGAATGTAAAATTTGAGGAGATTCTCCGGAAGCTCATCCGATGTCGGACGCACTTCCCGAACCATGGTCGTCGGGACCAATGCAGCGCGCGGTACTTTCATCGTCGAGCAAAACGGCAATTCCCGGCTCCCAACTCCATCCGGTTTCAGTCCCGGAGCCCTCAATTCCGCCCGATAAACCACCCCCGGCTGAAGAGGATAAGAAGGTCTGAAATAAATGGAAGCCCGACCAACCTTGTAGGTCCCAACCACCGGAGGCAGCCCCAATTCATCCATCGGATCGGGATGCTCCACGAAGACCGACAAAACCTGTTGCCATTCGCTAGTTGACGGCGTCGTTCGACGAAGCCGCTCCAAGGTTTTCGAAGGCAACCCCGAAGCCTCAACCTCAACCGTTCGCTTGTCCGGAGAGAGTTTGTTCCATGTAATCGAATAGGAAGAGGCGAAGGGTTGCGCCCAACAAGAACACCAGACAACCTCAGCCAAAGTTATCAACAGCCAACTCAACCGTCGAAGCGGCTGCAGCGAAGGCACGGCAATAAACCACCTCACGGCAGCGTCATGGATTCCAAGCTCAATACCCCGGCTTCAGTCCGCCGCAGGACCAACGCGTGGCTGCCGTCGAAACGGTCCAGTTGCTCAATTCCCGTCCCGCTGGCAATCGTCTCGTAAACCATCCCGCTCTTGCCGCCATCAGGCACCGGAGTGGAAATGCTATCCGTTTTCTCGATCTGATCCGTGGCGATCTTCATCAACCCCCTGCTGCTGTTGGCCAAGAGCAGGTAATCTTTTCCTCCCTGCTGATAAACAATCATATCCAAGGGCCGATTCCGATTGCCAAGCTCCGCGACGGTCTTGCCTTTGATCTTGGCCCCGGGAACCAACTCGCTTATCGGAAATTGCACCAAAGGGGTGCACGTGTAAGCCGCCAGCAACTGAAGTTGATTGCCGACCTTGAAGGGCACGAATGTTCGGATCGGTGAACGTGTCTCAAAACGACCGTGCGCCCCATGATACATCTCCACGCTGGTCCCCTTCTCGACATTCTTAAAAGGGAAAGGTATGGCTCGAAGCGTCGAGGAGAACTCCTCATTAGAAAGACCGGCGACGAGCACTCGATCCTCCAAGAATGCGACATCCGTAATGGTTTCATTCCGGGGATTGCTCTGCCGATTTCCTTGTCCGACCACTCCATCAACAGGGGCGTCGGGCAGTTCAGCCCGGCTGAACTTTACTTTCTCCAACCCCATCACCTCCAACCGGCCGTCAGGGTTGACCTTGACTAAAACGGGTGTCATATCGGTTCCGCGCCCACGCGATACCGCGAGATAAGCATTTTGCGAGACGGGGTTGACCGCCATATCGTTGATCAAAATCTGATCTGATGTCACCCCAAGCAACGCGGCTATCTTTTGATTGATCCCTTCGACCTTCAAAGTCTTCTTCGCCGGCGCCGCGCCGGTGTCTCCAGTGGCGATCGCAACGAGGGCAGCCGCTTTGGAGTCAGCCACAAAGAGCAATCCCCCAGGTCCAAAAGCCAGCGGTCCCGCGGACCTCAACGCCAGCGCCCCTTCCTTCATCCCTTCGGTCAGGGACGCTCCATGGATGCTGCCCGCAACCAAAACCGCGGAGGCCAACGAGCACCAGTAATATCTAGAAAAAGTTTTCATGAAAAATGTGAGGAAGAATCTAAGTTAACGACTGGAACTCACCTCACCGGGTTACAAAACGTTTGGTTCGCCAACCCACCATACCATCCAACCATCCCACTCACCACCGGCGCCTTGCCCGCTCTGAACAAGGGCTCGAAGCACATCATCTCATTAAACATTGGAATCTCTATTGACATAGTCGAGTTTCACTTTAAGGTCGCTGTCATAAATAGGATTCGCGATTTTTTCGGTCTCTTTTTCTGGCAATTGAACATCGTGCAGGTTCGCAACATCCTGGATGATACAAGTTTAACGAAGAGCGAGGCATATCCCTGATAGATCTGGCGTGTGATTTTGAAAATCTTTATCGCCAGGATTTTGCGAAGATTCAACCGGGGCAACTGCCGTTTTAAGGTTTACTCCGGTGCCATGACGACGCGTGAACCAACGCACTCACTATTGAGGATTGATTTCGCTCGAGTCCGCGCTTGAATTCGTCGCGTCGTTCGTCAGCATCATAACCGCACCATCGTTCGTACCGGTCAAAGCATGTCTCAACGCATGTCTCAAGTCAGGTTAGCAGCAACCCCGTCTATCGGGTGGATTTCATTCAACGACGGCGCCTCATGACTAACTCGACGGCGCACCGCAAACAATCCACCAGCGCGCTTCCCGGTTTTAATCTGGCGATGGGGGTCACGATTTTCAGCTTAAGCATCATCGTGCTGCTTCCAATCGCTTGTCTTCTTTTGAATGTCTTGGAACTTTCCTGGCAAGAGTTTTGGAGGTTGGTGACGGCAGACAGAGCGCTCGCGGCCTACAAACTCACTTTTGGCGCTTCTCTAGTCGCGGCCCTAGCCAATGCCCTCTTCGGAGCCCTCCTTGCATGGGTGCTCGTTCGTTACGAGTTTCCCGGAAGGCGATTCATCGATGCACTCGTGGATTTTCCGTTCGCACTGCCCACTGCCGTCGCGGGACTCACACTGGCTCACTTGTTCGCCGATCAAGGATGGCTTGGTCAATTTCTATCCCCTCTCGGCATTAAGGGAGCATTCACTCCCCTCGGGGTCGTCATCGCTCTGACATTCGTGGGACTGCCTTTCGCGGTTCGCACGCTCCAGCCAATCCTCGAAACAATCGATACGGATGTCGAAGAAGCCTCGGCCTCGCTGGGCGCTGGACGGATGCGCACCTTTTGGAGTGTGATTCTGCCAACGCTGGTCCCTACAATGCTCACAGGCTTCGCTCTCGCGTTTGCGCGCGCCATCGGGGAGTATGGCTCGATCGTGTTCATTTCCGGTAACATGCCTTTCAAGACAGAGATCGCCCCTTTCTTAATTGTCACGCGACTGGAAGAATACGATTACCTCGGCGCTGTGGCGATTGCGACGGTTCTCCTCTTTTTTTCGCTCATTCTGCTCGCCGCCATCAATTGGCTCGAGGGCTGGGCCAGCCGGTTTCACTCCTGACATCCGCAAATGGCTGCTAAAGCTTCAACCCATTTCGGAAAGACCCATGCCGCGTCCACTCGGGCAGTGGAGGATCCCGCCTGGGTTCGGTTTATTCTCATCGGCCTTGCTTTGAGTTTCGCCGCCGTTTTCCTGTTGTTGCCTCTGGTCAACGTGTTAGTTCAGGCATTTTCCAAAGGATTAAAGCCGTTCTGGGCCGCCCTGATCGAACCCGACACACTGGCTGCGATTCGATTGACGCTCGCTGCAGCCGCGATAGCCGTTCCTGTGAACTTGATATTCGGAGTCGCCGCGAGTTGGGCCATTGCGAAATTTGAGTTTCGAGGGAAATCATTCCTCATCACGTTGATTGATCTCCCCTTCTCGATTTCCCCCGTCGTTTCCGGTCTCATGTTTGTTCTGTTGTTCGGCTCCAAAGGCCTTTTTGGTCCCATTCTGGAATCCCACGACATCCGCATCATCTTCGCACTTCCCGGTATTGTGCTGGCCACCATTTTCGTGACTTTCCCATTCATCGCCCGGGAGTTGATCCCAATAATGCAAGCCCAGGGCGTGGAACAGGAACAAGCGGCACTAACTCTCGGGGCGAGTGGATGGCAGACTTTTTGGCATGTCACGCTGCCGTCCGTTAAATGGGGCTTGCTCTATGGGGTCATTCTTTGCAATGCCCGGGCGATGGGAGAGTTTGGAGCGGTATCGGTCGTGTCCGGCAATATTGCTGGGTTAACCGACACCATCCCTCTTCGCGTCGAGAAGCTTTACAATGAGTATAATGGGCAAGCAGCCTTTGCCGTGGCAAGCTTGCTCGCCCTGCTGGCTTTGGCCACACTCGCTCTCAAAACCGCGCTGGAAATGAAAATTGAACACGATTACAAACAGGCCCTCAAAACCCCTCCGCCCGGAGACGAAAAACCAGGCGGCACCTGACTCGTGACCCAGCCTCCGCAGTCATTTCAACCTTAACAGGGCAGTGGCTCCGGGTGAATCTTCTCAAGATCCTGGCGATAAAGTCTTTCCGAATCACTCACCAGATCCACGCGGGATATGCCTCGCAATTCGTCAAAATTTTCTCATCCAGGCTCTTGCGAATCTCCACGATGTTCAACCACCGTTTTAAGGTTCAACCTGGCTGCCAGAAATTCAAGCGAACCGCGCTTCGTTCATGTCCGTTTTCGACAACCCCGCCGTTCGACTTTGATCCCCTGGCGATTACACGGACCATTTCTTGATTCATGAGCATAGAGCTGCGCAACGTGAGCAAATCGTTCGGGGAAGTGACCGCTGTGAGTGGAGTTTCCTTCAGTGTGGAGGAAGGAGAACTCCTCGCCCTGCTGGGTCCGAGCGGAGGTGGGAAAACAACCGTGCTCCGAATGATCGCGGGACTCGAGACGCCGACGGGAGGGGATGTGTTGATCCGCGGAAATCGCGTGAACGATCTCTCGATCCAAAAGCGGAACATCGGCTTCGTATTTCAGAATTACGCTCTCTTCAAAAACATGACGGTGTTCAAGAACATCGCCTTTGGACTGAAGATCAAAAAGTGGCGTGCTGGCGACATCCAAAACAGAGTTATGGAACTGTTGACCCTTTTCGGTCTCGAGGATCTCGAAAAGCGGTATCCCCATCAACTTTCTGGAGGCCAGCGCCAGCGCGTTGCCATCGCTCGGGCGCTGTCGCCCAAACCCAGCGTGCTCCTCCTCGACGAGCCCTTCGGAGCGGTCGACGCCCGAATTCGTCAAGATCTTCGCGAATGGCTCGTGCGTCTCCATCACGACCTCAAAGTCACCACGATTTTTGTGACACACGACCAGGAAGAAGCGATGGAAGTCTCGAACAGAATCGTGATCTTCTCACGCGGTCATCTCGAGCAGATGGGCACTCCCAGGGAGGTTTATGAACAGCCGGCCAACGAGTTCGTCGCCCGTTTCATTGGTGTCATGAACGTTCTGGAACTCGAAGTGCTCAGGGGAATCGCCAGGATTGGCGAGCTGGAATTCCCCGCGCCAGAGTCATCGGATGGCGCCAAGATTCGCATCGGTTTCCGTCCTTACGCGGTTCAAGTCTCAGCAGATCCCAACGAGTTCCGCTACAAAGCCACGCTTCGTCACACGTTTTTCTTAGGAATTATGCTCCGTCTCGAATTCGAATTACCCTCCGGGTTGACGATTCGCGCGCGCATGACGAAGGAGGAGTATGCCCATCGGGAGCTTGAAGACGGGGTTCAAGTTTCTTTCCAAATCCGCAATTACAAGATTCTTTCCGGCGGAAAATCCCAACTCCACCTCGAATCAAGCATCCCAATCGAGCCTCCTCCGCCAATTGCCGAGGGGATTTGACCCCGTCTCCGTGAGTCAAAAATAACCATCCTGTCGGCGGAGCGCCCTCTCGATCTAGCCCGATGTTCAGGACCAACCTCCAACGAATAGGATCCAACGTCGCTTGGCTGGTCGTCAACCGCGTGGTCACAAAAGTGGCAAGCCTGGTCGCGATCGCCCTCATCGCCCGTTACCTGGGCGCCAAACATTACGGCGCCCTCAGCTACACGCTGATTCTCACGGGCATGTTTGGCGCGGTGGCCAATATGGGCCTCGACGGGATCCTGATTAGGGAGTTGGTCAGAGCACCCGAGAAAAGCGCCACCGTGCTGGGCACCGGATTGGTGCTCCGCTTAGCTGGAGCATTTGCCGCCTTCCTGTTAGTCGCCAGTGCCGCGGCGCTGGATCCAGCCACGCAGCCCCTTCTCCCTCTTTTCCTCGTGATCGCCTCCTCTTTCTTTCCTCAAGCATTCGAGATCACCGACTTGTGGTTCCAAAAAAATATCCAGTCGAAATTTCCAGTGCTCGGAAGAACCGTCGCGGTGATCCTCGGAGCGGCTCTCAAAGCTGTGCTGGTATTTCTAGAAGCACCCCTGATTTGGTTCGCTTGGGCCTGCCTGGCCGAAGCGTTCTTGAACTCTCTGGCCGTAGTGATCGTTTTTCGACTGCGCGGGCAAACCTTCACAAATTGGAATTTTTGCCCTCGTCTGGCCCGAGACCTCATCCGAGATTCTTGGCCACTCGTCGTCTCAGGATTATTGGTCACTCTCTACATGCGCCTTGAGCAACTCCTGGTTCGAACTTTTTTCGGCTACAGCAGCCTTGGAGTCTACAATACCGCTTCCCAAATCACCGAAGCCTGGAGCTTCATCCCCGCCTTCGTCCTCTCATCCATATATCCTCTGCTTGTCGAAGAACGCAAAACCTCGCCGCAGAAATTTGAGGCGCGGTTGCAAACTGTTTTCGATGCCCTCACGGGCGCGGGCTACCTCGTCGCGGCAGGGGTCGCCTGCGCGGCCCCAATCCTTATAACCGGCCTTTTCGGCGACGCCTATTCCCAGGCGGTGCCAGTTCTCATCATCCAGTCGCTCGGAGCCCCCATCTTCTTTAGCGGCGCTGTGCGAGCTCAATACTTCCTCCTCGAAAATCTGAATGTCTATCACACGCTCACCGCTTCCTTGGGCATCGCTGTCAATGTGGCTCTTTCTTTGTTCCTGATGCCCCATCTCGGCATTTCCGGCGCGGCGCTCGCAGGTCTTGCTGGGGCTTCCGTCGCCGGGTTCCTCACGTCGTTTCTCTTCAAGCCCATTCGCCCCTGCGCCGCTTGGCAACTCAAGGCTTTCCTGATTCCTTTCAGATTGGGTAGTGTTTTCAGAGCCCTCCGTGCTCACGATGAAGATTGATTACACCAGATACTATCTCAAATGGCACCAAAACACGCCCGAACACCGGCAGCGAATGGTCGAAATGTACCGACGCCTCCTCTCCCCTTTCGTCCCCGAACACCGTGATGCAAGGATCCTCGACGTGGGCTGCGGCATGGGTTTCGCTCTCTCCACACTCCAATCTCTTGGGTTCTCGAAGGTGCAAGGGTTCGACTGCGATGAAGGCCAAATTCGAGCGTGCGAACAGGCGGGACTGAATACTTGCGTCGTCCCTAATCACGAGACGATCCAGCATTTGCAAAGCCTCACCGGACAGTTTGATTGCATTCTGTCGCTCGATGTTCTTGAACACATCCCCCGTGATATCGTCTTGAACGTGGTCTCGGCCGTGTCGGCAGCACTGAAACCCACTGGGAGATTTGTGTGTTCGGTGCCCAATGCCAACTCCGCGATTGGCGAGCGCTGGAGGTACAACGACTGGACCCACCACAACAGCTTCTCAGAACACAGCTTGGATTTCCTGCTCTTCAACGGCGGGTTTAACAAGATCGAGATCCATCCGGAAGAATTTCTCGAACGACCAAAACGCGCTTGGCTTCCCTTGGGTGGCGTCCGTCACTGGTGGCTGTTCAAGTGCCTTCGCGCCTGGAGAAGACTCGAGATGATGGCCGAATTGGGGCCCGCCCAAGGCCGTTCCGTGCCTCTCTCTCTCAACTTGATAGCCATGGCGGAACATCCAGTCGCGCGAACTGGAAAGTGACCAAGGAATCTCATGATCCAAATCGATTACAGCAGGATTTATCTCCGTTTCCATTCAGATACGCCGGAGCATCTCGCCGCTATGACCGCCTACTTCCGGCGGATCCTTCGCCCCCTCTTGCCGGAAGACAAAGAATCCAAGATCCTCGATATCGGCTGCGGCATGGGTTTCGCCCTCATGGCTTTGAAACAGCTCGGCTACAACAATGTCTCCGGATGCGACAGCGATGCGAAACAAGCCGAATACTGCCTGAGGCACGGGCTCGACGTAGTTCAAACCGCCGATACCGCGGCGTGGCTCTCCGGGTCCAAAGACTCATTCGACACCATTCTCGCCCTGGATCTGATCGAGCACGTTCCGGTGGCGGAGCAACTGGATTTCACTCATGTGATGCTTGAATCGCTGAAGCCGGGCGCGCCTCTCATCGGAACCGTTCCAAACGCCAGCTCCAGTCTCGCCTTGCGGAGCCGTTATATTTGCTTCACACACCACTCCAGCTTTACGGAACACAGCCTTGACTTCCTTCTCTTTAATGCCGGCTTCGAAAACATCCTGATCCAGGAGGTCGAGTACATCACGCGCCCTCCAAACGTTTGGGTGCCAAGCCCCTCGTCGCGTCATTGGTGGGCTCTCAAATTTTTCAGGCTTTGGCGCCGTCTCCTGATGATGGCCGAACTTGGGCCCGCCCAAGGCCGTTTGGTTCCGCTGTCCTTAAATTTGATCTTCTCCGCAACGAAGAAAAAAAACCGCTAACCGTATCGCCGACTTAACCGGTCGGCGTCGTACGCGAGTCTTTGTTTCGAAGTCATAGAAGCAAAATCCGGCGCGCCGCTCTCCAAAACCGGCCAATTCACCGGGCGATCCGCATGGGGAGCCGCCTTGCCCCTAAGCAGCCCCACAATAGGGGTCGATGACTTCCCCTGATCCTCCTCTTTCTTGCCCCGAGAACTGGCCTCCCGCGCCAAAGGATTGCCGCGAACTTCGACGGCACTCCGCCGCGCATCCCCACCGTAGCTCATGGATTGATCCGTTAGCTTCAGATCTTCATCCAATGGCCGGTGTGGCTTGATCCCTTTCGATTGCAACACCCCATGATAAGCCCGAACTGCTTCCTCGGGCGAAATTCTCCTGTCTGTCACCAACCGAAGCATCTCGATAAATGCAAGCTGATGTTCCGCATGGTTGATCTTCCGGCCAAACAAGGCCACCCGAGCGCCATACTTTTGAGCGTCGTGAATGAGTTTGAACGCGTCATAAGTGGTTCCCGCACTGCCGCCCAAAATCCCCACCACAAGATTCGGATCGTACTGCGCCAACTCCTCCATCGCCCGGGCTCCATGATAGGCAATCTTCAAAAACAACGGCCGCCCGCCTTCAGGAACACCCGCCAACGTGCGAAGTATGTTGTCGTTGATGAACTCGCCGAGCTTTTCCGGCGGAATGCCGCTGCCAACGTTGGGATCGAAAACTTCGAGAAAATATCGAAATTGCTTCCGCTCCGCTTCTTCTCGGAATTCCTTGAACGCCCGAAGGGTCTCCCGGTCCTGGCCTAGCTCGTTCACAAACGTCACCGAATAAAGGCCAAGATTAGCCCCCGCGTACTCCGCGCCCCCCCGCTCACACTCCACTCGCCCACATTGGATTTGATCGATGCTCGCGCTTCTAAAGGTTTGCGCGGGCTCCTTGGTATAACATCCGTGCCTCACCGCCCAGACATCGGTTGTGTCGTTTGCCCGCGCCGCGGGTGTGACCGCAGAACCTTTGAACAACCCTTCCTTGATGGTGAGTTGTTCATTGACGTAGGCGGACATCAACATGATATCCACAATCCCCTGCCCAACGACTTCTCGAATGATGTCCAGGAACTCGGGCAGGTTCCGGTAACCAAACTCGTTTCTTGACCACACTTCTGGGGAAAACTTCGCGGGCCGCTCCCCTCGAGTCGACAGATAACTCCTCGGACCCGGAGCACGAACGCCAAACGCCATGTCCGCGTCCTTTGCATCGGCGATGATGAATGCCTTCGACTCCGGTTGGTTCCGGATACTATCAAGCTTGGCGTCCAGACTTCTCATGTCGACAGGTTTCGGCTCAAACCTTCACCTTCCCTAAGGTCTCGCCCAATGCCTTGGCCGATTGCTGCAAACCCATCAATTCCTTCGGCCAAAGCTTGATCTCCACATGCTTCTCCACCCCTCTGCGGCCGATGATGGACGGCACGCTGATACAAATATCTCGGATCTCGTAAGGCCCCTGAACCAAGGACGACACTGGCATCAAAGCCCTCTTGTTCAATAGAACGGCGTGGATCACGTCGCGTATCGCGATGCCAACCGCCCACCCGGCCCCACCCTTCTTCTTGATCACCTCGGCGCCGCTGCCTTTGGTTCTTTCGAACAGGCTGTTCTGAAAACTCGGAGTGCACTCGGGGATGCCCGTCAACGGCAATCCGTTCACGGTCGCGCTCGACCATACGGGAACCATCGAATCCCCGTGCTCACCCAGGATTAAGGCCTTCACTTGCGTCGGCGCAAGCTTCAGCGCCTCGGCGATAAATGAGCTGAATCGCGAAGTGTCCAGCATCGTTCCCAATCCGTAAACTTGGTTCCAGGGCAGACCAAGCCGGCGAACCGCCAGTTGCGTGAGGATATCCACTGGATTTGAAACAACGAAAACATGAGCGTCTTGCCTGATGCCCGCCGATCTCATGCTGTCCAGAATCTGCAGAAAAAGAGCCACGTTGCGGTTGATCAAGTCCAGCCGTGATTCATCCGGTTTTCTCCGCAAACCAGCCGTGATCAAAAACAAATCGCTGTCCGCGGCGCGGGTGTAGCCCCCCGAGTAAATACGCTGATCTCCGGCCAACGCGCTCCCGTGGAGCAAGTCCAGAGCCTCTCCTTCCCCTAAATCTTTGTTGGCATCCAGAATCTGAAGATCTGCGACCAACCCCGCGCACTGCAGAGCGAACGCAGCGCAAGATCCAACCCGTCCGCCGCCCCCAATAATGGTCACTTTCATAGGCCTGCTCGTTTCACGCTACACTATTGTGATCGCTGATTCATCCGGGCCATGATCTGGTCCGTGATTAACTGAACCGTCTTCTCGGCCTCCGGGTCTAACGCCGCAGGGGTCTCCCTTTTCCCCTCCACCGCGCAAACCACTCCAGGCCGCCATTCGTCGTTGTCGCACAACTCACATTCCTTCAAACCTATCCGAGGGTCAGGAATCCCCAGGCTTTGCTTGATCTTTAGCAGATCTTGCAATTGAGCGGGAGTCATCGTTTGCGCCGGCTTCCCCAGTTGAGCCGCAACCAGCACGGTCCTGCAATACGCCTCCAAGATTTCCATCTTGAAATAGGCGTCTTCCACGTTGTTGTGACTCCACGACACCACCCCGTGGTTCGCCATCAGGATGGTGTTGTGCTTATCCACAAGTTCCGCCACCAGTTTTCCCATTTCAGGAGTCCCCGGCGTTCGATACGGCGCGATCGCCACAGACGAAAAAACTTCATACTCCGGAATCATGCAGGTCGGCGGCTCCATTCCGGCAACGGCAAAACCCGTGCTGTATGGAGGATGGCAATGCACCGTCGCCACCGCGC
>SYMW01000076.1 GCA_005805305.1 Verrucomicrobiales bacterium
CCCTCCTCCGCCAAGGCTTCGGAGGACAGGGGCGCACCCGCCCCGCCGAAGCCTCGGCGAAGGCGGGTCCCCCAAGGTGGGGCTGTAACTGACCTGCCTGCGCCGTGGCGGCTACGGCAGGCAGGCGAGCAACGCGGCAGAGGGCCTGGCACCGCCCCGCCCCGGAGGGCTGGGGCCTCATGACATTGTGGCTTTGTTACTCATTCGTCACAGACCGGGAGGGATGCTCCTCATTCGTGCCTCGCCATAATGTCATGATTCCGCCAGCAAAGCCCGAATTTATTTTTGCACGGACCCTAAGTGCGACCTTCTGGAACCTTGGCGAAGGATTATTCACGATGAACAACCGAAGAGCGACAACACCCCGCGGTCAAAAGGCCCGCCGCCCGGAGGCTGGCTCTGTGGTGGGCTTGCTTGAGCTTCCCGTTCCGAAAACCCAAGGAAAGGGTGGGTTGAGGGATTCGAGGCGCGGAGCAAAATCGCGCCAGATCATATTTTCGCCAATGGCTTGCAAAGAAGCCCTTCGGGAGGCAAGCTTGGAACAAAATCAATTTCAAAAGCTTATGAGAACTCCCTTCTTTTTGGTTAGCTCAAAGCGCCAAGCGTTTACACTCATCGAACTGTTGGTGGTGATCGCGATCATCGCCATCCTGGCTGGGATGCTCCTGCCCGCCCTGGCCAAAGCGAAGACCAAAGCCCAAGGAATCTCCTGCCTGAACAATGGACGCCAGCTTATGCAAGCCTGGCATTTGTATTCAGGGGATTTCCAGGAGGGCTTGGCTAATAATTTCGGTGTCAATGAAACTCGCGAGACCGTCGCCAGAAAACTCTATGCGAACTGGGTGAACAACGTCATGGACTGGTCCTTGAACAGCGAGATCACCAACGTGACCCTCGTCCAAAACGGAGTGCTCGCGCCTTATTCCGCGGCCGCGCTCAAGATCTACAAGTGCCCGGCGGACAATTATCTCGACGCAACCCAGAAGAAGGCCGGTTGGAAGGAACGACTGCGCAGCCAGTCCATGAACGCGTCGATGGGCCTGTTCAACACCTCCCCGGGAGCGGCCTCGGGCGCCAACGGCATCAACCCTCTCACCAATGATCGCAGACAATGGCTCAAACAAACGGACATCCCAGAGCCCACCAAGTATTTTGTGACCCTGGATGAGCATGCGGATTCCATCAATGACGGATACTTCATCAACGGATTCTCGGTAACCCAGTGGGGCGATATCCCTGCCTCCTACCACAACGGCGCGGGCAGTTTCACTTTTGCGGATGGCCACGCCGAAATCCACAAGTGGCTGAGCCGGACCACCAAGATCCCGGTCAAGAAATCTTACGGCACCATTCCCTTCGATGCAGCCGGAAAAGTGGACTTTCAATGGCTCCAAGAGCGCGCGGCGCTGCGGCTGAAATAAGTCGATGGGTGGGAGGTGGGCTGTGAATCAGCTCTTCTTTTTCGCCAAGATGCCGCGATTAAGGAATGTTGAACCTTAAAACGGCACTCGAACCTCGTGGAGGTTTCCTAAAGCCGGGATTGGATGTGGCTGATTTGAGATTGCAGCTCGTGAAAGGGGGACGGGACGGTGATGGTTGCAGCCGGAAAGTTGCGGCTGGATTGAATACAGCCCGCCTGGCCTGACGGCGATGCAATCTGGATTCCCCAATCTCAAACTCTCCATCCCATGACCTACGAACGCTTTGAAGACCTGCCCGTGTGGCAGAAAGCCGCCGAGCTGTATGAGCTGACAGAGGACCTGTTGGAAAACGAGGCTTTCCCCGTCAGTCGGGGTTTCCACGACCAGCTTGACCGCGCGGCGCTCTCAGTCTCAAACAACATCGCCGAGGGCTTCGAGCGCGGGTCGACGAACGAGCTGCTGGCCTTCCTCTACATTGCGCGCGGCTCGGCGGGCGAGGTGCGGTCGATGCTCACGCTCAAGGAGCGCCGCGCGCGGATGGCGGGCTGGCCGGAGGATTTGAAATCTCAAATCTCAAATTTGAAATCCATGTCGGAGTCCTGCTCACGCCAGATACGAGGGTGGGCGGACGCGCTCCAGAACTCCGACATCAAGGGGCAGCGGCATTTGAATGATCGTGTGCGCGAAGAGAGGGAGCAGAAACAGAAGGCGGCGGAGTTCCAGAAGAAACTGCTCCGGCAGTTGCCTCTCGCGCATCCCTTGCACCGGGAGGCGGAGGAGCGGGGAAGGATTTGAGGTTTCCCATTTTCATTTTGAGATCGTCATGCCATGAGCCACCAGATCCTCCATGTCTTTCAGCACGGCGCGCTGCTTTCGAAGGAGCGCGGGTTCATCACCTGACGGGCGGGACTCACCGCATCTACATCGTGCTCTCGCACTTCATCACACGCGACAGCGTGGACGCGCTGCCGGAGCCCTTCATGAAGATGGTGGACGAACTCACGCCCTACTATCAGGAGCGCATCCGGTGGCTTCCTCCGATGGAGCGAAGGCTTCCGGTCGCTTGAAGAGAGTTTGCATTGCGGCGGGAGAGTCCAACCTGCGTATCGTGGGAATGCGACTGATTTGGCCGGGGTAGTCTTCTCCGCAGGGCTGAACCCCAAAGGTCGTCACGACAAGGTAACCGAACTCCTCCGCCTCTACGGTGAGCACCAGTCCCTGCCCCTTTTGGGCGAAGCCGTTGTCCAACACCTCGGCAGCTTCTTTCACGCCGGGGAGCCCTTTCCTTCAGCCGACAATCTCGAAGGGTGGGCTCCGGCATGGGAGCAGGCGGCTGAACTTGTGCCGCATTTCCGCCTCTCAGCGCGGCTGCTGCGAACGGGCATCGACTACGTCAAGGCTGGCGGAAAGGATCCCGGCGTCTTGCTCGCGCTGACGTCCCCCGAACGCTCAATCCTGGAACAGGCACTCGGGCTCGATCAAAATGGCGAGACCGAAACGGATGGAATCGAATGAACCTAGTGTGCCGTTCACGAATTGGGTGGACATTTGTGCCGATGGAACGGATCGACTCCAACCGAGCGCTCTTTCAGGCCACGATTTGGTGAATGACGGAACCGCCAACGTCCGTCAGACGTTCGTCCCGACCGCTGTGGAGGAACGTGAGCTTCAGATGATCCAAGCCCATCAGATGGAGGATCGTCGCGTGGATGTCATTGATATGGGCGCGGCCTTCGACGGCGTTTAACCCGATCTCGTCCGTGACCCCGTGAATGGTTCCCGGCTTGATGCCCCCGCCAGCAAACCACATGGAAAATCCGGTGGCGTTGTGGTCGCGGCCTCGGCTCCCTTGCTGGCTGACAGGGGTTCGACCGAATTCTCCACCCCAGATGACGAGGGTGTCGTCAAGCAATCCGCGCCGTTTGAGGTCGGTCAAGAGGGCGCCCACGGGCTGGTCCGTCGCGCCGCACATCCTTTCATGGTTCGCATTGACGTCGTCGTGGGCATCCCATTGCCAGGCGACGGGTCCGCCCCCGGAGTAAAGCTGGACGAAGCGCACGCCGCGCTCCACGAGCCTGCGGGCGATGAGGCATCGAGTTCCGAAATCAGCCGTCGAGGGCCGGTCCAAACCGTAGAGCGCCCTCGTTTCCGGGGTTTCCTTGGAGAGATCGACGGCTTCCGGCGCTTCGGCCTGCATTCGAAAGGCGAGTTCGTAGCTTTGGATGCGAGCCTCGAGTTCCGTGTCAGTTCCGTTCAGATGCTGGCGATTCAAGCGTTGCAAATAATCCAGCACCCGGCGCTGACGGGGTTGATTGAACCTTGGATCGTCCGGCGCCAGATTGACGATGGGGCTCGTGCCTGGGCGGAGAAGAGTGCCTTGATGCGAGGCGGGAAGGAATCCGGGGCTCCAGCATGGCGCCCCTCCTTCGGGCGTGCCTTGGGGCTGTGACATGACAACGAAGGAAGGAAGATTTTGACTGATGCTCCCCAGGCCGTAACTGATCCAACTGCCAAGGCTCGGGAATCCCATGAACATCCTGCCGGAGTTCATCTGATAATGGGCAGGCGCATGGATCACGCTGTCAACCGCGCATGAGCGAACCAACGCGATGGAATCGGCGTGTTGGCGCATGTGGGGAATCAGATCCGACATGTCCATCCCCGATTGTCCGTAGCGGCCCCAGCGGCGGGTGCTTTTTAAACAGAGTGGGTCGTTCTCCAGAAACTGACTGTTAATCTTGCCAAAACTTTTGGGGAGCCGTTTGCCGTGGAGGACATCGAGCTCCGGCTTTGGGTCAAACATATCCATCTGGCTGGGGCCTCCCACCATGAAAAGGAAAATACAGCGTTTGGCTCGGGCGGGGAAAATCGGCAAGCCAGCAGTTGCAGTATTGACGCCCGATCGGGACGAGGCCGCGTCGAGGGCGGGGGGGAGCAGGGTTGCCAGCGCCAACGCGCCAAATCCCTGGCCTGTTGAGCGCAAGAAATCTCGGCGATTCCGATAGACGGTAGATTCCGCGAATGGGCCCCCGCATCGGCTGGATTGAGGAAGTTCAGGGGACATAAATGAACTCGTTGCTGTTGATGAGCGCCAGAACGAAATCCGTCCAGCGATCTTCTTCGGAGCCAGGATTGCCTGTCAAGAAGGAGCGGGTGAGCCGATATTCACGAGCCGTGGGTTTTCGCGCATAGCAGCGAACAAAGGCTTCCTCGATCCGATCCGAGTCGTTATTCGCCGTCCGCAACAGGTCTCTAGCGAACGCGATGGCCGACTGTTGGGCGAACTGGCTGTTCAACATCACCAACGCTTGGGGAGCGTGGGTGCTCACTGGCCTTTGGGGGCAAGGGGTCTGGGCGTCCGGAGCGTCGAAGGCATCGAACATGGGGTAATGCACGTTTCGCTTTCGATGAACATAGATCGACCTGCGCCATTGTTCAGCCAGGACTGGTTCGGCGGGCCAAAGATCGACCACTTCGGCTTCCGTGAAAATCAATTCCTCCACCTCGGGTTCGAGCGGGATGCGAACTCCGGGGCCTCCCTCGCGCCAGTTCAGGAGACCGGCCGCGGCGAGTGTCGAGTCACGCAAACCTTCGGCTTCCATGCGCCGGCGATTCATTCTCCAAAGAGAGATGTTTTCAGGATCGTTCGCGAGGCCCGAGGGAGCACTCTCCGGACTGGAGGATCGTTGATAAGCCATCGACGTCATCATCAATCGATGGAGAGGTTTCAGCCGCCATTCGTTACGGATCAATTCTTCCGCGAGCCAGTCGAGAAGCGGTTGATTGGACGGCGGTTCGCCGCGGGTGCCGAAGTCGGAGGGGGTCGCCACCAAGCCCCTTCCAAAATGGTGTTGCCACAGCCGGTTGACGATCACGCGGGCGGCCAGCGGATTTTCTGGCGAGGCCAGCCAGCGGGCGAGAGCGAGGCGTCTGCCCGAGTGTTTGGGACTCACGGGTTCAATGCGGGGCACGGAAGGCTTTGGGGCGTTCCTGCTGGAGCAAAGGATGCCTGGGGGAGCCGGTTCCACCACGTCAGACTTGTTCTTGACGCTGCCTCGGCGCAGCACACGAGTTTCAGGAAGGGGGGCCGGCGCCTCGACCATGGTCATCGCGTGCGGCAGGGGCGGTGGCCACTGAAGTTGGAGCTCGTGGATCTGGCGTTTGAGCGACTCTCGCTCCCGGTGATCGGCCGGATTCAGGGCGATGGCTTCCGCCAGTTCTTCCCAAGTCACTTTTAGGGCGATGTTGGTTCCCTCGAACAGCCGAGCTTCTTCGGGTGTGCGCTGATCCTTCGGCTTGGCGCGTATCTCTCGTTCGTGGGGTGTCAGCGCCGCTTCTCTGAGCCGGAGCAGTTCCGCTTTATAAGGTTTTTCCAGTTTGGCCTTGGCCTCCTCCAGGGGTTTTATCCGGCTGTCGATGACGGTTTTTTGTCGGTCATGGAGGGCCTTTTCGGCGGCGGCGTGGAGCGGGACGTCATTGAGTTGAGCGCCGGCGAAATAAGCCTGCAGGCTGTAGTAATCCCTCGTTGGCAGAGGATCGAACTTGTGATCGTGGCAGCGGGCGCAACCGATGGTAAGCCCCAAAAAAACGGAACCCACCGTGGACGTTGCGGCGGTCAATTCGTCTTGCCTGCGCTCTTCAGGGTCGATGTTTCCACTCACCACTTCCCGCGGGCCGCTGCGCGCGAATCCTGCGGCGATCAGCGCTTTCTGGTCGCCAGGATCGGCTTCATCCCCCGCGATCTGGAGCGCGATGAATCGATCGTAAGGCATGTCCTCGTTCAGGGCGCTCACGACCCAATCCCGGTAACGCCACGCGTCCGGCCGGTCCGCGTCGAGCTCAAATCCGTTGGAGTCGGCGTAGTGGGCCAAATCAAGCCAGTGTTGGGCCCACCTTTCACCGTGGCGAGGCGACGCCAGCAGCCGATCAACGACTCTCGCGAAAGCTTGGGGTGACCGGTCCGCTTGAAACGCGACCAACTCGGATCGGGTGGGAGGCAAGCCTGTGAGATCAAAAGTCACCCGGCGGAGCAACTCGGCTCGTCCGGCGGGTCGCGAAGGCTCGATTTTCCTCTCGCGATGGGTCGCCGACAGGAAGGCGTCGATGGGATTAGATGCGGGCAAATCAGCCCCAACTTTCGGCGGTTTGACGATCTTTGGAGCCGTGAACGCCCAATGATCACCCGGCGCTTTGCGGTCCACTTTCGGGGAGGCCGAAGCCAGGCCGGCGTTTTCGGAGGCATCCGCAAGGGTTGAAGGCAACAGCACTTGCCATGGCCATAGCAACAGGACGAGGACTGGCTTTTGCCAACCTTTCGAATTGCTGAATGCCCGGAACCACATCATGCAAGCAAACCTTCCCGGCTTCGAGGGTCAACACAAAACACGTCGCTCGACGGCTTTTTTCTTGCTTGGAACAAATCGCGAAGGCTACGGTTCGCGGAGATTCAGAAAAAGAGCTTTTCCGACTGGGACGGCGGCCAGCAAGGTCGAGGCAGATGGCGCTTTTGAGCACACTTTTCGGTTGGCCAGTCGTGAGGGTGTTCAATCAAATTGAAGAATTACCCAGTTTTCAATCGCCACTGGGTCATGAGAAAAACGAGAGACCGCGAAATGACCGCCGCGCTGTGCCATCCTGGCTGCGCGGAAGCGCAGCCCTCCCTTTCGCTGAATTGTCACGGCTGAGTCCACTTCCAAAAAAAATCACTCTATGAAAGCAAGAGCCAGCTCAATGGTTGAGGGAACATCGCGGACGAAGAAAACCGGCGCTGGGTTCACGCTGATAGAGTTGCTCGTTGTCATAGCGATCATCGCGATTCTTGCGGGCATGCTTCTGCCCGCACTGGGACGGGCCAAAGCCAAAGCCACTCAGATCAAGTGCATGAACAACGAGAAGCAGATCGGCTTGGCGTATTTGATGTATGTGGATGACAACAACGATTCTTTCCCTCAGCAGCCTGATTGGCATGCGTCTGGAGGAACCAACGGCACTTACAGCGTTTATGTCGCCGCCACCAACCGGCCCCTCAACAAATACACTTTGGTGTACGAGATTTTCCGCTGTCCAAATGACAAAGGCGATTTGCTGAACGGCGCGAACATCAACAACTGTTATTTGAAATACGGCACCAGCTATCTGCCCCAATGGCAGCACGATTCCTTCCGCACGCGCCACGTGCTGGGTGATATCAACGCCGCCCGAGGGACTTATGAAAACTCACCGATTAAAAGTTCAGAACTCTCGCTGGGTGCGTCCCATAAGATCGTGCAAGGGGATTGGGCTTGGCATGCCAACCGTGGAAACACGGATAAGAAGAGCATCTGGCACAATTATAAGGGCAAAAGCCGTTTCAATATGCTCTTTGGCGACGGCCATGTCGAATTCTATCAATTCCCTGATCCTCCGCAGATGCAGACCTGGATTTTCGACCCCAAACCAAGCCGTGATTGGAAGTGGTGGTAACGGAGGCGCCGCGCTCAGTCTCCCCCTCCGGCCGCTCGCTTGCCATCAAGGGAAGCGACGGCTTGCTTGGTCCCAGCGAATTCAACCGGAGCTTGGCCGTGACCATTCAGCACAAGACCTGCCGAGTATTGCAAAGTTACGGCTTAGCCCGCCGAGCGCCAACAGAACCTGTCGGCCGAGGAGACTTGGTTTTTCATGCCCAATGGCGTGGGAGGATTACTGCATCGGCATCGACAGCGTGACGCGATTGCCTGCACGGAGGACGGTTGCGGAGACTTTCTCGCCTGGTTTGTGATTTTGAACGAGATGCCCGATCCACTCGCTCTCGCTCACGCGTCTCGACTGTCCATCCATTTCCACGATGATGTCCTCCTTTTGAAAACCCGCGTTTCGCCCCGCCGCGTGCTTTCCATACTGTCCGACCATTGTGACGCGCAACGCCATCTGCCCGGCGGGGAGCGAACGTTCGCGTCGTGCCGCGTCAGTGAGGTCTTCGAGGACGAGCCCGCCCAGGGCCATCGCCCGCAAGCCCCAAGTAGCGACGCGGCGGGAGATATCCGCCTTATGGCGCCATCCTTTGTCGAGCACGAGCCTGAGATCTCGCTTCACACCGTCGGATCCACGAACTGCCGTTTTGAGCGCGCCTTGCTCGGGCGCTTGATGCATCACCCAACTCAGGTCCGCGGCCGAGAACAGAGGCTGACCGTCGATCGAGACGATCTCGTCCCCCACTCTGAAACCCGCTTTCTCCGACGCCGACCCGGGTTCGACGGCGCCCACTCGTGCGGCTTGGTCGGCTAAGAGAGTGAGCCCGATGGTCTCCGGCATGGGCTGGGGGTAAATCAGCTCCGAGGGAATGGTCTCGCCCGCGTCCCGCAGCGAGGCGCGGTGGGCGTCGCCGATTTGATGGCAGTGCACGCAGCTCTGAACGACCTTGCCCTTCCAATCCAGTTCCCGCTCGTACTTCCCGGCGATCGTGGGGATTTCGAGAGGGGTTTTGAATGGGAGCGGCCGGCCTTGTTTGCCCGCGAGCGAGGCTCTATTCACCGGGTATCCGCGATGTACTTCCAATGCCGCGGTCAACGCCGCCTTGAATCCGGCAATGGTCTTGTCCTGGGCGTTTTTTTGATGAGTCCACGAACCGTAACGGCCGTAGACCGTTCCATCCCCGTTGAAGAACATCGTCGAAAATGAAAGATCATAATCGAATTGAAACCGCACGAGATCCAAGTTGTTGGCCTTGATGAGCCGGACGCAGATAAATTGGTCCAGCAGAGGGTTCAGCTCCGATTCGGTGAGCACGGAAGCGTCGATGCCCATGCACGCGATGCAAGGGACACACCGGAGCACCACGAGCAAAGGTTTGCCCGCCTTTTTGGCTTCCTCGAAACCCCGTTCAAAATCGTTATAGATCCAGCGGGCGTCGTTCTCCATGCGCGCCTTGTCGCCGCGCACGGC
>SYMW01000077.1 GCA_005805305.1 Verrucomicrobiales bacterium
CGGCTTGTGCCACAGTGAACCTCTGGCTGCGTTGCTCCTCGGTCACAGATCTCTGTCCGGATAGGCTCCGTCGTCGCGCCTTGACAGAGATTCACTCTGGCGCAACAAATGCCCACCGAATTCGTGAACGGCACACTAGCCGCCCCGAGTTGTTCTCCCAAGGAGGAAGTCAAAACAAGGCGGAGAGTCGAAGAGAAAAACAAAAAGGACCCCGGTTTTCACCGGGGTCCTTTGATCAATCTGCCGAGCAGAAGCTCCGTTAGCTTACTGCTTGATGCGCGCGAAACGACGAGCTTGGTCAGCGGGCGTTGTCAACGGGCTGGTGGCTCCGGTCACATCGGTCCATGGGCCGGTGATGTCGTTAGCCACTTGCAGTGTGCCGCCGCCTTCCCAGGTCAGTGTCACGTTTGTGCCGCTGACTTTGATGCTGGTGAATTTCGGAGCCGGTTTGGCGCCGCCTTCATTGAAGTCCCAATAGGCGATGAGGCCTTTGGAGGCAGGCAAGCCCGAGGGCAGTGTGCCCTTGGCCAATGCCAAGGCATCGGCCTCCACGAGTTGCTTCGAGAACACGGCGAAGTCATCCATGAGTGCGGCGTGAACGCCGGTGCCGTCGCCGATCGAGCCGATCATCATGTTAGTAACATCGCTCGGGAGGGGAGCCTGGTCCGCCCCGCTCATGAACAGGATGCCGTCAATATAGACAGTCTTGGCTCCACCCTTCTTGGTAAAGATGAAGTGATGCCACGCTGTGGTGAAGAACGTGTTGTCTGTCGCGCCCGGGAAGTCCGTGATGGGAGCGTTGATGCGTTGGTCCGCGTTGCAGCAACCCGAGGTGTCGAAGTAGATCTGACCGTTGCTCCAAGGAACATGGGCATGGAAGCCGCGTTGTCCGTTGTTCGAGGACGGTGAGTTGATCCAGAAAGCGGAGCTGTCCGCTGTGTTGGCTTTCTTGCTCCAGAAGGCAACCGACAGCTCGTCTTGAGCCATGGCCGCGTTCAAGAAAGAGGCATCAGTCACATTCAGTGGGCCGCCTTTAGTCCTCAAGTCGATGGCATAGTCGCCTGGTTTTCCGGAGGCGCCGCCCGCATCCGCGCTGTAAACTGTACCGCCGGTGATAATCGCCGGGTAAGAAGCTACCTTATCCCTCGACGGCCCACTGTATTTCTGGACGGTGAAGGACCATTCCGTCGACGTTGGCTGGCCGCCCGGATCCAAATGCATCAGTTTTACACTGTGCACCGATTCGCTCGCAAGCAGTGTGGCCGGTTTGTAGGTCAATCTCAGAACACTGCCGACTTTCGTGGCCACGGGAGTAACCGCCACTCCATCGACCATCAAACTGGTGTTGGACGCCGTCCACTCCGTTTTGCCATCGCGATGCGCCACCACGATGGTAACGGCCGGAGACACGTTCTTCGCACCCGCCCCTGGGGTCCGGGCCGTGAAAGCGCCTTCGGGAGCGCCGGGGAGGTCGACTGCTGCGGAAAGGAACTGACTAGGAATAGGGGTCAGTGAACCGGATGCAGTTTTGTCGCCGACTTTGCGCCAAGCTACCTGCGCAAAGTCGCCACCGCCGCCTTCTTTGTAGATGGCGCGGATAAAGTAGCGCCGACCCGCCACGAGTGAAATCGGAGCGGCGGTTGTTTCGTCACCGGTGCCGGGCTCCTTGAACCCTTCGCAGCAACCTGTTTCCTCGGCGACCATTGCGAGATTAGCTTCCTTGTCGTCCGTGCTGATAAACAACTGGGACGCGTCATCACTGCGGAGGAAGAAGTCATAACTCGCGGTTTCGGTCGGAGTCAGATACCCTTCGATCGTAGCCCCGTAACTGTCGAGACTGTCCGTTGGAAGCACGTCCCGGCTGTTGAAACTGAACACGGCGGACACCTGATCGGGGCTGGCTGGATACCTCGGATCGGAAACAAGGTTCTCGACAGGATTGCCAGGGATGCCCCGCCAAATGGACATCTTCAGAACGCCATTTCGGACCTGGACGTACGAGAAAAAGACCGCGTTCGCACCCGCCGCGACCGCGTTCTTGGATCCATCCGTGACGCCACTGACGGCGACGGTGTATTTCGTCGCGCCTGGGGATTGCTTGGCTGTCGTGAGTGTGACCACGTTCTTCTTCACCGCGGCGGCTGTCACCGCGAGACTGGGCGTAATGGTGTAATTCTTCACATCCGCGCCCGTGGTAGCATCCACGTTTTCAGAGAACGTGACAATCACCGTGTCAAAGGTGGCCGTGGCCATGGCTGATACCACCGTGGGCTTGGTCGTGTCGCTGGGGTCGGTGCCAGCCTTGAACTCATCGAGATTGCTGACGCCGTCGCCGTCGAAGTCTTTCGCGGCATCCGTGGCGTCATTTGGATTGAACGCGTATTGTTTTTCCCAGTCATCGGGCATGCCGTCCTTGTCCGTATCCACGGGTGCGGCACCGATCGGAGCCCCCTTGGCGATTGCCTCGATTTCCTTCTGGGTGAGGGCGCCCTTGAAAATCGCAAAGTCGTCGATCACCCCGTCAGGCGGCGCCAACACATCGGAAGCGCCGATAACCAGCTTGTTGAAGTCGGTCGGAAGCGCGGCATATCCCGTGCCTTCGATCAAAAGCTGGCCGTTGACGTAGATCGCCTTATATTCGCCATCTTTCACGAAGGCGTAGTGGTGCCAAACGAAGTAATCGTGGTCAGGGGGGGCCATTTGGAGACGCTGGGTGGCGCCGCAGCAACCCACCGTATCAAAATAGATGATCCCGTTGGACCAAGGGATGTGAAACTGCCAACCGCGGCCCACGCTGTCAGCGAGCGCCCAAAAGGAACTGCTGTTGACATTGGAGTTATTCTTTTCCCAGAGGACGATGGTGCCTGCGTCTACGTCGCCTAGTTTGTTCATCGGGTTATCAGAACCCGTGGCTTCAAGGATCATCCATCCCCTGTTGTTGGCTGAAACGTCGAATCCCTTCCCGCCACCTGGCCGGCCTTCGCCGAGGATGGCACCCTCTTCGACTTTGCCGGCGTAAGGTCCAACCTTGGATTTGATCGTTCCGTCGGCTTCAATTTTTTCAAAGTCCCAATAAGCCACCAATTCGGCTGCTCGCGCCATGGGAGGCGCGGAGGCAGAAACCGCCATGAGGATGGCAAGTGTTACTGATTTATTCATAGTTGTGTTTGCTTTAGGTGTTTTGGTCGTTTTAGTGGGATTACCATTCGATGAACCCCCGCGCACATGTCGGGATATCCTGCGTTGGAGTTGAGGTCCGATGCCAATCCTCTAAACTATTGTTGCGTTCTTGTATGTGTAGACACATCACCCCAAACTATCCCTAATTAACGGATAGTTGGAACCAGGCTTGTTAGCCACAATGACGCCTCGAAATTGTCGTTGCAAGTCATTTTTCCGGATTGTTGCGAGAATTTCTGCTCAAGCGGCGGCAAGCGATCGCCTCGCCCCCCCCAATCGCTTCCTTCAGAACTCTCCCTACGCCCAAAAAGCCAGCGCGGACCGATGATCCTTCAGACCTCAGAGTTTCTGAGGTCTGATCCTTAAAACGCGAGTTGCCCCTGGCGAATGGTTCTTCGCAAGATCCTGGCGATAAAGATTTTCCGAATCAATCACCAGATCCACAAGGGATATGCGTCCGACTTCGTCAAACCTTTTTCATCCAGGCATTTGCGAAGGTCCAAGAGCTTCAACTGCAGTTTTAAGGATACTCACTGGGCCTGGACCCCCGCCGCGGAGACTTCCACATTCTTCGCCCCCGCGGGCCATGGCCATTCGCGCGAGTCACTTCCAGGCATTCGAATCTCCACCGCATCTGGTGTCGTGGGGGAGGCTACAGTGAGGCTCGCCGAATCCTGCGACCAGTAGCCCCCTCCGGATCGGATCTCGCGGGCCGGGCCGTATGTTCCGCGAGTTTTCAGGCGGATCCGAGCGCCAATGCCTGAAGGATTTCCATGCGGCCCGCGAACCGTGATTCGCACGCCTGCAGGTGCGCCCACGTTCCGGTAAAGCCGGGTGCCCCCCCCGTACTGAGTCACAGCAAGGTCAACCCGGCCGTCGCCATCATAATCGGACGCCGCAGCGCCCCGCTGCTCTCCGTGTATCGAGATTCCAGATTCATCGGGACCAAGCGACCGGAAACCACCATGGCCGTCCCCTAAAAGCACCAAGCCTAATCCCGCATCGTGACGGGAGGCCTCGGCGTCCACTCCGAAGAAGTTCTGCGCGAGGAATATATCCTCTGTGCCGTTTCCATCCCAATCCGCCACGACCACGCCGAAGGCAGGGGCAAACTGGGCCTCCACGGGGAGATGCCGGGCTTCGAAATGATCTCCTCGGTTCAAGAAGACCATCGACTCCAAGGAGTTTGCCGACAGAAACACCGCCTGGCCTGCCTGGGGGCCGAGCAACTCTTCAACGCCCAACCGTCCGTAAGCATGGTGATTCGCGGCCTGCTTTTCCACCCCTGGGATCGCCGCAACGACCGCACTTCTTTCCCGCCATGGCAGCCATTTATTGAGAACGGGATCCAGTGAAGCAAGGAGCGTCTGCAATGAACCGGCCATGGCAAAATCTCCGTAGTAAAGCCGAACCTCGGAGACCACGCCATGTGGATGGTCGGGGCTCCAGTTCCGGCCCCAATTCGAAGCCACGAGATCCATGCGTCCGTCGCCGTCAAAATCTCCCGTAGCAATCCCGTTCCACCATCCTCGATGGGCTCCCATTTTCATCGTGTCGGTCACGGAAGTGAATCTTCCGTCGTCGTTTCGAAAGACTTGAATGGGCCCCCACTCACAGGCGAGCGCCAAGTCTGGATCGCCGTCGCCATCGTAGTCAAGAAAGAGGGCTCCGCTGACCAACCCAACATTTTCAAAACTCCCAGTGACGGCAAATCGATCCCCATCATTCCTCAAAAGGACGGAGCCGGCCGCCTCGGGATATCGTCTGGGTATGACCCGTCCTCCAACAAACAAGTCCAAGTCTCCGTCCGCATCGATGTCAGCCATAGCCAGGGGACCAGAGGACTGGCTTCCACGGGCCTCCGAGGCGACGCCGTCACTCGTTTTTCCGGATCTGAACTCGAAGGTGCGAAACAAGGTCTCGTTGGTCTTTCCCAGCTCCCAATTCGACTCCCCGGCGAGCAATCGAACACGGTCAGCCGGTCCTTTCCATGCCAGCAAGCCGGTTTGGCTTCTGTGCCCCACGTCCGGTTGATGGGCGTTGGTCTCCATCAAGAACTTCCCTCCGCCGACGTTCCGGAAGACCGCCATCAGTCCGCCCTGGCCGCCTCCGATAATAACTTCGTCGCGGCCATCTCCATCCAGATCAACCCAGGCCACTCCGGGCCCCAGCGTGCTCAGGCGGCGAGGCAAAAGAGGTTGTCGCAAAAAATCATCATAAGCCCATGCCGTGTGGCTGTGGTTTAAAGCCGCCGTCGCATCCTCAAACAGGGCTTGGGCCGGCTTTGGGGGAGGAGTGGATGCTGTCAACTCCACAGGTTCATCGATCTCGTAGCCCCGATTCGGGCGGGCATCGGTGACGACGCTTCGGGCGCCACTTCGCCACCTGACTTCGATCTCGAGTTTCGCCGCATCGCCTGCCGCGAACACCCGAATGGCGTCGTCTCCTGAAAGATACCGCCCGCCCGAAATCATTTCCTGGGATTGCGCCACCGGACCGCCCGTCACTCTGATACGGGCTCCGGTTCCTCGGGTATTCCCTCGCCGTCCCTTCAGTCGAACGGCCACGCGAGAAGCGGACGATTCATTCCGGAGGATTCGAGGGGAGGCGTTCAGGCAATTCATGACCACATCGAGGTCGCCGTCGTTGTCGAGATCCGCAACGGCCATCCCTTGGGCGACTCCCACGGTGTCTAAACCCCATGCCTGGCTTTGGTCCGAGAAAGTCAAGTTGCGCTGGTTCCGGAAGGCCATGGAAGGGCAGAAACGATGGGGCAGGAGCCGCAGGTTTTTGAGACGGGTTTCCACGGTGGTGCGGGGACCCTGGAGCGCAAGCCGGTTCAGGATGTCAATGTCCTGCACGTCGTGCTGATAGCCCGTCGCCACCAACAAATCCTCCCAGCCATCGAGATCGACATCCAGGAAGATGGATCCCCAAGTCCAATCGGTTGCCGCGACGCCGGCGAGTTGGGCGATCTCCACGTAGGCCCCATCGCCCCGCCCGAGGTGCAACGTGTTGCGGGGGACCTCTGGCCGAGAGTTCGGATCACTGATCATGCCGCGAAGCACTTCGGAAAGTCTGTCGGGTCGCTGCCAGGCTCTAAACTCCCGCCGCGGACTCAACATGTCCGCCACGAAGACGTCGTCGAAGCCATCTCTATTGATATCCGCCACATCGACGGCCATGGAGGCCACGCTGATGCATCGAAACGACGTCCTGGGGGCGGCGCGAAAGCGTTTCCCCTGCACATTAAACCAGATGCGGTCGGACCAATAAGGATAGTCATTGCAGACGTAGATGTCTGGCAGCCCATCGCCGTTCAGATCGCGGAACATGACAGAAAGGCCCCAATCCCTCGGAGGTTCAGTCAGGGCCTTCCCATCCTCGTCCAGGAACGCCCCGACGTTCCAGGGCGCCGGAACGAAACGACCGCCGCCGCGGTTGAGGTAGAACACATCCATTTCGCCACGCTCGACCACCACACCTCCCTTGGGTGTCAACAATCCGGCGAAACGCTCGGCGGGTTCGATCACCTCCGTCCCATCGGGACGCTTCCGACTCGTGATTCTCAAGCCCGGCGGATCATCGTGGAAGGTATCCGTCCTGTAATTGCTGACGTAGAGATCCAAGTCGCCATCTCCATCGACGTCTGCCAGGGCCATGGAAGTGGCCCCCAAGTTGCGGACGAGTCCCGACTCGGCCACTTCGGTAAAATGGGCCTTGCCATCATTTAAGAACGCCCGGGTGCCACCGCCGAGGCTGTTCACCAAGAGGTCCAGATCCCCGTCACCGTCGATGTCCGCGAACGTGGCGCCGGTGGAAAATTGATTCGGACAGGCGACACCCGACGACGCCGTGACATCGGCGAAGCGCCAGTGGCCAAGGTTTCGATAAAGGACGTTATCGCCCTCAAGCCGGCAGAAGTAGAGATCCACCCAACCGTCCCCATCGACGTCGCCCAAGGCGACGCCAGAACCGATCGCCAGGAGGCGATTTTTCGCGATTGCGGGATCGGATAACCGGTTGGTGAAGGCGATGCCTGTTGCGGTTCCAGCCAGCGCAGTGAATCCAGCCCGGCCTCCAGACGGGACGGTCAAGGGCGCGGACCGGTAGCCGTCCCCTCGCAACTGATCCCCCGCGGTCGCGGCTCTCGGTGAGATGCCAGCCAACCAAGCCGCGACGACTGTGAAACAAACGATGGATGCGCGCCGACCCGCGCGGGGGTAACCTCGAATGAAACTCATCGGCATCGCTTGGCCAGGCACGGAATGAACGGGGTTAGTGAAAGCACGGGCTGACCCTGAGGGTGCACATTGTTTATTTTAGCAACCTTTGCAGGAGACTCTCTCAAAATCACGCATTTTCTGGAAGATTATTCATCCTGAAAACGGCTCCTCCTTCGGAAACGCATTGGCGGAACATACCCGGGGAGCGAGGTTCAAGGATGCGGGGAAGACTCTGCCTGGGAAGGTTGCGGCGTATCCACAAGTTGTCGGTGGAGCTCGACTGTGCTGAAAGCCAGTCTCAGCAGCATCTCAGGCTCGCTGTCGCGCCAAACCTGCTGCGGCTGGTGCTCCGCACACAACCGCGCTCCGGGCTGCCAGCCCAGTTCACCGACAACTTGTGGATGCACTGGAAGGTTGGCGGGACAGAGAATCGGTTTGCACGGCGCCAGGCGTTGGCTTAGGATGCCGGTCGTCATGCTGGCAAGCCAATCAACCACGACGGAATTTTAGCGTTCACGGCGTCAAACCCGGGGAACGCGAGCGCCTCGACTTTAAGGTTCGAGGCGTTTTTATTTGGCGGGCCGCCGTCGTTCGCCCGGAAAAAAGGAATCGGCGCGAAGGCCAAGGCGACTCCAGCAGAATCGTAAACTATGGAAGCAGAGAAAACACCTATCGAGCGGAAAACGCTGGATGAACGGCATCAGATGAGCGAGCTGCAGCGCACGCGGCACTCGTGCGCGCATATCCTGGCAACGGCCGTGCTTCGGCTATGGCCGGAAGCGCTCCTGGATATCGGCCCGCCGACGGATGAAGGGTTTTATTATGACTTTGACCTGCCGGGTCATCGATTCGCCCCGGAAGACTTCGAGCGCATCGAGGAGGAGATGCGCAAGGTGATCAAGGAAAACCAAGTCTTCGAGAAATCGATCAAGACTCGTGAGGAAGCGAGGGAGTTCTTTGTCGCCGCGGGGCAGAAATTCAAGGTGGAACGGCTGGCGGACATCCCGGAGGGGGAGGCGATTTCATTCTATCGCAACGGTGGCTTTGTGGACCTGTGCGCAGGGCCCCACGTGATGCGAACCGGCAACGTGAAAGCTTTCAAGCTGCTTCGAGTCGCGGCGGCGTACTATCGCGGCAATGAAAAAAACCCGCAATTGCAGCGCATCTATGGCACCGCCTTCCTGAACAAGACGGAGCTGGAGGCGTGGCTGGCGGCCCAGGAGGAAGCCAGGAAGCGGGACCATCGCAAGATAGGCGCCGACATGGGGCTGTTCGCCTTTGATCCGGAGAGCGTGGGCCCGGGTCTTCCCTTGTGGCTGCCCCACGGCACGGTGCTGATCGAGGAGCTTGAGAAGCTGGCGAAGGAGACGGAGTTCGCCGCCGGTTACGTGCGCGTGCGCACGCCGCACCTCGCCAAAGAGAAACTCTACCAAACCTCAGGCCATCTGCCCTACTACGCCGAGAGCATGTTCCCGCCCATGGAACTCAAGGAGAAAGCAGGAGGCGAGGGGCGCGAAGAACAGGTGGAACGTTACTACCTGAAGGCGATGAACTGCCCCCACCACCACAAGATATTCGCGGCCGAGCCCAGGAGTTATCGCGACTTGCCGCTCCGGCTCGCCGAGTACGGCACCTGCTATCGGTACGAACAGTCCGGAGAGTTGATGGGGCTCATGCGGGTGCGGTCCATGCAGATGAACGACTCGCACATCTATTGCACGCCGGAGCAATTCGCCGACGAGTTCCGCGCCGTGAACGAGATGTATCTCAAGTATTTCTCCCTCTTCGGACTGGGACGTTACCTGATGCGCTTCAGCACCCACGACCCCTCGCGCCTGGGGCAGAAGTTTGTCGACGAGCCCGCGCTGTGGAGGCAGACGGAGGACATGGTCAGACGGGTGCTGGTGGAATCGTCCATCAACCACGTGGAAGTGGCGAATGAAGCGGCCTTCTACGGCCCCAAGATCGACGTCCAGGTCTGGAGCGTCGCGGGGCGAGAATTCACCATCGCGACGAATCAGGTCGATTTCGCGGTGCCCAGGCGTTTCGGTCTTGTCTACAAAGATCGGGACAATGTCGAGAAGACACCCCTCTGCATTCATCGGGCGCCACTGGGCACGCACGAGCGTTTTATCGCTTTCTTGATCGAACATTATGCCGGCAATTTCCCACTCTGGCTGGCGCCGGAGCAAGTGCGCGTGCTGACGATCGGGGACAGCGAACCCCTGGTGCGTTATGCCCAGTCGCTGGTTCAGGAATTGAGGTCGAGCATGGTGCGGGCGTCATCCGATTGCACGTCCAATAAGATCAACGGGAAAATCCAAGACGCAGAACGTTCCAAAGTGCATACCATGCTCGTGGTGGGGCAACGCGATCTGGAGGCGGGCCATGTGAGCGTGCGTCTGCATGGCCGGGGGCCGGTTGGCGTGAAGCCGCGAGCTGAGGCCCTAGCGGACATCCTCGGAGCCATCCGGGAGAGGCGTTCATGATTCTCAAATCGGCCCGTCGAGCAGTCAAGCGGCCGTCCCGTCCAGTCGACGGATCCGCTCTGGCGCAGGCTCCGGATCCTGCGAGACCATGACTTCCTCCGCGACAGGTTTGGCGCTTTCAAGCACTCAGCGGCCTGCCTCCTGCCGGAATGAGCTGTGCCAGCCGGCCGGTTGGAAGCTCTCGAAGGCATGATATCGGTCACGGCCAGCACGGTGCTTTTGGCGCTCTGCGGCGGCGCCAGTTTCTTCTTCGCGTTGTCGGAGGCGGCTTTGTTCGCGCTGGGAAACTGGCAGATCAAGCTGCTTGCGGAGAAGGATCCCAAGAGTGCCCGGGTGGCCGAACTGATGGGAAGCCGCGACGATCTGCTCGCGACGCTCGTGTTGGGCAATACGCTGGCTAACGCGGGCCTCGTGGCCATCGTGCTGGGAAATGTCGCTCGTGGCGCCTGGACCGTCGATGTTCGACTGGTTTCCGCCATTCTACTGCTGGTGATCTTGTTTGGGTTTGAGGTGCTGCCCAAGATTCTTGCCGTGAGGGCGCCTGAATTCTGGGCCGCGAAGATCGCCCAGCCCATGCTGCTGCTCGTGCGGGCGTCGGGGCCCTTCCGGCGGGTGGCTCAAGCGGTGAACGCCTGGCTCCTCCAGGCCATCACCCCCAAGTCCCTCACGCCCCCCAGCGATCTCACCGAAGCCGAGTACCGCGAACTCCTGGAGCTCGGCTTTCAGTCGGGGTCGTTGAAAAAATCCGAGAAGGAAATCATTCACGAAATCCTCCGGCTCGATCGGCGAACGGTCAAGGAAGTGATGCGGCCAAGATCCCAGGTGGCGATGATCCCCGACGACCTGTCCCAGTCGGAAATGATCCAGGCATCTCGGCGCTTCAAACACCATCGGTTGCTCCTCCACGATGAGGCGACGGACACCATCGTGGGAGTCTTAAACACTCGAATGCTGCTGTCCGAACCCGGGATCGATCTGGGTGAGGTGACCGAGTTTCCATCGTTCGTTCCGGAGAGCATGAACTTGTTCCAACTGCTGCGGAGTTTGCGCCGCCAGAAACGCGGGCTCGCCATCGTCGTGGACGAGTTCGGAGGATTGGGTGGGATCCTGACGGTCGAGGACATCTTGGAATCCATCATAGGGAAGGCGCGGGACGAGGGAGAACCCCACGAATTCGTGATGGAAAAGGTGGGCGCGGGCCGATGGCGGGTGAGCGGGCTGATGCGCCTTGACGATTTTGCGCGGGAGTTTCCCGAGATCGAAGATGTCGAAGAAGTGGAAACCATGGGCGGGCTGATGTCGTCGCAACTTGGGGCGATTCCATTGCAAGGAGAAACGGTTGTTTTCCACGGACTGCGGCTGACCGCCACGCTGGTGGACGAACGGCGGGTGCTGGAGCTGGTGGTCGAACAGCTAAGAAAGCCATGAGCACCGATTCCGCAGTCGTTATCCTCGTGAGCCTGTCTCTCTCTTTTTTGCTGTCCGGGATGGAAGCGGGCGTGTTTGCGGTGAGCCGGCTGCGAATACGCCACTGGATGCGAACCGGGAACCAGTCCGCCCGGATCCTGAATCGTTATCTGGAGAACTCGGAGAATTTCCTGTGGACCATCTGCGTGGGAAACACGGTGACGAATTTTGTGGCGGTGGGGCTGTTCACCTGGTGGCTTCTGGGGCATTTCCAAGGGCGCCCCGTCCTCTTCGGTCTGGCCTGGACGGCCATGGCGTTTGGGTTGTACGCCTGGTGCGAACTGCTGCCCAAGACCCTCTTCAGACGCTACCCAAACCGGCTCTCGCTGTGGATGGTGCGCCCTTACAGAATCATTCACTGGCTGCTGTCACCGTGCGTGGCGGTCGTGTCGTGGATGGCCTCGGCGCTGCTGCGGCAGACGGGTGGGAAGAAGTTCACGGGGCGGCTGTTCGGGAACCGTGACGAGTTGCGCCTCGTGCTGCGGGAATCCGAAGGCGCCGTCACCGAGGCGGAGCGGCACATGATCAACCGGGTGCTGGATTTGCACCATAAGACGTTGGGGGCTGTGATGGCGCCCTTGCAGAAAGTGTGCTCCCTGGACGCGAAAGCCACGATCGCGGAAGCGCTCGCGCTCTGCCGCGACCGAGGTTTTAGCCGAATTCCCGTGTGCTCCCGTGAAGCCCAGGGGAGCAAGGTGATTGGAGTTTTCAGCTTGCGAGACGCGCTCTATCGGGAAGGGCTGGATCATTCCTTGGAAGTCACGCAAGCGATGAGGCCCGCGTTTCATCTCAGGGAGGATCTGAAGCTCGAGATTGCCCTCCAAAAACTGCAACGCAGCGGTCACCGCATGGCCATTGTCGTGGACGACGCGGGTTCGGACATCGGGATCATATCCCTCCAGGATGTGTTAAACGTGATTTTTAGCGAAGTGAACGCCTGACGAACGCAGCTCATAAACGAGGCCGGCATCCTAGAATCCGGTCGCGCTCAAGTTGACACTGGGAAACCCACGCTTTACGGTGGCGCGCCATGAACGCGTTGAGGAACAGCTTGATTGAAATCATCCGCAGAACCTCGGCCGAGGTTCCGGACGATGTGAATCGCGCAATTCTCGCGGGATTGGAGGCGGAGAAGGCGGGAACGATCGCGGAATCGGCCATGAAAATCATCGAGCGCAACATCGCGCTGGCGAAACAAAAATCCCAGCCCCTCTGCCAGGACACGGGGAGCGTGCTGTTTTACGTCGGCACACCCGTTGGATTTGATCAAATCATGTTTGAGGAAACGGCCAGGGAAGCCGTCAGATTGGCCACCAAGTCGGGCTTCCTGCGCCAGAATTCAGTCGATTCCCTCACGGGCGTGAACGACGGGACCAACGTGGGCCCAGGCGCGCCTTCGCTGCACTTCCATCAGCACCGGGAGCCCCACGTGGAAGTCCGGCTCGTCCTGAAAGGGGGCGGGTGCGAAAATGTGGGGGCGCAATACTCCCTCCCGAATGAGAAACTCAAGGCCAACCGCGATCTGGATGGCTGTCGAAGGGTGATTCTCGACGCGGTCCTGCAGGCGCAGGGAAAAGGTTGCGGCCCGGGAATTCTTGGGGTTTGCATCGGTGGCGACCGCGCCACCGGTTACGACTTTTCCAAGCGCCAGTTCCTCCGGCTCCTTCACGACAGGAACCCGGAGCCGGAGCTGGACCAACTGGAGCAAGAGATACTGAAAACGGCCAACGAACTTGGGATTGGACCGATGGGGTTCGGGGGCAAGACCACGCTGCTGGGCGTCAAGATCGGCGCTGCCAATCGAGTTCCCGCATCATTTTTTGTCAGTGTGAGCTACATGTGCTGGGCCTATCGGAGGCAGGGCGCGAAACTTGGCACGGAAGGGGACATCGCCCAGTGGCTTTACTAACTTTGGCAACCTCAATTTGATCCCATGCTCACATGATCTCGCTCACCGCTCCGTTTACGGAAGCCCAGATTCGTTCGCTCAGAGTGGGCGACGCCGTCTCCATCTCGGGAGTGCTTTTCACAGGCCGCGACGCGGTTCACAAATACCTGCATGAGGGTGGCGCGCTGCCACGGGGCGTGGATCTCCGGAATGGCATCATTTATCATTGCGGCCCCGTGGTGCTGAAGGATGCCGCGGGTGCCTGGAAAGTCACCGCGGCGGGCCCCACCACCTCCATTCGGGAAGAGCCTTATCAAGGCCAGATCATCCGCGATTTCGGTTTGCGCGGAGTGATCGGCAAGGGAGGCATGGGAGAGCGAACCCTCAAAGCATGCCAGGAGAACGGCTGCGTCTATTTGCACGCCATCGGCGGAGCGGCTCAAGTCCTGGCCGAATGCGTGACGCGCGTCCTCGGGGTCTTCATGCTTGAGGAATTTGGATCTCCCGAGGCGATCTGGGAACTTGAGGTCAAGGACTTCCCTGCCGTCGTGACCATGGACTCGCATGGGCGGTCGCTGCATCAGGAGGTGTTCGCGAGCAGCCAGGCTGAATTGGCCAAACATCTTTAATTCTTGAACCTGCAACCCAACCGCCAGGCATCGGTGGAAGCATCGGGTCCGGTTAAGAGCGCGCGGGCTCTGATCGCCAATATTTCAACCGCCTTTATCGGCAAGGAAGACGTGGTCACCCACGCGGTCCTCGCGCTGTTGTCGGGAGGGCACGTGTTGCTGGAAGACGTCCCCGGGCTTGGCAAAACCTTGCTCGCCAAAGCCATCGCCCGATCCCTCTCCGCCGAATTCAAGCGCGTTCAGTTCACGGCCGATCTCCTCCCGTCCGACATCACGGGCGTGACGGTGTACTCCCAGGAGCGGCATGATTTCAGTTTCCGACGCGGCCCCATCTTCACGAATGTTCTGCTTGGGGACGAAATCAACCGGGCGACGCCACGAACGCAATCCAGCCTGCTCGAGGCCATGGAGGAGCACCATGTCACGGTCGACGGCACGATACACCAATTGGACGCCCCGTTCTTCGTCATCGCCACTCAAAACCCGGTGGAATTGGAAGGCACCTACCCTCTGCCATTCGCGCAGATGGACCGATTCATCGTCCGGTTGAGCATCGGCTACCTCGACCGAGCTTCGGAAATGCGAATGCTGCGGGAACAGCAGCGCCAGGATCCATTGGACCGAGTCAAACCCGTCATGGATTGCCCTACCCTGCTCGGGATCCAGCAGGCGGTGCGCGCGGTGCGGATCGAGGACTCGCTCGCGGGCTACGTCGTCGATATCATCCAAGCCACCCGCAAGTCTGAAGCGCTCGAATACGGCGCGAGCCCCCGAGGCACGCTCGACTTGCAAACCTTCAGCCAGGCTGCCGCTTTTTTGGAAAGCAGGGACTACGTGCTCCCGGACGACATCAAGCGTGCCGCGCGCCTCGTGCTTCCCCATCGGCTCATCACCCGAAAAGGGACGCGCGCCGTGAGCGTCAGCGCCCGGGCCACCATCGATCATGTCGTGGATTCGGTGCCAGTCCCGGTTTGAGTTTAAGGGATGGACAATTGGGTGGTCTTTTCCGTTCCTAGGCATTAGGGCGTCCGCACTATGAAAGGACTTGAAGTTCGGAAATGGCAATGGGTTGCATTGATCCAAGCGATGGCCGAGATTCACTCTGGGTTCGGCTCCAGGGCCGAGGCCCAGGGGGTTAACCTGAGCATTCGAGACGTGGGTGGAAAGGCATCGGTTTCGTGGCCGACGGGATTGCAGCTTGTCCAGCCCGAATTCAGCACAGATCTCTCAACCGGAGTTTGGCAGAATCTAGGCGCCCCCACCGAGTCAACCAGCGTCGTTGAAAACGTAGCGCCCGGTCAGGCGTTTTACCGCCTGAGATTCCTGGCGCCGAGCATTCAGATGCAGCCCAAAGGACAGTCGCTGGCGGCTGGCGGCAGCGTTTCCTTGGACGTTGCGGCGGTCGGGACCGCGCCCTTGACGTATCAATGGCTCAAGGACGGAGTGAAAGTCACCGGTCAGACGGGGCCCTCCTTTCAACTGAATTCGATTACGGCCAGCGATGCGTCCAGTTACTCCGTGGTCGTGGCCAATTCCGTCGGCTCGGTGACGAGCGCCCTGGCCTCGTTGGTCGTGACGAACTCGCTCCCTTCCGGGCCGCCGTTGGGGATTTACGCGGGGAATTTTGCCGGGCAGACAAACGGAGGATTTGCCGCTTTGTTCAGAGCGCAAGGACCAGGAATCATTCTCGCTCATAACATCACAATGGACGAGGGCCTCTTTGCGACGAACATCGTTGTGGCCCCAGATGGCGGCTTTGTCTTGGCAGGCGAGAAACAGGCAAAAGTGACTGGCAAGGCCGGAACGGAAGCGTTGGAAGGCGCCATGACCGGCACCAACGGGGTCACGAGAGCATTCCGCGTCAACAAAAAGCCGGCCGCTGGAGTTCATCAGTCCAGCGCCGGATTTTATGCTGGGACATTTGGAGGATTGTTCACGGGCAGCGCCTTTGTGGTCCTCGCTGCCGACGGAGCGGCTTTCACATACTTAACGTCCCCAACTCTGGGAGTCGTCAGCACGTCCGCCACCATTGACTCTTCGAATTCCCTCTCGGCGATAGCGGCCTATACGCTCCCAGGGACGACGGTCCCAGCGCCCATTCAGATCACTGGAACTTTGGACACCGCAGCCCGGGTTTTCTCGGGATCTTACAGCCTGAGCGGGATTAAACTGGGAACCTTTTCCCTGACTAGGAGCGTGTCTCCATGACAAGACCGTCCCCTTTTCCTTCCCAATCAATCGATCCCTTCCTGTGTCTTTTGATCTGAGTCAATGCGCCCACCGACTTGGAGCCTCAATTTGCTTGGCCTGCCGCCGTTGGGCTGGCAGATTTGGAAGCACCACTCAACCTTAAAACGGCTGTTGAACAGCGTGGAGATTTGCAAAAGGCTGGATGAGAAAGGCTTGACGAAGAGTGAGGCAAATCCCTTGTGGATCTGGTGAGTGAGTCGGAAAAACTTGATCGCCGGGATCTTGCGAAGATTCGCCTTGGACAACTGCCGTTTTAAGGCTCAAGAGTTCATTTCCATTGGTCAGTCCGTATGGGTCAACTGATACATTGCATCGTTTCAATCGCGCTGTGTGCGGTGACGGACTTTGCAGTCGTCACAAGGACGATCGCAGCGGAACCGCCAGGTCGTTCCGGCTCCGCCACCAACCAAAACTCGGCAGGTCCATTGGCCAGCACAAATCGAGCGCCAACCAGGCCGGATCTCACCCAATTCACGATGGACCAGTTGATGGAAATGAAGGTGACTTCGGTTTCCAAAAAGCCGGAGGAATTCTTCAACGCCCCCGCCGCTTTGTACGTGATCACAAGCGAGGAAATTCGACGCTCGGGAGCGCGCGTGCTTCCAGAGGCGCTCCGCTTGTCCCCCGGCCTCAACGTGGCTCAAATCGATGCGAGCAAATGGGCCATCTCATCCCGCGGTTTTAATGAGCGTCTGGCAAATAAACTGCTCGTGCTGATCGATGGGCGGAGCGTCTACGATCCGGCGTTTTCCGGGCTTTACTGGGAAACGCAAGATTTGCTCCTGGAGGACATCGACCGGATCGAGGTCATCCGAGGTCCTGGCGGGACGCTTTGGGGAGCCAACGCTGTCAACGGCGTCATCAACATCACCACCAAGAGCGCAAAGGAGACACAAGGCCTGTCCATGGAAGCCGGCGGAGGCAACGTTTACCAAGGTTTTCAGTCGGTCCGGTACGGAGGCAAACTGGGTCCGAACGCGTATTACAGGGTTTATGAAAAATACTTGAACCATGGTGAGTTCTTCGATCCGGCGGGCAATGCGGCCGACGATTGGAGAATGGGACGAGGGGGCATGCGTGTTGATTGGGAGCTTTCAGAATCGGATGTTGTCACCTGGCAGGGCGATGTGTTTGGGGGCGAAGTCGGCGCCAAACAAATCATGCCATTGACTCGCCGCCCCTACGCAGAGATCACGACGGGAGATGCCAAGGTAGACGGGGCCAATTTATTGTCACGCTGGCAGCACACTTTTTCAGAGGAGAACACGGCTTCGCTTCAGGTGTATTACGATCACTTCAACCGAGATGACCTGAGGTACGCGGAGACACGCGATACCTTCGATCTGGATTACCAGCATCGTTTCTCCCCTTTCAGCAGGAATGAGATCGTGTACGGCTTGGGATATCGGTATTCAAAAGACCTGATCGAGGGCGAACCGGCGACCTTCCGGTTCGACGACCCAAGCCGAGAGCTGAGTCTTGGAAGCGCCTTTCTGCAGGACACAATCACCATCGTCCCCGAACGCCTTCAACTGACGCTCGGGTCCAAACTCGAGCACAACGACTTCACGGGGATTGAAACCCAACCGGGCACCCGTCTTCTTTGGACACCCCACGAACGCCATGCCATCTGGACCTCGGTGGCGCGTGCCGTCCGCACGCCTTCCCGCGTAGACGACAGCCTCCAAGCCCATCTGCCCTACGTCAATCCTGTGCCTCCCTTTATCCGAAGCCCGCCGGCCGCCATTGGGATCGGTGGCAACGCCAAGTTCGAAAGCGAAACTCTCCTAGCCTACGAGCTGGGTTACCGCGTCCGTCCGTTGGATCGCCTGACGTTCGACCTGGCGTTGTTTTACAACGATTACGACAAACTGCGACTGGGGGAGTTCGATTTCACGAACCCGGCGAATCCGCCGCAAATCTCACAGGAATACGCGTACCTGCCGCTCTCGATAGAGAATCTGATGAAAGGCGAGACTTACGGGGCGGAACTGGTGGCCCACTGGAATCCCACCGACACCTGGAAACTCGTCGCCAGTTACAGCTACTTGAAAGTTCAGCTCCACGTCCCTCCTGCTGGGCTTTTCGACCCGATCTCACCCACGGCGACGGCCCGCAGCCCACGCCACCAAATGCAGCTGCATTCACTTTTGGATCTGGGCGAGCAGTGGCAGCTCGATACCGGAGCTTATTATGTCGACCGCTTGCCGACGCTGGAGGTTCCTAGTTTTGTTCGGCTCGACTTCCGGGTTTCCTGGCGTCCGGCCAAAAACTGGGAACTCAGTTTTGTAGCGCAAAACGTTCTGGACAACCACCATCCGGAATTCGGGGCCAGCCTGGACAATTTCGATTTGCCGACCGAAGTGCGCCGCAGCGTTTACGCTTTTGTCTCCCGGCGTTTTTGAATTGGGACCGTTATTGTCCTGTGTGGGATTTACGAGCACCGAACATGTAATTTGTGTGAGGCCGTTGGCAACCATCATGGAAAAGTCCCTGTTGAAGTCCGGTCTGTTTGCGGGAGCGGCCATTCTGGCGTTTGCCATGAAGGCTGTCTTCGCGCAGACTCAGACTTTGACGCCCTACCAAATCAAGGCGGGATTCATCTATAATTTTGCCATGGCCACCAAATGGCTGACCGAGGATCCCAACTCCAATCTTCCGTTGGTCTTTGGGATTCTGGGTGCTGATCCCTCCCAGGGCGAGTTCGAATTATTGCAGGGCGCAAAGGTTGGGGCGAATAGAACGTTATCCGTGAAGCTGTGCAAGGACCTCGCCGAGGCCAAGGAATGTCAACTTCTGTTCATCAGCGGATCACAAAAGAGCAATTTGCCCGCCTTGCTCGATGAATTGAAGGATCTTTCCATCTTAACCATAACGGATGCCGACGTCGGTGTCCGTTCGCGGGGAATCATTCACTTTGTCCAGGAAAAGGACAAACTCCGATTCGAAATCAACGTCTCCGCCGCTGATCGGGCCAAGCTGAAGATCAGCTCCCAGGTGTTGAAGCTGGCCAAACTGCGCAAGGATGAGCCGGGGGGGAGGAAGGAATAGGATGAGGTCCATTCATAATATCCCCATCAGCCGCAAATTAACCCTGATCATCACGCTGATCAGTTGTGTTGCGCTGACCCTGAATTGCGGGTTCTTTATAATCTACGAATTCCTGAGCTTCCGCAAAGCCAGCCTGCAGCAGCTTCAGACGATGATCGAAACGTTTTCAATCAACAATCGGGCCACGATTGCGTTTGACGACCCAACCTCCGCCGCCACCACATTCGCCTCGCTTAAGAACGAGAACAACACCTTCGCCGCCTGCATCTACCGGACCAACGGCGTGATATTCGTCACTTATCCGGAAGGCCTCCCCAAGGAGGGCTTTCCTCCTCCGGCGTTCGTCCGGACCAATTGGTTCGAAGCGGGATCACTGGTTCTGTTCGAACCCATCCACGACGATGTGGGACAGAAGATCGGCTCGGTTTATCTCAAATCCAATCTCCAATCGATGTATTCCGGCCTTTATCGATTCATGGCCATCGCACTTGGAGTGGTGTTGACGGTATCCATCGCCGCCTTCGCCCTCTCGGCGAAACTGCAAGGCTGGATTTCGCAGCCCATCCTCGACTTGTCCAAGCTCGCCAGGGCGGTTTCATTAAACAAAGACTACTCGTTGCGAGCCGTGAAAAAAGCCGACGATGAAGTCGGTGTTTTGATCGATTCTTTCAATGAGATGCTCTCGCAGATCCAAGCGAGAGACGATCAGCTCAAGGCCGCCAAGCAAAAAGCCGAAGAAGTGAGCGAGGAACTCAGGGTGTCGCATGAGACGCTGGAGGATTACAATCGAACCCTGGAAATCAAGGTCGAGCAGCGCACCGCCGAACTGGCCCAGGCAATGAACGAAGCCCAGGAATCCAAAGTGGCGGCCGAACAGGCGACCCGGCATAAGTCCGAATTCGTGGCCAACATGTCCCATGAACTCCGCACCCCACTGAATGCCATCATCGGCTTTTCACAAGTGCTTCTGGAGAAGATGTTCGGACCGTTGAACGAGAAGCAAACCGAATACACCAACGACATTCTGGGAAGCGGGCAGCACCTGTTGAGTTTGATCAACGACATCCTCGACCTTTCCAAAGTGGAGGCTGGCAAGATGGAGTTGGAACCTTCCTTGTTCGATCTGCGTGCGATTATCCAGGGCAGCTTGGTCATGCTCAAGGAAAGGGCCGCCAACCATGGCATCACCTTGAAGGCGGACATTGGTGAAGGGATTGGGATCGTCAATGCCGACGAGCGCAAGATGAAACAGATCCTGTTCAACCTGTTGTCCAATGCCGTGAAGTTCACCCCGGACCGGGGCGCGGTCGGCATCAGAGCCAATCTGGTGGGGGACGACATTCACATTGCGGTCTGGGACACCGGGATTGGCATTCCCAAATCCGAACAGCAGAAACTCTTTAAGGAATTTCATCGAGTTCAGTCCAGTCTGAGCGCCACGGTCGAGGGCACGGGACTGGGCTTGACGCTGACCCGCAAGTTTGTGGAGCTGCATGGCGGCCGGATTTGGATGGAGAGCACTCTTGGCAAAGGCAGCGTCTTTACGGTGGCGCTGCCACAAAAGAAGCTGGAGGCCGAGCTCGGAACGGTTTTCATCACTCGGCCCGGAGAATCGCTGCTGGCAGACAGCAGCTCCGAACACGAAGCGCGCGTGCGGGTGCTGGTGATCGAACCGGATGCCAGAGCCGCGGCGATGCTCACCGGGCATCTGAACGAGGCTGGCTATTCCGTCGAGGTCGCCCGCGACCACGAAGAGGGCTGGAAAAAGATCCAGGCACGGCCACCTCGTGTGGTCGTCGTGGATGTCCTGCAGACAGAGGGCGCGGGGGTGTCCTTTCTGGATCGGCTGAAGGAAGATCCCACCACCAAGGAACTACCCGTCATCATGGTCTCCTTCCTGGAAGGGGGCGAACCAGGCGAGCCGTTGACCGAGACCGAGCGAATCGCCAAGCTGGACCCGAAGCTTTTGGTGGAGAAATTGGGAGGCTTGGGCCTGCGCCGACAGAACACGCCCGTGCGGATCCTTGCAATCGATGACGATCCGCGGACAATTGAGTTGCTGGCGGCTTCCCTGGGACCCGAGGGCTTTGAGGTGTTGAAGGCCACCACCGGCGAGCAAGGGCTGGAAATGGCTGCCGACCAGCGGCCCGATTTGATCGTTTTGGACCTGCTGATGCCCGGAATGAACGGCTTTGAAGTGTTGGAGAAGTTGGAGCAGGGGCAACTGACCCACGATATGCCGATTATTATTTTCTCGATCAAGAATCTTTCCGTGGAAGAAAAAAACCGGTTGAAGGGGCGGATCGCCGGGATGGCCGAGAAAGGGGCTTTCAACAAAGAGGCGTTCGTGAGCATTGTAGAGCGGACTTTGAAGCGTTCCCAGAAGGGGATCATTTAATATGGCAGGAAAAGTAGTTTTGATCGTTGATGATAATGCCAAGAACGTGAAATTGGTGCGCGATGTCTTGGAGTTCAAGGGTTACGCTCCACTGGTCGCGGAGACTGGAGAGGCCGCCGTGGCCTTGGCGACCGAACACTTGCCGGCGCTCATCTTGATGGATGTGCACCTGCCGGGAATCAGCGGCACCGAGGCGACGAAGATGCTCAAAGCCAACGAGGCAACCAAGAAGATTCCCACAATTGCCTTGACCGCCATGGCCATGAAAGGCGTGCGGGAAAGCCTCCTCGCCGAGGGCTTCGATGGATATCTATCCAAACCCGTCGAGCTCAAGGAGCTTCTTGAATTGGTGAAGAGCCATCTGGGCTGAAAATCCTATGTCTGACAATCAGTTTGAAGCGACCATTCTTGTGGTTGACGACGAGATCAAGAATTCCAAGCTGCTGGAAGCGCTGCTGGCTCCTCGCGGATATCGAATCTTCAAAGCCTTCAATGGGTTGGAAGCCGTCGAACAGGCCAGAAAACAACGCCCCGACCTCATCTTGTTGGACGTGAACATGCCGGTGATGGATGGGTATGAGGCCTGCAGAACACTGAAAGCGGATCCTGAAACCAACCTCATCCCGGTGATTTTCATGACCGCACTGAGCCTGGTGGAGGACCGCGTGAAGGGCCTGGAGGCGGGGGCTGACGATTTCCTGACCAAACCGGTCAATCGAGAGGAATTGATGGCGCGAATCCGGTCCAGCATCCGGCAGAAAAAGAGCCTGGATCAGCGGATCAACGCTTTGCAAAAAGCCCAGGAGAACCTCGCGAAGTTTGTTCCCGAGCAAATCCAGCGGCGAATCGCCAAGAATCCCGTTTCCCCGGATCTGGCGCAAAAGCAGCAGGACATATCGGTGCTGTTTGTGGACATCAGTGGCTACACCGAATTAAGCGAGGGGCTCAGTCGGGAACATGTCAATTTCATCGTGGAAAGCTTGTTCTCCAGCTTTATGGATTTGATAGGGACCAAGGGTGGCGAAGTGGTTGCCACGGCAGGCGACGGGATGATGGTGTTGTTTCTGGATGCGGATCCAATTCGCAACGCACAGAGCGCGGTGCAGACGGCGCTGGATCTCTTGGATATAACCAAAAAACTGGATGCGCAGCCGGACGTTTTGAGTGTCTTCGAAGACACCCGAAAGCCGATTAATGTTCATATCGGCGTCAACTCGGGAGAAGCCACGGTGGGGCCCGTCCGATTCGAGGGCAGCATAGGAGCACACTGGACCTACACGGCGGTCGGTTCCACCGTCAATGTGGCCTCACGGATAGCGGCGAGCGCTCAGGCAGGGACTGCCCTCATCAGCGAAGAGACCGCGCGGCGAACGGGAGGCTTGTTCTCCCTGAAAGAAGTAGGCCCAAGAACGTTCAAGAATGTCAGCCAGGCGATTACGATTCACGAGGTTCTCGGGCAACTAGGTGCGGGGGTTAAGGGCTGATCATCCTCGCCCAGCCGCTGAGGCCCCACTCCGCTTCGTCTCAGTTTCCCCTTTTCCTAGGCGCCTCGGGACCGTTACCTTGCCCCCATGCACTGCCCGAAAGTAGCGTTGGTCGGATTAGGCTTGCTCGGAGGGTCCATTGGGCTCGCTCTCAAGGAACGGCGCCTGGCGGGCTTCGTCTCCGGCTACGTCCGCCGCGCGGCGAGTGTCGCGGAATGTGAGGCCTTGGGCATCGCAGACCATGTGACGACGAATGTGAATGAGGCTGTCGACGGCGCCGATGTGGTGATCTTATGCACTCCCCTCTGTCAGATGGCGCCCCTGGCAGCCACGTTTCTTCCATCCCTTAAAAGCGGCGCCCTGCTCACGGACGTGGGCAGCGTGAAATCCAGCGTCGTCGAGTCTCTGGAGCCCATGGCGGCGTCCGTGGGAGCGGCTTTCGTGGGCAGCCACCCAATGGCGGGCACGGAAAAGACCGGGCCCAAGGGAGCTCGGCCCGACCTGTTCGAAAACGCGGTTTGCGTGGTTACCGCCACGCCGCGAACGGACCCGGACAGCCTGAGCCGGACACAAGCATTATGGGCTAGTTTAGGGATGAAACCGATGGTGCTCACCCCGGAGCGCCACGACGACCTCGTGAGCCGGTCGAGCCATCTGCCGCATGTGGTGGCCGCCGAGCTGGCCAACTACGTCCTGAGCCCCGCGCTGCCCCCGGAACAGGCGTCCCTGTGCGCCACGGGGTTTAAGGACTGCACCCGCATCGCCTCGGGATCCCCGGAGATGTGGCGCGACATCGCCATCGAAAACCGGGTGAATCTGATTAAAGTCCTCGGGGTGTTCATCGAGGATCTGCAAGAATTCCAAATCGCCCTCCAACGGGGCGACGAAAAGTCGGTGGAGGAGTTCTTCAGGAGCGCCAAACGCCGCCGCGATGACTGGATTTCCGGAGGTTAGACACACGAGTGCCCCCGCCGACGCTCATTGAAATCGTCCCTCTGAACTCCCTGCCCGGAGTGCCCATCACCGTGCCCGGCTCCAAGAGCGTCACGAACCGCGCCTTGATTCTTGCGGCCATGGCTCGAGGCCCCGTGACACTGCATGGCGCGCTGTGGAGCGAGGACACACAGGTCATGACAGCGGCCTTGCGCCAGTTGGGAATCGCGATCGACGTCTTTCCGGATCTCTCGGAACCGTGCAACCGGGAGATCCGCGTGCACGGCCGGGGCGGCGAGCTTGCTCCGGGCGGCAGCGAGGAGCATCCCACCGAGTTGTTCGTGGGCAACGCGGGAACTGCCGCGCGCTTCCTCGCCTCCTGGGTCTGCCTGGGCCGGGGCGCCTACCGTTTGAGCGGCGTGCCACGCATGCACGAAAGGCCCCAAGCCGAATTATTCAGGTCTTTGCGTGAACTCGGCTACCGCGTCGACTCTCCCAACGACAAGCTGCCGGCGCTGATCCATGGCGCGGGACCGAGGGACGCGATATGCAGGGTGAGCCTCGCCGACAGCTCGCAGTTCGCCTCTTCCCTCCTGCTGACAGCGCCCTTGGGCGGATGGCGCGTCCAGGTGGGGGACCTGAACGCGGATGAAGCCCCATACGTGGCCATGACCGAGAAACTGGTTCAGATATTTCCGTTCCAGGGCGGCGAATTCCAAGTCGAACCGGACGCGTCCAGCGGCAGTTACTTTTGGGGCGCGGGAGGCTCCGTCGCTCATTGGCCTCAATCTGGATGGCAGATCGACGCCGAGTTTCCGAAATTCCTCCCGCTCCCGCCCAAGATCTCCCGGCGGACGGACCTCGGCGACAGCATCATGACCGCGATCGTGCTTGCCCCTTTTTCGGAGCATCCGGTGACGTTCAACGATTTGGGAAGGTTGCGGGTCCAAGAATGCGAACGCGTGGCGGCGCTCCGCACCGAGCTGGAAAAATGCGGGGCCCGAGTCCAGGAATCCGGGGATTCATTGACCGTGTTTCCATCGCGACTGCACGGCGCGGAGATCGAAACATATGACGATCACCGCATGGCCATGTGTTTCGGCATGCTCGGCCTGCGGGTTGGCGGCATCCGCATCCATAATCCCTCGTGCGTCAAAAAAACGTTCCCAAATTTCTTCGCCAAACTCGCTGCCCCCCCTCCCTACGGCTGGGGCGCCGACATCTGGCGCATAGCCCCTTCAACGCGCACTCGAATGGAGCCGCTCGCGGCGGACGGCCTGGTGTTCGCGTAGGCCAAGATCAATATTAACAGTAAATCATGAGCCAGCCTATTGTCATCGCTATCGACGGCCCCAGCGCCAGCGGAAAAAGCACCAACGCAAAACTCGTCGCAACGGCGTTGGGTTACGTTTACGTCGACACCGGGGCCATGTACCGAACACTGGCGTGGCATTGCCGCAGGAGACGTGTGGATGTCGAGGATCCAAAGGCCGTTGGCGACGCTTGCGCCCGTTGGAACACGTCATTGGAGAACATCAATGGCCAGGCCCGGCTGACCGTGGACGGCTACTTCCCGGAGAAAGAAATCCGCACCCGGGAGACAAGCGCCGACGCCACGCGCGTGGCGGCTGTTCCGAGTGTTCGCGATTGGATGAAAGCCAAGCAGCGCGACTGCCTCGCGTTTGGCAATCTGGTCATGGAGGGGCGGGACATCGGGTCGAATGTGTTTCCTGAAACCGAGTTCAAATTCTACATCGACGCCTCACTCCACGAACGTTCCCAGCGCCGTTACGCGGAGGGAGTCGATGAGGACTTGGCGGACAGAGATCAACGCGACAGCCAACGGGCCGCAGCCCCTTTGAAGGTGCCCGAGGGCGCGTTCCTCGTGAACACTTCCGGGCAGACTCCGGAGGAATCGAGCGGCGTGATCATTGCGGAAATCCGAAGGCGGTTGCCGCCCAATTCTCAGGCCCATTCTCGAGGAACGGCTGAGCCAGAGGCCAATCCAGGACCGCGCGCGGCCGAGGAACTTCGGGGCGTTGCTCGCACGACTCAATGCGGCTCTTAAGATGAACTCGGTTTATTTCGCCACGGCGATCGTGTGCCGAGCAGTGTTTCGCCTCTACTTCAGGTGGCGCGTGCACAATGGCGAGCGGGTTCCGCGGACCGGCTCCGCGATTCTTGCCTCGAATCACGCCAGCTTCCTCGACCCTCCAATGGTGGGCAGCAAACTGCCGCGGATGATCAATTACCTCGCCCGCGAGTCGTTGTTTTCGAACCCCATCGTGTCGTGGTATATTCGCCAACTGAACGCCGTGCCCGTCGATCGCGATGGCGGGGGCGCGAAGGGGCTTCGCAACATCCTTCAACGCCTCCTTCAAGGAGAGGCCATTGTTGTGTTTCCCGAAGGCACTCGAACCCCCGACGGCAATCTCCAACGCGCCCACTCTGGGATTGGCCTCACCATCCTGAAATCCAACGCGCCCGTCATCCCTGTCCGCGTCTTCGGCACGTTCGAAGCCTTCGGCCGCCACCTCAAAATCCCCAGGCCACTCCCCGTCGTTGTGAAATTCGGCATGCCCATCGATTTCAGCGACGCGCGAGCGGAAGCGCAAACATGCTCCAAGCAACGCCTGAAGGAGCTGTATCAAGAAGTGGCGGACAGGATCATGGCGGAGATTCGGCGCCTAGAGCCCTGCGAAGACGTCGACAAATTCGGATGATCCCTGCCAAAGCGCGGTTCGCGGCGGAGAGGTCCGTGAAAAAAAAGGCGGCGGCTAGGGGCCTTCCGCGGATTCCCTCTGCAAGCCGACAGCCCCACCCCCCACCCATTGGTTCAGACCTCGGTAAAACAGCTCTTTCGAGAGAAAAAGAGTCGCAAGTTCATTTCAGAAGGAAGGGCTGTTTTGAGTAGAATCTCCTGGTTAGCCGAGTGGCTGGATGGACAGCGTCAGATCACAGCGTTGGGCCAGTCGCAGCTTCAAGGTGCGGCCGCTGCCGTCGGGCAGAACGGGTTTCTGGGTGTTGCCCCCATCGAGCACCGTGGTGATGATGCGCCGCAATTGCGGAGGCTAATTGACCCGCGGCATCCCATGGACCAAAATCTGATCCGGAGGCACTTCCAACACGCCGCTGGCGTGGGGTCGCCTGGTGTTCGCCTTTGACCTGGAGCAATAGGAGACGGCTTTGCTGAACTCGAAGTTGACGCTTTTGCTCCCCCAGGGCTTTGACTTCGGCGCTCCGCGATTGCTGGTCCTCAACCTCTTGGCGCCATTCCTCGTAACCGGTCACGCCGTAGCTGGTGTTCTGATTGATCCCAAAGTGCTTGTTCAAAGTTTTTCCGAACCGCACACCAGATGCACAAGGGATATCCCTCCCTATTCGTCAAACCTCTCTCATCCGGCCTCCTGGAAATCTGCACCATGTTCAGACCTCCGAAAAGTAGAGGGGATTCGCTGCCAACAAATCGCTTTCCATTTCCTTAAAATCCTTAATGCAACCAGCTACCTCGCCCAGCCGATGGGGAGTGGGGTTGTTTTGAGGGAAACGAACACCCCATTCTTTTTCACAAATTGCCTCAGAAATTCTGGGGTTTGATGTTCCACTGCCGTTTTAAGGGCGAACTGGCGGTCCTCGGCCACCAAGTCCTCGGTCTGGACCCGATACTGGAGCATTTCCGCGGCGACCTGCGCGGTAGAAAACATCGGGTCCTCGAAGCCCTACTCGATGAGAAGGTCGGAGAGCAGTCCAGACATGCGCAGGTTTAGTGCGCAGACTCGCTCAGCATCCAGTAGTCGCGGATCTTGCGCATGACCTCGACGAACTGCTCGTAATCCACCGGTTTGATCATTCGGCGGCGCAGCTCACACGGATGCGGCCTTCCGGCTTGTCCATATATTTGATCGCGTTGCTGAGCAGATTTTGGAACAACTGCTGCGCCTTGGTGGGCTCCATCATAACGCGCGGCAGCGGCGAGGTGATCTCGACGTGGATGTGCGCGGGCGGGGCGAGCAAGTCGATGGCGTTTGGCACGAGGCGGCTGAGATCCACTTCCGTCTGACCCTCGCGCGCACGACCGGCGCGCGAATAGGCGAGTATGCCCTCGATGAGGCCGTTCATCCGGTTCACGCGCCCGAGCATGAGCGTGAGCTGCTCGCGTCCCTCCTCGTCGATCTTGTCCGCGTAATCCTTGCGCAACCAGCCCGCCAGTGAGCCGATGCCACGCAGCGGCGCCTTGAGGTCGTGCGAGACAATGTAGGCAAATTCCGTGAGTTCCTTGTTCGCGTGTTCCGCGGCCATCTGCGCCTCCTTGCGCGAAGCCATCTCGACACGCAGCGCCTCTTCCGCCTGCCTGCGCTCGGCGACCTCGCGCGCAAGGCTTACATTGCTGGCCGCGAGTTCCGCCGTGCGCTCCGTGACCGCTTGTTCGATGAGTTCGTTGGTCGCTTCGAGCTGCGCCTGCTGCCCGGCATTGTGCCTCATCTCCCGCAAGCTGCGCCCGATGTGGACGGCGAGGAAAAAGTCTTCGAACGCGACCCAACCCGCGTGTTCAAACGCCCGCCACACCGGCGCGCTGATGACGCCGAAGACCGACTCCGGCCAGTAAATGCCGCGCAGCAAATGATCGAGCAGCACCACCACGGTGGCGGATACTAGCACGCGGGGATCGCGGTAAAAGGAGAGAAACGCGAGCGAGCCGAATACGTGAAAATGCGTTTCGATCCGTCCGCCGGAAAGGTGTATGAGCAGCGCGGACATGAGCATCTGGCCCACGGCGATGACGTGCCGCGTGAAGGCGCTCCCGGCATGCCGAAGAGCGAGGTAGACTGGGAACGCCGTAATCGCGCCGCCCAATATGATTGCGCCCCAAACATGCGGATGCGTGGTGCTCGTGGAACCGGCCCACGCCCTTGGCGAAATCCATATCGCCGCAGCGATGCCGGCCAGCCATTGGAAAACCATCAGCGCCGCAAAAATCCGATCCGTCTGCACGCTCAGCGCATGCAGCCGCTGGCCGAACAAGGCGTCCGCCCGTTCCTTCACTTTTCCGTGGACCGTCGACGGGTTGAGATCTGCGATCATCTCTAGGGTTCCTTCGCGCTCGCTGGGAGAACAAAACCACCCCGGATCGGGCAGCCAAAGACGTGCGTCGATGCTCGCTGTGTCGCGCCATTCACCAGGGCCAGCACCGCATCGCTGCCGGCATTGTCGCCCGCGTGGCCCCGGCCGGACGTTATGCCTCCGTGGAAAAGCAAGCGCCCTGTGTCATCGAAAAGCGCCGTCTGCCCTGAAACTTCTCCGCCAAACCGCGCAGCCTCGCGCCCGGCCTCATCGGCAACCACGCACACACCCGGGATCGCCGCGGCACTGCGCCAGAGATCGGTCTGAGCCCAATCGTCCGCAGCACCGTCGGGCTTGTAACAAAGCACTTGCGCATGAACCCGGCCCTGGCATCTCGCCATGATTTTCTCGAGCTCACCGATGCTCGCGCGGCTGCACGGGCACCGCGGATGCACCAGCATCACAAGCGAGAATTGCCGCGGAACGCGCACCACGCCAGCCGTCGATGGAAAGGCCGAGGGGATCACGCCGACCACGCCCGGCGCATACTCGTAACAGGTCATCCAGGCGAGCCCGCCCGTTACCGCGGTCAGCCAAAGAAAACCCGCCGCTGCGATCGTTCGGGTTCGGGCGTCGGACACGTTGCTTCCGTCAGCACTTGCACATTGCATCTGCTCAAGCCTCATGACGTCGCGAGCGTAACTGATGCGATGAAAAAAGCACACGCGTGCGATCGTCCACCCCTGGAACGTGACCGTGAGGAAATCTTGCCATTGGAAAGACTCAATGTGTGAGGCTGTGTGCTGGTCGGAAGATCCATTCTGAGAAGGCAATTCAGATGCCGGGCAGGCGCCTGCCGAATTCGCCATGAAAACGGCGGCGACTCGGACATTCGGTAGATGAGGAGACCGGCGATTTCGCCGGCAACGAAGCCGAACATTGAGCTGGCGGAAAAGAACGCGCTCATCAGATCCCCTCGCTCCCGGACACCCGTTCCCGTTCTGACTGTGTCCGATGACGCGGGCGGGAAAGAGAAGTCCTAGGAGTCGGTTTCATTCATCCTTAAAACGGCAGTTGAACCTCGTGGAGATTTGCAAAAGCCTGGATGAGAAAGGTTTGACGAAGAACGAGGCATATCCCTCGTGGATCTGGTGAGTGATTCGGAAAAGCATTATCGCCAGGATCTTGCGAAGATTCGCCAGGGGCAACTGCCCTTTCAAGGTTAAGCAACATTTTTCGTGGAACGTCCATAAATCAGGCCCTCCTCACCGTCCAGCCGCCACCAAGCAGCGGGACTGAGGCGCAACTCGGGCCACCGTCGCGACCAGTCCCCGGCACGACAGCCTCCAATACGCCGCCACTGATCACTGACTCCTCGATCTGCTCCCAACGAATGGAACTTAGGAACCGTGCAGAAATTAATTCCGATTTTGGTCGGGAGAAAGTGTGTAGTTCCAGACGGGTAGAACGGAGTGGGTTTTGAGGTTGAGGAGACG
>SYMW01000078.1 GCA_005805305.1 Verrucomicrobiales bacterium
ACAAGAAGCTCTACATCGCCGACACCGGCGCTTCGCATTACAAGGATGCCCCAAAAAACATCCAAGTCCACGACGTGGTGAACGCCTCCAAACTCGCGAACGGACGCCAATTCGTGTCGATGGAAATGGTCGTGGGTGGCGATAAAGTCGCGGGCCTCGCGGACGGCATTCGTTGCGACACCGACGGCAACGTGTGGTCCAGCGCAGGTTGGGCGGAGAAGGGAGAGGGCTACGACGGTGTCCACATTTTCGCGCCGGATGGCCAGCGGATCGGCCAGATCTTGTTGCCCGAGATCTGCGGCAACGTATGCTTCGGCGGGCCGCGCCGCAACCGCCTCTTCATGACCGCCAGCCAGTCGCTTTACGCCGTCTACGTCGAAACCATAGGCGCTCACTTCTGCTGAGCGGGAGAGGGCGCCAGCGCGGGTTCCGCCGCGTTCCGACAGATTCCGACGCAGTTGCTAATGCCGGGTCACGAGGTGTTGAGATTGAGATCCGGAGGCGTTGGTGGCGGCGACCTTGAATTCGGGACCAATGCTGCTCCGCCAAAACTGAGATATTCTTCGGCCGCGAGCCAAGCTGATTTCATATGAGCGCCACAATTACCGGTTCCGACGGCAAATTGCGCTGCCACTGGTGTGGCGCCGCGCCAGAGTTTCCAGCTTACCACGACACGGAGTGGGGCTTTCCGGTCGATGACGATTTTCGTTTGTTCGAGAAATTGAGCCTGGAAGGGTTTCAGTCCGGGCTGAGTTGGCGAACGATTCTCACGAAGCGCCAGAATTTCCGAGCCGCGTTCGAGGGCTTCGATTTCAACAAAGTGGCGGCTTTCACGGGGGATGATGTGGTTCGGTTGCTCCAAAACGAAGGGATTGTCCGACACCGAGGCAAAATTGAGGCGGTCGTGAACAACGCGCGGAAGGCCAGGGAGCTTGTCGAGCGAGAGGGATCTTTGGCGGCCTTCATTTGGCGTTATGAGCCCGCCGCAAAATCGCTCGTGGAACCCCAAACCGCCTCGGCTTCCGCGGAATCCATCTCGTTATCCAAGGCGCTCAAAAAACAGGGATGGAAGTTTGTCGGACCCACCACGGTGTATGCCTTCATGCAGGCCATGGGACTGATCAACGATCACGTCACGGATTGTGTGATCCGCATGAAAGTGGAGCGGGCGCGAAAGAACTTCAAGAGGCCGGGGTGAAATGGCGATCCCCGGTTGGGTTTCACCGGAAGTGTTCGGGAAAATCGTTCTGGTAACGGGCCAGCAGCGCTGGAACATCGTTCGTGACAATGTAGATCTTGCCGCGGATGTGACGGGTTTCATTGGGTTGCAGGCCTCCTAGCCTCAAGTCGGAGTGGAGGCATCGGGCCACGCCTTGGAACAACTCCTGATAGGGTTCCCAAGCCGTGGCAAAGAGTGTTTTCCCGTCGGCGCTGAACGCACCGATCAATCCGTTGTCGGGGACGAGAGGACTCAGGGGGCGCGGGTTCACATCGCTTCTCGGCACGTTTTTGGGACACCAGACCTGGCCCGGTGTGTAACGCGCCTGCTTGGCCCATGGCTTGATCTCCGGAAACAGGGCGAGTTTGCCGTTCAAGAAGATGAAACACTTGGGCAAGTAGTCGTCCAGATCAGCGCCTCGCGGATTGTAGCCCGTGAAATCGGCGAGGCGGACGCAGGGTTGAGCCCAATGGGCCTCAGACCGGGTCTTGCCAGGATTTCGGGACACCAGTTTGAAATCCACTTCGTCGTCCTTCGCCGTGATCGTGTGCTCTACCGTCACCCCATCGGCTAGGGTGTCCCGCAGACTCAATGTTTTTCGATCCTTAGCGAGGGAGATCAACTCGACGCGATGAGGGATCACCGTGTGCCGCGACCAGTCCGCGTCCGTCGATCCGGCCCGGCAGTAGGCCTCCAAGTAGTTGATGCGAATTTCCCGTCCTGGAACGTTGGGGCCTCCGATCACAAGCCAGTGAGGTTGATCAAAAGACAGGGTTAATCCGGCGCGAGCTGGGGTGGCCGGCGCCCCATCGGCAGCCAGCAGCGAGACCGAGAGCGGAACTACCTGAAGACAGGCACACCATGCGGCCGCTACAGCGAGGCTCCTCGAAACCGCAATTCCCTCCCACTGGCAAAACGTTCGCATTCCTGTGTTGGTAGCCTTGACCTCGGGCGTTGGAATGGGGAAAACGGGGGTTGCTCGGCTAGGATTCATGGTCAAAAAGTTAAACGTTTTCATCGAGTCCGCCAGCGTAAATTCGTCCTTGGTTTTGTCCTTGGCTTTCAGCCGCCTCCCCGCATCTTCAAGATCCGAGCCGCCCCTCGCGGGATCCTTGTTTGTTTATTCATGGCACGTTCCTTGCAGCAAAATCGGAGTTTCGACCGGCCGGCGTTCGCCGCTGCCACGCGCATGAACAATCATCCACCAAAATCTGGGCCGATTCTCACTGCGCACCGGTCCTTTCGAGTGCGTGGCTTGTGTTTAGCCGCCATGCTCAATTCCCTGTTGAGCGCCCTCGCCACTCCTCTGACCGGGTCGGTCCTGATCAACGAGATTTATTATGATCCTCCAAACCGGACGGAGCAGACGGAGTTTATCGAGCTGTATAATCCGGGCAGCCTCCCGGCGAACATCGCCGGTTGGCGACTCACCGACGGTGTGCAGTTTGTGTTCGGGCCCGGCGCCACGATCGAAGCGGGCGGCTTCGTCGTGATCGCCAGAAATCCGGCCGCGTTTCAAAGGCGCTTCAATGTGGTCGCGACCGGCCCTTGGACGGGCTCGCTGGCGAAATCAGGGGAAAAACTCGAACTGCGGGACGGACGAGGACGAGTGGTGGATGAAGTTGATTATGGGTCGGGATTCCCTTGGCCGACCGCGGCGCGGGGAGCAGGCGCCTCGATGGAACTGATCCACTGGTCGCTCGACAACTCTTTGGGTGGTTCCTGGAGAAGTTCTCGGCCGGGAGAGGCGCCACAAACGGTCTATGTGCCCGGGGAGAGTTCGGGTTGGCGATTTCGCAAGGGCGTCACGGAGGCCTCGTCCCCAGCCGATGCCTGGCGTCAGTCAAGTTTTTTGGAAGATGCCACTTGGGCAAACGGCCGGGCTTCCATCGGCTATGGAGATGCGGATGACAACACCGAGTTGGCGGACATGCGCGGCAATTATGGTTCCTTGTTCTTGCGCCACGTTTTCGAGGCTGACCCCGCCTCGCTCCCGGCTGAACTCGTGGCGAGGGTCAGGGTCGATGATGGCTGCATCTTATGGTTGAACGGGGTTGAGATCGGCCGTCTGCACATGGCCGCGGGCCCCGTGGCGTTCAACTCCTTGGCGCAGGATCATGAGGCCACGCCAATCCCCGAGGACATCCTAATCCCGAATCCCCGATCTCTGCTTCGTCCGGGTAGAAACGTGCTGGCGGCGCAGGCATTCAACGCCTCGCTGGGCAGCAGCGATTTCACGATCGACGTCGAATTGCGCACCCCGGATCAGGCCGCCCTGGCTGGAACCCCAACGCCCGGCCGGCGCAATTCAACTGAAACGGCCTCGGCCCCTCCGGCGATACGACAAGTCCGTCATTCGCCTGAGCAACCCAGACCCGGTGAAACTGTCCTCATCTCGGCGAAAGTCACGGCTCCGGGGGGTGTGAAGGAATCCAGGCTGTTGATTCAACTTGTCGAACCCGGGGCGTATGTGCGCAAAACGGCCGTGGGGTATGAGACCAACTGGAATGCGATCACCATGCGCGACGACGGCCTGGAGGGCGACGCCGAGGCGGGTGATGGGGTGTTCAGCCGGGTCTTGGGGGCGAGCTACCAGACGCATCGGCGGCTCGTCCGATACCGCATCGAGGCAACGGCGGCCAACCAATCTCGGGTCACCGTGCCGCACGCGGACGACGAGTCGCCCAACTTCGCTTATTTTGTCTACAACGGGCCGCCAGACTGGCGGGGAGCAAATCGCCCGGGCGCCGCGGGGGCGGATGGAGCCCTGATGGTGTTTCCCGCGTCGATGATGACCAACCTTCCAATCTATCACCTCATCGCCAACGAGCAGGACGTGATCAACAGCCAGTATAATGGAGGCTTCGACGGAGTGAGAATGTGGGGCACACTGGTTTATGATGACCGTGCTTACGACCACATCCGGTTCAACAACCGGGGCGAGGCGTCCACCTACGTCAGCGGCAAAAACAAATGGAGGATTCACTTCAACCGCGCTCGGGATTTCGAGCCCCGGGACAGCTGGGGTCGCAAATACAAGGAAGGGTGGAGATCGCTGAACCTGAACGGGTGCTCGAGTCCGTGGTCGGCGGTGAATCGTGGCATGTCAGGATTGGACGAGGCGATTTCATTTCGGGTGTACGAACTGCTGGGCGTGCCTTCGCCGCGGACGCACCACGTCCATTTCCGTGTCGTCGATCAAGGCGCGGAGGCCTCGCTCTCCAGCCAATATGAAGGCGACTTATGGGGGCTCTACCTCGCTGTCGAGCAGCCCGACGGCTCTTTTCTAGACGAGCGCGGCCTTCCGGACGGCAACATTTATAAATTAGAAGGCGGCGCCGACAAGAAACATCAAGCGGCGGATCAACCGGCGAGTTCGGCGGACTGGAGCCAATTCTCCGCGGCGTCGGCGGGCGCCCGAACCGAATCCTGGTGGCGGACGAACATGGATGTGAATGCCTATTACAGTTTCCATGCCGCCAACCGAGTCGTCGGCAACATCGACCTTCGCGAGGGCTGGAATCATTACTTTTATCACCGCGCGGATGGGCGTTGGGTGCCCATGCCTTGGGATCTGGACATGCAGTTCAGCGCGAAGACTCACTGGAGTGGAACCATTTCCCAAAAGAACGTTCTGACCGTGGCGCCACTCCGGATAGAGTTTAAGAACAGGTGCCGGGAAGTCCTCGATCTGCTGCTGAGCGACGCCGCGACGGATGGTGGCCAGATCGGGCAGTTGATCGACGAATACGCGCGGTTGGTCGGCCGCCAGGCAGACCCGTCAAGCTGGGCGGAGCTCGATCGCCGCCTGTGGAACTGGCATCCTCGAACGCCCGGCAACGGCGCCGCGAACGGACAAGGGAATCATAGAGGCAATTTTTTCCGGTCTCCGTTCGTCGACACGCGTATCGGGGGAAACTGGACCCGCACCCTGGCGACGGCGGATCTGGCGGGGTTCGAAAGATTCCTCCTGGAGTATTGCACCGACACCTTCCCCAACGCGACCTGGGCGCAGAACAATGGGAATCAAAAAGGCTATGGCTATCGCTTTTTAGCGTTGGAGGCGGAGGATCCGATGATCCCGGACAGACCGGTCATCGCCTATGCAGGGCCAGAGGGCTTTCCTGTTGACCAATTACGATTCAAGACCTCCGCCTTCTCGGATCCCCAAGGGTCGGGCACATTCAGCGCGGTTCAATGGCGGCTCGGAGAAATCGCCGCTCCTTGGATGCCAGGTTATACGGCAGGCCGCCCGCGCCAATATGAAATCGAAGGGGTGTGGACGACCGGGGAGTGGGCGGTGTTCCAGGAGACGATGCATCTGCCGGCTGGCATTGCGACGGAAGGGAAAGTCTGCCGAGTCCGCTGCCGCATGCAGGACAGCACGGGCCGCTGGAGCCACTGGTCACACCCTGTGCAGTTCACCGCGGGAGCGCCGGGTGTCGACCGTTGGCGCCGCGATCTTTCGCTCACGGAGATCCATTACAATCCGGCCGAGGCCTCGCCGTCCGAGGCCGCGGCTGGGTTCGAGAACGACGATTTCGAATACCTTGAGCTCACCAACTTGGGGAGTGAACCGTTGGATCTCTCAAACGTCCGATTCGTCGAAGGTGTGGATGCCGCATTTTCCACCGGCACCTCCTTGCCGGCCGGCGCGAGCGCGGTCCTGGCTCGGAACACGAACGCGTTTGCGATGCGCCACGGCTCGAGCATTCTTGTTGCGGCAAGTTTTGAGAAGGATCATCTCCGAAACGAAGGGGAAAGAATTCGACTGGTGTATGGTGTTAACACAACGCTGGTAGACTTCGCCTATCAGAACACACCCCCTTGGCCAGAACAGGCGAATGGGAGGGGTTCCAGCCTCGAGCTCGTGGACCCCCAGACCCGCCCCGATCCCGCGAACCCCGCGAACTGGCGGGCGAGCGCCGGGTCAGGCGGAACACCTGGAAGGGCTTTTGGGACCACCTACGAACAATGGTCGGCTCGCCGGACGGAGCTCAAAGATCCCCGGGCTAACGCGGACGGCGACGAGGATCCGAATTGGGTGGAATACGCCTTGGGCACGAATCCGCTGGCCGCCAATCCGCCACCTCGACTCACCGTGGAAGGGCGCCTGAAAGGAGTGGATCCAGGCGCCCCATTGGTTCGTTTCCGACGGTTCGCCGAAGTGTCGGATGTGGAGGTGACACCCCAATTCTCGATCGACTTGACGCGTTGGGAAAATTTAGGAGAAAGAATCAAGACCACGCCAAACCCGGATGGGTCAGTGGACGAATTGTGGCGATTTGCCGGACCGCTCACCGGGAGCGGTGGATTCTTCTGCCGACTGAAGCTGACTCTCAAGTTGAGCGCGGAGACGCCGGCGCCGCCGGCGCCACCGGATCAGTCACGCGCCCAATAATCGATGACAAACACATCCTCAAGCAGTGGGCCGACCAGCTTTCCGAACTCTTTGTGAGCGGGGTGGGGAAGGTAGATGTCGCGGTCTTTTTCGGAGCCGAACGTCAGGATGAAAGCGTGCGTGCAGCCCTTGTTGTTGCCCTCGGGACTGTTGTTCGTTCCCCACTCGAATTTTCTGATCTCGGGAATCTTTTTCTGAAGATCGCGGAAGGCTGTCTCGACCTGTTTGATCTGGTCCTTCGTGGCCGTCGATTTGAATTTGAAAGCGACGACATGCTGAAGCCGGGCCTCTTTGTTTCCAGTCTTCTCGGCTTTGTCGGCTGATGGTTCGGCGGCTAGCATGGATGTCGCCAGGCAACAGGCCAGGGCTGCCAGAAGGAGGTGAGGTTTCATAATTTGAACGTGTGATTTACGCTCGAAAGGCGAGGATGGCAAAGGCAATCGTCATCGTGGCCACTCCGCTCCGGGCTTGAATCTTGAACCTTAAAACGGCAGTGGCCTATGGCGAATCCTCTCAAGATCCTGGCGATAAAGTCTTTCCGAATCACTCACCAGATCCACGCGGGATACGCCTCGCAATTCGTCAAGGGTTTCTCAACCAGCCTTATGCGAATCTCCACGAATTTCAATTGCCGTTTTAAGGTCGAACCGTTCGCGCCAGGGGCACGGCATGCTCTCGAGCGTTCAAAAAGTTGTAATCCGGCTGCCGTTCTGAACATGATTCGCCCATGACACATGGCAATAAGCTTTCGGACAAACCAATCCCCGTCAGGGAACGCCTCATTTTCGCGTTGGACGTGCCGACCGTGAATGAGGCCAGGGCGCTGGTGGAGGCATTGGGGGACGCCGTTCAGTTCTACAAGCTCGGTTTGCAGATTTTTATGGCGGGAGGCTACTACGAGTTGATCGATTGGCTCACGGCCTCGCGGAAAAAGGTGTTTGTCGATCTCAAGTTTTTCGACGTCCCTGAAACCGTGAAATCCGCGGTGGCACAGCTCAGGGGCCGCGGCGTGTCTTTCACAACCGTTCACGGCAACGAAGGGATTTTGCGTGCCGCGGTCGATGCCGGCAGCGGGCTCCAGATTCTGGCGGTCACGGTTCTGACGAGTTTGGACCGTGGCGATCTGAACGATCTCGGCTTCGACTGCAACGTGGAGGATCTCGTCCTCTCCCGGGCTCGAAGGGCTCTGGCCATTGGCTGCAGTGGAGTCATCTCTTCGGGCTTGGAGGCGGAACGACTGCGCGACGAGCTGGGCGATCGATTTCTGGTGGTGAGCCCCGGCATACGCCCCGTGGACAACACGGTGGCGGATGATCAAAAGCGAACTGTGGACGTCGAGGAAGCATTCCGAAAGGGAGCCGACTACATCGTGGTTGGACGTCCGATCAGGAACGCCCCGAATCCCAGGGAGAAAGCCGAGGAGATACAAGCCCGAATCGCCTCCTTGTTTGGTTCCGAAACTGGGAAATGATGGAGCCGCGGTCCGAGGATGGAGAAATTCCTGGCGGCTCCCTGTTCAACGATGTTCGTTTGGTTGGAACTCTCCTGCGATCCGGGCTGGAACAACCGCCGATGACGAGATAGAATGGCGTGCGTCAGTGCTGACGAATCCGCAAGACAAGTTGACGCCGCTGTTGAGCGCGCCTCGATTGACGCGACAGCCCATTTTCATGGCGATGACCATCGCGGTGGTCGCGGACCTTTTGCCTTGGCTTCTTGGCCCTTTTGGCTGGGCATTTCTGGATGAAGTGATTGACGTGGTGGCGGCCGTTCTCCTGGCGAGAACGATTGGGTTTCACTGGCTTTTGTTGCCAAGTTTCGTCGTGGAGCTCGTCCCCGTTGTGGACATGCTGCCCACGTGGACGGCGTGCGTTGCGGCGGTCGTAGCCCTCCGAAAGAGGAAAGAGGTTCCGATCATCGACATTTGAACGCCGGAATCCGGTGAGCCGAAAGGACAAGGAGTCACATCTAGACATTCGACAATTGGCATGGGGGCTGAACTGGGTAGAAGTCTGTAGACAGGGCTAGGCCACACTGAGTGAGGTGATCGCGAGTGTGGAAAAAGTCAGAGGGGAGACTTGGGACCAGTTCCGGGAGCGGCATGGCGATAGCAGGCGCGACTTGGCGCTGTATGTGGGACGACGAGCATGCGGCTTGAAGCCTCAGGATCTGGCGGGTGCGGCGGGAATGATCGACTACAACGCGGTATCACTCGCCCCCAGACGGTTTGAGAAGAGACTCCGGAAAAGCCAAGTCGAACAACAGCGGTTCAAAGGGGTCTGCCAAGTGTCGAATGTCGAGATGTGACCCATTCAGATTCACAGGCAAAATAGTCGAGTTATTCAAACTCGGCGAAGGGACATCGCCCAAGGTCGGCATCGCCACGGGCGAGGTTGTCAGCAGCTTGTACTCGTTCCTCGGCTTCACACGCCTGACACAACGCCACAGCCCGGCACACCGCCGAGCCGCGCATCAGGATTGCAGACCGAGGTTGAATTGACGTTCAATGCCGACCTCAACCATCTTCTCACCGCATGGAACGTGATAGCGAACCTCGCCGGCATCGCCGGCCAGGTCAAAGTGACCGTCCGAGCTAAAAAGGCGGACGGTCTCGACAAGAGCAAGCTGCAAAACGGCGTGATTGGGCTGTTGCGCGAGGCGGATTTGATTGAGTAGCCATAATGATCGAGGCGATCCCCTCCATCTCACTATTGTCCCGTAATCCTCACCCTTAGCCTGTGCAACTATGGGCAAATCACATTGAGTTGAGGCTTGGTCACGAAGAAGATCACCATAACACCCAACCAGTATGAAGGTTCCCAACAACCCGGTTATCACATTAAGCGCGCTCTTTGGGGCCTTCCTCGCCGGAAGCATCGTCACTCTCAAGTGGCGACAAGGCGAGCGTATCACTATCCCCACCGATTCCGACGCTTTTTGGCATACACTTCCGCTAACAATTCTCGTTTTGCCTGTTGTTGCCTGTTACTTGCTCGCCTCGACTGACAAAACTCCACGCAAGGTTGAGGGATGGATTGGCGTCACAGCAAGTATTTCCATGTTGTCCGTCGCCATCCATCAGTAGCCCTGCCAGCAGGAGGATCCATTCATGAGATCGAGTGGGCGTCGGTGGGAGCGAATCTGAAGCACTCTCCACAATGTCTCAGAATTTCTGTACGTTCCATTCACGGTAATTCGCGGATCACACCAACAGTTACAGGCCAAGCTACCCGAAGGCGGACTTCCGCAGGTCCCTCAGAACGAACATCGACGGCCCGTCCAAGCCCCGCACGGATCGAGCTCCGCTCTCTCGATTTGCCCCGAAGCGCTCTCGATAGGTGCGGAACATCTCTTCCACGAACTTGCGTGTGCCGAAAACCGCTCCGTCCACGAAGTAACGCACCCGGCATCGCGCGTAGTCGTGAATCCGCAGCTTACCCTTGGCGGCGATGACCTCCTTGACTCGC
>SYMW01000079.1 GCA_005805305.1 Verrucomicrobiales bacterium
CGCGGCGCACGCCGTGCCACCCACCTACGCAACGCTCTACAACGGCGAGTGGGTCCACCCGGCGTGATGATGTCTTTGCAGCCCGCGCAGTAAAGCTGATGTCAGCTTCAGTTGTTTGGCAATGAACCGGATAGGCATGCCTCCAACCACAACCCCGAGAAACACGATCAAGAGAGGCTCGATCAGTGAAGTGAGTCCCCCAAGAGTCGTTTCGATCTCCTCATCCAAGAAATCCGCCACCCGCTCAAGCATGGAATCTATTTTTCCAGTTTGTTCACCCGCCATCAGCATGCGGATGATCATGTTCGGAAATATGGGATGCTTCGCCAAAGCGCTCGAGATCCCATCCCCTTTCTCGATGTCGCCCGCGGCAGTTTTGATCGCTTTTTCCATGATGACGTTGCCGCAAGTGTTCGCGACGATCGTCAACACTTCCAAAATGGGCACACCGCTGCGAATCAACGAAGAGAGGGTTCGAGTAAAGCGTGCCAGGCAGATCTTGTGCGCGATCACTCCGAAAATGGGAAGCTTGATTCGTGTCCGGTCCCAAAATTCCCGTCCGGGTTTGGTTTTGATGTAAGCGATCCATCCATAGCCCGCCAAGCCGCCGGCAACGATGATCAAGAGGTACCACTTCTGCATCCAGCCGCTCACATCGATGAGGAATTGAGTGGGAGCAGGGAGTTTGGATCCAAAGCCGCTGAAGACTTCGCCAAAGACCGGAACCACTTTCACAAGCAAGAAGATCGTGATGCCGATGGCCACCGTGGTCACGGCTGTGGGATACATCATCGACGACTTCACCTTCTTGCGGAGCCGAGCGGTGCTTTCCAGATAAGTGGCCAAACGCGAGAGAATCTCCGCGAGCAAGCCGCCCTTCTCTCCGGCGTCCACCATGCAAACGTAGAGTTTGTTGAAAACTTTCGGGTGCTTCCTCAGGGACTCGGAAAAATTGTCCCCCCCCTCGACGCGAGCGGTGACATCCTTGATGACGTCCCGCATGACTTTGTTTTCAGTCTGTTCGGCCAAAGCCTGCAAACTTTGCACCATCGCTAATCCCGCATCGATCATGGTGGCGAGCTGGCGCGTAAACACGACCAAATCCGCCAGCGCGACGGATCCTCCGCCCGTCTTGCCTTTCTTGGCCACTTTTTCTTCGATGCGAACCACCAGGAGGTTGCGGTTCAACAAGGCCTGAATCGCCGCGGTTTCGGTGGGTGCGTCGATGCTGGCTCGAATTTCGCGGCCCGATGTGGAATCCCGAGCTAAATACGAGTAGGAAGGCATGGTTCGTTCGTTGTTTGAAACCCGAGACTAGCCGGTGCACTCGAAAATGCAAGCGCACCTGAACGAGAAAATCGACCGAAATCAAGAGACCGCCGGCACTGCCGCGGCGCCTGCCGCGCGTTTGGCAAGGATCGCATCGGTGATCTTTTTCGCCAAGTCTGGCTTCTCGATCAAAGTCTGCCGCGCCGCATCTTTACCCTGGCCAATCAGCTCTCCGTTGAACTGTATCCAGGCGCCGCGCTTTTCCACAACGCCCATGTCCAACCCCACGTCCACAATGCTGCCCTCTTTGTTGATCCCGTGGTTGAAAAAAATATCGAACTCGGCCTCGGCAAACGGCGGCGCAACCTTGTTCTTGACGACTTTTACCCTGACACGATTGCCCGTGTGGCCTCCCGCGGCGTCTTTCAGCGCATCTTTGCGCCTGATATCCAATCGGACACTCGCATAGAATTTCAGTGCCTTTCCCCCGGGCGTGGTCTCCGGATTGCCAAACATCACGCCCACTTTCTCACGCAGTTGATTGGTAAAAACACATGTGGTCTTCGCCTTGTTTAGGATGGCTGTGAGCTTTCGCAAGGCCTGGCTCATCAAACGGGCCTGCATTCCCATGGTCGCCATTCCCATTTCGCCTTCCAACTCAGATTTCGGAACGAGCGCCGCCACGGAATCCACAACAATAATATCCAAGGCATTCGACCTGGCCAAAGTCTCACAAATGCTGAGCGCTTCCTCACCGCTGTCCGGCTGTGAGACCAGCAAATCGTTCAGGTTGACCCCAAGCTTTCTCGCGTAGGCGGGATCGAGGGCGTGCTCCGCGTCAATGAACGCCGCCACTCCACCCATCTTCTGGGCATTGGCGATGACGTGAAGCATGAGGGTCGTTTTTCCAGAAGACTCCGGCCCATAGATTTCCACCACACGCCCTCTTGGCAAGCCTCCAACCCCAAGCGCCAGGTCAACAGCCAGCGCTCCCGTAGGGATCACGTCAATCTTCACGTTCGCTCTGGAATCCCCCATGCGCATGATGCTCCCGTCGCCAAACGCTTTCGTGATAGAGGAAATGGCCGATTCCAAATCTCTTTGTCGCGTGGCCGATAAACGGGGCGCCTCGGCGGTTTTATCTGCTTTCTCGGCTCTCTCCACCTTCTCGGCGGGTTTCGTTTCTGTCTTTATTTCCGGCGATGCGGTTTTGTCTAAAGTTGCTTTTGGGGGCATGCGTCTCTCCTCCGGTTTCGCGGGTCGCAGCATCAATAGGCTTCGCGCTTTTGAAAGTCAATGAACAACGCCGTATCAAAGCAAATGAATTTCTGTTTCCGTGTCGGCGGCATCCACAGCCCTCGATGGACCGATACCATCCCGCTCCACACCGACATCGGCATGCATGGCCGCGATTGACAGCCGGGCGATGTCGTTCGCCATCGGCTCAATCCCCGTCGGCGGTGGCGACAATTCTGGGAAGAGTTTGCTCGCAGCGCCCCTGCAAAGCGGTGAGAAAAGGATTTGCACCAACACCATCAGGCCACACGCTTGAATCGTCCGTTCATCAGCATCCGGTCCGACCTGCTCCCGAACTTCGCCAAGGAGGTGTCGCGCCGCTGGCTCCAACCACGGGCGCGCCAACTCTGCCATCTCGGCGCTCGGTTCAAGCACCTCCCAAGCCAGCAACCGGCCTCGCACCCCGTCCGCCCCATCGCCCTCGGCATGAAGCAGCCGGACCATTGTTTCAACGAGAACCCGAAACCGCTCCACGGCGGAAAGCATCCTTCCACTCGCGCCATCGGGTGGAGCCAGCTCAGCCAAACCTGCAAAGGTCGACGCCAGCACCTCCCTATACAAGTTCTGCTTGTCCCCAAAATGATAGTTAATCGAGGCCACATTGGCGCCGGCCAACTCGCAGATTTGTCGAATCGTTGCCGCGTGGAACCCACGTTGGGCGAAGACGCGTGCCGCGGCTGACAACAAAAGATCCCGAGTTTCAGGCAAGTTAGAGTCGATCATGGCACAAGAAACATCTTTTTGTTTTAAACGCTTGATTTATTCTCGTCAACACTCGCTCAAAAAAATGATGTCGTTCCTTTTCCTTAGCGCTTGAGGTCGTGATAGGGTAATCTTGTTCTGTTAACTCATGAATCGTCGTCGATGGCTCAGCTCGATGTTCGTTTTCGCACCGGCCACCGTGGCTTTGGCTCAAGTATTAGATTTGGACCAACTTCTGGAGGGAGCGGAGGAATGGGCCCGCGAGAATTTGGACGAATCCCTGCTGGAGGCCTTGGAACAAATCGACGACGAGCGCCTCAAGAAATTCTTCGAGGATGCCGGGGGTTTACTGCGGTCCCAATGGATGGTGGACCTGGCCTCGCTCAAGGAACAAGCGAAACTTGTGACGCCTTTGCTGTTGGCCCACGAGGAAACCAAGCCTTACGGTCTATGGCTCACGACTCGTCTCGACTATTTTGACGTCGCGGATGCATTCCAAAAAGCAGCGCCTCCGCCAATCGACGAACCCAAACCGCCTGCTCCTCCGCGCCGCTTTGTTCCAAGTCCCGAGAAGCAGCGGTCTATCTGGCGCAGCACGCTTTCAAATCGGCCCGTGCCCTACAGCGCGGGCGATCAGTTGCCTCGGCTAAAAGCGATTTTCCGGGCTGAGAAGGTGCCCCCCTCGCTGGCTTGGCTCGCCGAGGTAGAGTCTTCATTCAACCCGCGCGCTCGCAGCCCCGCGGGGGCGGTGGGACTTTACCAGCTCATGCCTGCCACCGCAAAGCAGTACGGCCTCTCGCTCTGGCCTCGTGACGAGCGTTATGACCCGGAGCGAAACGCCGTGGCCAGTGCCCGGCATCTTCGCCGCCTTCGCGACCGCTTTAAGGATTGGCCGCTCGCCCTCGCCGCCTATAACACAGGGGAAGGCAACATCCAAAGGCACTTGAATCGCGCCAAGGCATCCACATTCGACGAAATCTCGCGACAACTTCCGGCTGAAACGCAGCTTTACGTTCCCAAAGTCGAGGCCACTCTCCACCGCCGAGAAGGCATCACGCTGGCATCACTAAGGTAGCCTCGTTCGAACGGTTGCCGGGTCTCGAATCCAAGAATTCCTTGCGCCTCCAGCGGGCTTTATGATGGGCTGTTGAAGGATGCAGTCTCCCATGACCGAGCTGAGCAGAGCGCGCCAACTTAAGAATGTGAAACAAGGATGACACTCAACCAACTTCGCGGCGCCCAGCGGATCGCCATCGAAGCCGCCCGCGCTTCTGGCGCGTTAATGCGGCAGAACTGGCATCGCCTAAAACAAATCGATTCCCAGGAACAGCACGACATCAAGCTGGAACTGGACGTGCGCTGCCAAAAGCTCATCGAGCAACTGCTTTCCAAGCACGATCCGGCGATTCCGGTGCTCGGGGAAGAAGGAAGCTCTGAATCCGAGGCCTCCGATTACAGATGGGTCGTAGACCCGATCGACGGAACGGTTAATTTTGCCTACGGCATCCCGCACGCCTGCGTTTCCATCGCTCTTCAAGGACGAGATTCGGGCGTGCCTTCGGCGGCAGCGACCAATGCTCGCGGACTAACGCTCACACCCGACGGATTCGCCTCCCTGACAGGTGTGGTGTTTGACCCCTTTTGCGATGAGTTATGGACCGCGATCATAGGGCAAAAGGCGAGGGCTAATGGGAGGATTATACACGTCAGCGATCGGCAATCGCTGGATGAATCAATCGTGTCCATTGGATTTGCCAAATCAGGGGCTAGTCTGCGCCGCACCCTGCCCTACTTTAACAAGCTTGCCCCCAAGGTGCGCAAAATACGCATCATGGGAGCGGCTGCTTTAGCCCTCACCTATGTGGCCCATGGACGATTTGACGCCTACATAGAAGGCGGCGTGCGGCTCTGGGATATCGCGGCTGGCGGATTGATTGTGGAGTGCGCCGGCGGCGAGTTTTGGCGCGAGCCACTGGACGCGGGCAATCATGTTTATCGTCTCGTCGCGAGCAACGGCCTCCTTCGGAAAGAGCTTTCCTCCCTGGGATCGTTGCCCAAAAATCCAATTTGACCCACCGCGATGCCCATGAGCTTCCTGCGTCTTAACCTTGGCGGCCAAAAAATGCTCCCTCTCGGCCTGATCTTGTTCATGCTTCTGCCTCCGCTCGGCGCCACAGCGCAAACCGTTGTTCAATTCAAAACCGCGCTGGGGGCCGTGGACGTCGAACTGTTCGACTCGGAAAAACCTGCCACCGTCGCCAATTTCCTGCGCTACGTCACCAACGGACTCTACAAAGACATGTTTCTCCATCGCTGGGAACCTGGATTTGTCGTGCAAGGAGGGGGCTTCGCCGTCTCCCGCCGAGGCACGACCAATTCCCAATTCACCGCTGTCTCGAAGCAAGGGAACATCACCAACGAGTATTTGGTCGGCCCAAAACGCAGCAATGTTTTTGGCACGATCGCCATGGCGAAAATCGGGAACGATCCGAATTCAGCCTCCTCTGAGTGGTTTTTTAATCTGGGTGATAATTCGGCAAACCTGGACAGCCAAAACGGCGGATTCACCGTCTTTGGACAGGTCATTGCGGGGACAAATGTGCTGCGGCGATTCAACTTGACCGAACCGGGCAATGGTATTTTTCGAATCGATCTCAGCGCGGTCACACCTGCGTTTTCAGCCCTCCCCGTCCTGTCGAATCAACCCACTTTCGACGATCTGGCTTACGCCGAAATTGTCATCATTTCAAGGCCGTCCGCCCCTAGCATCGTATCGCAGCCCAAACCTCAGCAGGTGATAGCGGGAGAGCCAGTTGAATTCTCAGTCTCGGCCACTGGCACAGGGACTCTCCGATATCAATGGAGCTTGAATGACGTGCCAATCCCTGGCGCGACCAACGCGCTTTTGCGCATTCCATCGACAGCCTCGGCCCAAGCCGGGGGCTACACGGTGCACGTCACGAACCATCTGGGCGGAATCACAAGCACTGCCGCGTCCTTGGAGGTGCGGTTCAAATTAACTCTACGGGCGGCCGGGACCGGAGCCATCACAAAGGAACCTGATTCTCTTGACTACGCTCCCGGAGCATCCGTCACCGTTAGGGCAACCGCAGCCGCTGGTTGGCGATTCTTGCGTTGGGAAGGAGGGGCGCCCGGCTCCAATCCGGGCCTTGTGCTCACACTGCTGGCGCATCAGGAGATCACCGCGGTCTTTGAGCGCCTCCCGATCACACCCTTTCCCATCTCATGGAGCGTTTCGAAACCCGGAATTCTGAAATTTTCCATCCAGGCCGAGACGCGGGCGATATTTGAATTTGAGAGGTCCACTGATCTCAAAGGGTGGACCTTTTGGCGCCGAATGACGAACGCATCGGAAACCCTCGGACTCGAAGACTCAATTAGTGAAGACCCCTCAAATCGTTTCTATCGGGGCAGGTTTTTGGGATTCGATGACTGAGCGCGGAACCGGGCGACGAGGCCCCTGCGGGGGACGGGGAAACTTGAAAACCTGGAGATTGCCCATCCCGGATCGCACGGCCACCGGATTCGATGGGAGATTCACCGCGGCGGAAAGCCACTCCCGGCGTTTTTTTTGCGATCTGTTCAGCCCGACACCCTCATTGAGCAGAATTTGAGAATTTCGTCCCTCGCGAAAACGAAGAACCTGTGCCATAATCACATCATCGGCCTTGCGCAGGCGATCGGGCAAAAGCAAATCGCCCCAAGCCCCATAAGTGAACGAAAGTACGGTCCGTCAAACATAACGACATTAAGAAAATGAAGAAAACACTCAGTGTCGCCTCTTTGGTAGCGATCATTGCTGCCTGCTTAGGAATGGTTTACAGAAATTTTAACCTCGGTGACGACGATGGTTATCGGGCGGCGAAACAAAAGGAAGTGATCAAACAGTTCGACCGAGACGGAGACGGCAAACTGAACGATCACGAGAAGAAGGCGGCCGACGAGGCTGCGGAGGCTCGCAAGAGAGTGGCCTACATCAAGAAATATGACAAAAATGGGGATGGCGTCTTGAGCGTGGAGGAGAAGCAAGCTGCGGACAAAGCCACCGCCGCCCGCACGAAAGCGTTCATGAAGAAGTTCGACAGGGACGGAGACGGCAAGTTGAGCGCGGAAGAAAAACAGGCCGCAACCAGGTGGGCGAAGCTCTGATTCGACACGCGCTTGTCAGCGGCGCGCCCCAAAGGCGGTGTCAGGAGCTGAAGCCTTCCCTTCTTTGTGTGTGTGAGTTGGGGCAGGACTCGGCACGGATCCGGAATGAAACATTTAGGCACCCAATCCATTCGCGCGACTAGGCCATCCCCGGCGTTCACTCTCATCGAGTTGTTGGTCGTAATTGCGATCATCTCGATCCTGGCCGCATTGTTGTCACCGGCGGTCGCTCGCGCGAAAGCGAAGGCCAACAGAATCAAGTGCCTCAACAATCTGCGTCAGCTCCAGATGTCGGTGCAAATGTACGCGAATGATCATGGAGATCAGATTCCACCGCGCATTTCGGGTGGGGCCAACTGGATCAGTTCACTGCAAGCTTACTACGTCAGCCCAGCGTTGCTCGTCTGTCCCACGGACGGGTTCGCCGCGAAGCGGAGTTACTTGATCAACGGGTTTAACGACTATTTTGCCGTGACTCTCCCGCCTGCGGAGTTCGAGGAGTTCAAAAAATGGGAGGGTTCAGCCACGATGAAGCTCTCCAGCATACCGAACCCCAGCGACACCATCATCTTTGGGGAGAAATTCAAGGAGTCCCTCCACAGCCACATGGATTTCTATCAAGGCGAGGGCAATGACTTCCAGGAAGTTGATCAAGGCAAGCACAGGGATTCTGGCGGCAACCGAAAAAGTGGCGGATCGAACTACGCGTTCGCCGACGGCAGTTCGCGTTTCTTGAAATATGGAACCTCGATGAGTCCGGAGAATTTATGGGCGGTCACGCCTCAATGGCGTACTTCCCCCCCGAAATCAGCGGGGAATTAATTCGAGAATGGGAACTGGCCAGCTCACTTCGTTGGTATTAGTTTCAGCGCTCCGGAAACCGAAGGAAACAACCTGACACCAACCCTCTCCTTTCTCGTTTTGCCTCGGAAATTCTGAGGCTTGAAAATTTGCAGCAGCCGGGAAGCGCACTCTGAACCGGTGAACGGGATGCCAATTCCGGGAACGGAGCCGGCCCACACAAATCTAGGCCTTTCCTTTGGAGCGGGTCTTCACTTGCGCTTCAGAGAACGTTTCAATCCGCGCCCCGTGAACGCTCACGGGGCGACTCCTTCCCGGCCTCCACAGCGTCCTCTGGAATCGGGTTTCAATCCGCGCCCCGTGAACGCTCACGGGGCGAC
>SYMW01000080.1 GCA_005805305.1 Verrucomicrobiales bacterium
GGTCGTTTCACGCTGGTTCGTGATGCCGATCGACTCGATGTCAGCGCCTGTGAGACCGCATTTCTCGAGGGCTTGGGCCGCGACTCCGGCCTGCGAAGCCCAAATCTCGTTGGCGTCGTGTTCCACCCAGCCGGGCTTGGGGAAAATTTGGAGGAATTCCTGTTGCGCGACGGATTTGATGGCGCCCGCTCGGTCGAAGACAATCGCGCGCGAACTGGTTGTTCCCTGATCGAGTGCGAGAATATATTTCATAGCGAACAAAAACTCATCGAGAGAGCAATGGCGGCTCAGGGGGTGGCGGTGTTCAACCACTTGAACACATGCGCGCCCAGCAGTCCCCCGAGAATCGGACCCGCCACAGGAACCCACGCGTATTTCCAGTCGGATCCGCCTTTTCCGGCAATGGGCAGCAGTGCATGCGCCAGACGTGGCCCGAGGTCGCGCGCGGGGTTGATGGCATAGCCGGTGGGGCCACCGAGGGAGAGGCCGATGCCCCAGACCAAGAGGCCCACGAGGAACGGCCCGAAGCCCGTGTCCCATCCGGCCCGAACGTTCAAATTTCCGGGCCTGCCAATCAACAGAACACCCAATAAGAGCACCGCCGTGCCCAAGATCTCGCAGATCAGGTTGGCCTTGGCATCTCGAACGGCGGGCGCGGTGCAAAACACGCCCAGCTTGGAGGCAGGGTCGGGAGTCTCCGCCCAATGTGGAAGGTAAGCCAGCCAAACGGCCACGCTCCCCAGCAAGGCGCCCGCCATTTGAGCCACGATATAGAGTGGCACCAAATCCCAATCGAACGCCCCAATGCTTGCCAGCGCCAGGGTCACGGCCGGGTTGAGATGCCCCTGGCTCACGCTCCCAACGCAGTAAATGGCCAGCGCCACCCCAAAACCCCACCCAGCGGTGATGACGATCCATCCGCTGTTATGCCCTTTGGTCTTGTTGAGAAGAACGTTGGCAACAACGCCGTCTCCAAAAATAATGAGCAACATCGTCCCGAGCAGCTCAGCGGTGAACGGAGACATAATCTGTGTTCGAAATGGTTTGGGGTGCCTCCAGGGATATTAAGAGATTTCAGAGTCGCATTGCAAGGAATCCTCTCGCTTGAACGGGACCACGATCACTCGTTCAACGACCAGTCATAATCGGTGTATCGAATTCGGAACCCGTCCGCCGCGGCATACTCTTTAGGCCAGTAAACTTTCAAAGCAGCCAGGACCGAGCCATGCTTCTTCTCAAAATCGCTCGCGTACCACTGAAAAATGGGGGAGAGATGGAGGGTGGCTGACGATGCATCGACGCGGTTCTTGGTGGGGTCGGCGAGGAATGTTTTGGCTTGGTCCACAAGTTGTTCTTCCAGCCGTGAGGCGATATAGGATTCGGCTCGCAGCGGGGGGCAGCCCTTGGCGGCGCACACCAGGGCGAAGTGCAGCCTTGGCTCGTTATAGTTTTTTCGGAGGAGATCATGTTCCAGCGCATTCAGCGTGATGCTGTCGCCGAACAATCGGACGACGCGCTGATCCCAAGGCCCTTTGAAGAGGCTGCCGATGTCTTTAATGCTCTTCAGAGGGTAATGGTCGATGACCAGCCGGAGGGTGGCCGCATTGTAGGCATTGATCAGGAACGCGATTTGCCGGGGATCATCCCACCTCCCGAACTCGGCTTTGGTCACCGCCGCGATGTTGTCAAGATACCGCGTCAAGTCCTCGGGAAGGGTTTTCAGGCCAGGATAATCCACTCGATTGTCCCTGACGTGGCGGGCAAGAATCTTGGTGAACAGCTCGTGGCGGTGGTCGAACGCGGCCGCGCTCGCTGGAGCCGCCCAAAGCGAGCCGATCACAACTAAGGCGGCCCGGCACACGCTGAAGCCTTGAAGAAATGACTGGAAACTCAGCATTTCGATCATGAGCCGTTGATTCGACTCGTCACAGCTCACCGACCAGGGTCTGACGTCGCGCGAGCCCGCTCAAGCGCACGAGAAACTCGCACTCACTTTCGAGATCCGAGCCGTGGTCCGCCTGCAACCGCGTCGCGACCGCCTTCCGCCAGTCCTCCGGAAAAAGACCCGTGCCATGGAGCGCCCCGGCGAAAGCCCCCGCCACCTGCGCGTAGGAGTCGGTGTCGTGCCCCCATTCCATGGTCAACTGCAACGCCGCGAGCGGGTCGCAGCCAGCAAGTTCAAAGCAGGAAAACACGACCACAAACGGAACCTGCGCCTCCCATTTGGTCGTGCGCGCAAACTCTTTCTCCAGAGCCTCGAACAGGCGCGCGGGCTCACCCTTGGCCGATTGCGCCAGCGAAGACGCCAGATTCAGCCACCTATCCACCGCTCGTTCGGACCAGCGAATTTGGCGGAACCGCAGCGGGTCGATCTCCCGCATCGTCCTCGCCACGCGTTCGAACGCGGGGCGGGGATGCTCTTTGTCGGAAGGCATCACGAGAGCTTGGGCAAGCCCCGCCACGAGGGCCGCGTTCAAATCCTTGCCGAAACCGTTGTCGAAAAACCCGAGACTGTAAGCGGCCCGATAAGCCTTCTCCGGTTGTCCCGCGAAAATGGCCGCGATGGGAAGCAGCGTCATTTGGCCGCAGCAAGTGGGCAGGCTTTGCCACATCCGTTCTGGTGGAAGCGCCTTCGCCAAGTCCCGGTCGCCGAGAACCCATCGGGCCCCCAGTTGCCATTCCTCGAGCCAATCCTTCGCGAGCTCCTCATAACCCGGGCGTCCGACCACCGCGCTGGTGGCCGGCCATTCCAAATACGATCGAGCAAGGTCCTTGACGCTGAAAGGCCAGCGGTTTTCCCGATCCGCCTTGCGAAGTCCGTGCAGCAGGACGAGCTTGTGACGGGTGTCATCGGTGATGGTTCCCGGGAGCGAATGAGGATTCCACTGGCCGTAGGACTCGGTGCCAGGCCGCAGGTCCCGGTACGGCCTCAGCCTCAAGCGTCCCGCGGCCGCGGCTCGGGCCGCCGCGTCCAACGTTTCTCCCGCGCGCCAGGCTTTCGGAGGATCCACGAGCGAGCGCACACTCGCCGGCGGCTGAAATTCGATGGGGCCTCCCAGCGCGTCCCCGATCGCCGCCCCGAAAACCAGGCCTCGAACCCGATCCTTCAAATCGATTTCCCGATGAGTGGCGGCCCGCGAAAAGATGTGTGGCTGCCACACGCTGGCGGCAGCTCCGGCGGCGGCGGCCATGAACCGGCGGCGGGTCGTCAAGTTCATTGAGTTCATTCGGGCTATCCTAATATGAAGGATCGGCAAGAAGCGACATCCCCGGTTGAAGGACCAGGTTCCTCGAAAGTTCCAGCAAAAGGGTCTTCCGTTCGATGCCGTGGTTGATGGGGAGTTGGGCATACCCCAGGAGTCGGCGCATGACCTCGACCCCGGCCAGTTTCAGCATGAGTTCCTCGTCGAATCCCGAGGGGGCCGCGTACGCGTCTAGCCAGGCGCGCCATTGTTTCGGCGTCTGGCCCGACACCAGGAGATGGGCAAGAAACACCGCGACGTCCCACTCAGCCCTGCCGAAATGGCCAAATTCAGGATCGATGACTTTGGGGCCGCCTGGGGTTCGGAGAACGCTGCCTGGAAAGAAATCTCCATGGACCAAACAGCGCCCTTCGGCAAGATAAGCGCTTCGGCCCAGGCTGGCCGCTCCACGGCAGAACGCTTCATCCGATTTGAGGGTTTGCGCGGCGGCGGCCAGCCCGGGCGTGATGGCATCCAAAGCGATCCCGTTATCCTGCGCCAACGGGATGACGAAAATATGGGCGTGATTCAGTTCGCGCATCGCGTGGTTGCGCAGTGCCGTGGCGGCGCTGGCCTCACCGAAAGTTCCGTGTAGCTCCGACAGAAAACCCGCCAACACCGCGATTTCCTGGCCGGAGATCGTGTCTCCCCGGTAGAGGCTCGAGTAATCGGCGGCCTCTCCCAAATCTTCCAAAACCAACACTCTGGCCAACGGGTTAAAATCGATCAGCCGGGGCATCCTGCCGGCTGCACTTCGAGAGGTCGAAACCAACTGGTAAAACTCCGCTTCCACACACGCCCGATCCCAAGGCGCCTCAAACTGAGGATACTTTTCGACCCATGGGCGCGATTGTTTGACGATGAACGAACAGGCGCCGGTGGTGACTCGAAGAGTGCAATTCATGTTGCCGTCGCCTGCCTTCGAGGCGGCCCGAACCCGGTCGCCCGATCCCAGCACACCCCGTGTCCGCAGATACTGGTCGATGGCCTCTGGATCCGACGGATCCAGGAAGAAGCAGCTCGGATTCGACTCCCTAAATTGGGCGGGGCTGAGGGGCATAAAACTTCGATCAAAGGACGAGGAATCGGTTCATAGAGCGTTTCCAACGGGATCGTCGAGCGCCGCCGTCCTAGACCAGGCCAAATCCGGAGGCGAAGAGCATCAATTTTTTCCTTTGGATTCGGGTTGTGCCGGGGCCGGAGCTTGGAGCGCGAGGGCCGAGTGCTCCGCGGTCATCCGCGCCCAGAGCGCCGCCATTTCCTGAGTCTTCCGAGGATTCGCATCGGCCAGGTCCTTCGACTCCGAACGGTCGGTGTGAAGATTGTAGAGCTCCCAGGGAGCATCTTTGCCAGCCGCGACGATTTTCCAATCGCCCACCCGCAGCGCCCGATTGCCTTCGTGCATCCACCAGAGGGCATCGCGGGTGACTGGGTTGTCTTTGGCGAAAACTGGCGCGAGACTTTTGCCTGGGAGCGCGGGCGAGGATGTCCCTGGCCAGGAATCGACCCGCTTAGCCCCAACAAGTTCGAGGATGGTGGGGACGAGATCGATGACGTGGCCAGGAACATGCCGCAATTCTCCGCGAGCCTTGATGCCTCGTGGCCAGTTGACGATCAACGGCGTGGCAATGCCGCCTTCGTGAACCCAGGTTTTGTGGCGGCGAAACGGGGTGTTCGCCATGGTGGACCAACCAGGGCCCAAGCTGAGAAAAGTCGCTCCCGTGCCACAGGCCGCGTCGGGGTCGTGGCCATTCCCCCGAACCATGATCTCGGCGCTGGCTCCGTTGTCCGAAAGAAATAAAACCAGGGTGTTTTCCAACGCGCCCATGGAGCGGATGTGAGCCAAAACTCGCCCGATTTCCCGATCCATCCGGTCGACCATGGCGGCGTGAACGGCCATTTTGTCCGCTTGAAACTCTCTTTGCGCCGGGCTCAAGTCGTTCCACGCGACGGGACGATTCACCTCATTGGAACCGAGCTGGCGAAGCGCTTCGGGGAAATCGTAAGGAGGTCCCACATCGCGCTCGACATCGGCCAACCCGGAGCCGCCGATCCCTCGCGCGAGGAGGCGAGACCATCGTTCCTGGCGCATGGCATCCCAGCCTCTAAGGTACTTGCCGCGATAGCGGGCGATATCCTCAACCGGAGCCTGAAGCGGGAAGTGCGGCGCGGTGAACGCAAGGAATTCGAAGAAGGGGCGGTCCGAGTGATTGGCATGATGTTCCTTGAGACACTTGATGGCGTGGTCCGCGATGGCGGTGCTGGTGTAATAACCGCTCCCTTCCTTGACAGGCGGCAAGGGCTCGTCGTCCTCCGTGTGGCGGCGCGGCGCGAAATTCCGGTCATGATCCTCAAGGCTGTATGAACGATCAAAGCCGTTCCGCATCGGCTTGCCGTCCACGTGCCATTTGCCTGAGTGATACGATCGATAGCCCAGGGGTTTCAGCATTTCTGGGAGCAAGCGAGCCCACTCAGGCCGCGTGCCCTGTCCGCCGCTTTTGACACCCGGCACCGTGTCGCGTCGGACTTGCTGCGCGTAATACCCCGTCAGGATCGCGGCCCTCGAAGGCCAGCAGCGAGCGGTATTGTAGAACTGAGAAAACCGCAGCCCTCCCTCGGCCAAGGCGTCCAAGTGTGGCGTGGCAATTTCACCGCCATAGCAAGACAAGTCAGAATAGCCCAAGTCGTCGGCGAGGATGAGCAGGACGTTGGGCCGCGCGCCTGAACTCGGCGCATCCGCGGCAGGAAGCGAGTGGCTCAGAACGGCGCATCCCATGGCCATTATAACCGCGAGTGGGCGCGAGATCATAATTCCCATGATGGGTGATTTGCTCCCCGCGCGCAATGTTTCCGTTCCCGATCTCTGCGAAAAGCTCCGGCGTCGTTGAGAACGCAACGCAAGCCTCTTCCCGATCGGCGATTTTCGATCGAACTCGCGCGAGGGATCGCACGAAGGATCGTTGCGCGGGGTCAGAAAGCGAGGCATGCTGCATTTTATGAAGTTCCATCCAATCATCGTCCTTGGTGGGATCTGTTGGCTCCACCCCATTTTGAGCCTGGGAGCGGCCGCCGCGGACGTGACTCGGCCGAATGTGCTGTTTGTGATCGCGGATCAATGGAGGGCTCACGCATTCGGTTTTGCGGGGGATCCCAACGTGAAGACCCCTCACATCGACCGATTCGAGCGCCAATCCGTTAATTTTTCGCAGGCGGTGGCTGGAACTCCCGTATGTTCCCCCACGCGCGCGAGTTTGCTGACTGGCCAGCGCCCTTTGACTCACGGCGTTTTTCTCAACGACGTTCCGCTCAGCACCAACGCAACGACGCTTCCTGGAGTTTTGAAAGCCGCCGGCTACGACACGGGATGCATCGGCAAATGGCATGTGGACGGGCACGGCAGCCGATCCTCGTTCATCCCAAGGGAGCGCCGTCATGGGTTCGACTACTGGAAAGTCCTGGAATGCACCCACGCGTATAACGATTCGGCGTATTACGCCGATGGTCCGGAGAAACTCAAGTGGGAAGGCTACGATGCCATCGCCCAGACGCGGGATGCGCAGAATTACATGCGGTCGCGAGCCCAATCCAAGCGGCCTTTCTTCCTCTGGCTGGCTTGGGGTCCGCCGCATAATCCCTATGAAACCGCGCCCGCGAAGTACCGCGCGATGTATTCCTCCGAGACGATTCGACCGCACGCGAACGTTCCTGAGCCGGTGCAACCGCAGGCCCGCAAAGAGCTGGCGGGTTACTACGCGCATTGCACGGCGCTCGATGACTGTTTCGCGGATCTCTTGAAAACCTTGAGTGAAACCGGTTTGGAAACCAACACCATCGTGGTGCTCACGTCGGATCACGGCGACATGCTGTGGTCGCAATCGCAACAGCGAAAGCAGCGGCCCTGGGAAGAATCGGCGAGGGTTCCCCTGATGTTTCGCCTCCCTTCGCAGATGGGGATTGCCCCGGGCAGGCTCGCCGCCACCATCAACACGGAAGACGTGATGCCCACCCTCTTGAGCCTCTGCGGCCTCGCGATTCCGAAGACGGGGGAAGGGCTTGATTTCAGCGGCGCCATGCGAGGCGGGGCGGATCCCTCGGGTGGGAGCACGATCATCCGCTGTGTGGTCCCGTTTGGGGAATACGCGCGGCAACGCGGCGGCCGCGAATACAGGGCCGTGCGCACGGCCGAGCATACGTATGTTCGGGATCTCAAAGGCCCCTGGCTTCTTTACGACAACCGCTCGGATCCCTATCAGCTCACGAATCTCGTCGGGCGGCTCCCGCACGCCAAACTCCAAGAGGGCTTGAACTTGTTGCTTAGGAAAAAGCTCGAGGCCCAGTTGGATGAATTCCAAACCGGGCCCCATTACATTCAAAAATGGGGTTATGCGGTCGATGCCAACGAAACCGCCCGCTACACCCCGTGACGGGATGGGCGCGGTTGGGGTGACGATCGATCCAGGGCTGGCACATGTGGCTGTACTCCGGTAATAAAGGTTGTAGGGTAGGCGGAAGTGTGTCGGTCATTGGCCCGTGTGCCTCTCAATCAGACCACTCCTGCCTACTCTACAACCTCTGAAGGTCAGCGACGGGAGCCAGCCCGCAATGATGCTTGCATTTCACACTGAACGGCACGGCTGGCTCCCGTTCGACCCGATGGTTCGGCGTTTCGGTCACCTGGAGGATAAGCCCTGCCAACGCAGCAAGGTCTCCTCGACAAGATGAAGCTGATCTGGTGTCAAGATGCCAAGGCGACGCAAAAAATACTTCGGTGGAACTGCCTGAATGCCTTGAACCAGAAACGCGCCTTCGGCAAGAAAACGCGCCAGCACTGAAACTTCGAACTGTGAACCACGCATGGCCCCGTGTGCGGAATGAGGCCGATCAGCGCCCGGTCCCTGTCTGTATAAGGAACGCTGATCACCAAAGCCGGGCGAACCTTATGGGTAATGCCGAAGTCCACCTGCCATACTTCACCTCGCTCAGGCACGCTGAGCATCCTCCTCTTCGTCCAGAACGCGGAAGGAAGCGGCAGCCAGGGCCGCGAAATCGTCATCCGTCAAGTCATCGGACATGGGAACACGCTCGACGATGGCCCGCCGAATCTCCCTACGTTCGGATTCGGAGAGTTGCCTAATCTCCTCGAGGATATTGGCGACTGTCTGTGTCATGGGAGCACGATACATTATCGAACGAATCGAGCAAGCGCGTAGAAAGGCCGAACGCCCAAGATCACCTATGAGGATGGAGCGCCAGCGGAATCCTCATTAGGTGGATCGTCTTGTTCGGTCCCTTCTCGCCGCCGAACTTTCGAGGGTGCCTGGCGCGCATCCAAAACGGCCACAACATACGCTGTATCCGCCTCAAGCCGATAATAAACCCAAAACGGAAACCGCTTGGACCTGAAGCGGAACAACTCTCCCACGCGGCGATGAATTCCGGCAAACACACAGAGGCTGTCGACATCCGAATACAGAGAATCCAAAAAGTAAGAACCGATCCCGGCCTGCTGGCGCTCATAAAATCGAAAGCCCCGATGGAGGTCCCGCTTGGCGGACGGGAGGATTCGGACCCTCATTGTACTTCCTTGCGAATCTCCTCCTTGGCAGCTTCCCAGTCCTCAGAAACAACGTGGCGTTCTTTCCACTCCGCGTCTCGCTCCCGCAGTGCCGCCCCATGCCACTCTGGAGGCTCCGACAAATCATCCGAAACCGATAAGGACTCCCAGAGCCGCTCCATCAACGCAATCTTCTCGGGCACGCTCAAGTGACCAACGTTCAAAGTTTCCGGTGCCATAGCCAGAGCATGACAGAACCGCCCGAGTAGCGTCAATGGCTTGGATCGAACGACCCGGGCGAGCGACCGCGGCCGACAGCGCACCGTCGCAAACGCAGGAACGGGTCTGAAATACCTGTCAACTCCGAGACCGAGACGCTGGGCGGCGGTTCGACTCGACCCGATGCTCGGCCCCTCCTGTACCCGTCCTACTCGCTCGAGGACCTGCCAGATGTCTATGAATCACAGCAAATGCAGAACTGCCACCAGACCAACCAACCCAAAAAGCGGAATAAGAATCCACAATAGGCAGCCTATCAGATTCTTGCGCCGCCGCTCTTGGAATTCTTGGGCTGAGATCTCAATACTGCCCCTGCCTTCGCACGTCGAGCATCTTTCGGTGTGCGAAATCTCGCCACTGTGGAAGTACACGGTATGGGTCCCACCAAGACAGTCGCTGCAGTCGATTGAGTGGAACAATTCGCTCATCGGAAGAGTGTCACAGGGCCGAACGTTTGAGCTGGGCGGGCCGGAAGCGGCTTGGCCTGCGAGACGCGACGATAACCTTGAGAGGCTCGCAGGCCAAGCCGGTGGAGGTCCGCTCGAGCGAAGGGTTCTGCTCCAGGGTCCGCATGCTCATCGGCCACCCTTTATCTGAGTCGAAAGCGCTCGATCGTCCTGCGACCGTCGCCTTCGCTGGTCCAACGCCCACATTGCGGCCATCAGAAATGGGCCCCCGGCTCCTGCGTAGATGAATAACCAATCGCTTCCGCCGACTCGATGAAGGAACCAGCCGAGCAGGACTGAGGCGACGAAGAGTGCGCCATGCGCGATGTGATGTTTCATGGCGTTCGATTTGGAGCAGAACGGGGTAGCTCACCGACCGCCGCCGTCAGCCGGTGCTTGGCTCTGGAAATCACATCCGAAATCTCCGTCAATGCCTCGAACCGGAGCGGTGGGCGCTGCAGGCGCAAGTTATGCGGCGCTCAGTGCATCGTCCGCATCCGTTGCCAGCTACGGTCGGACGGCGACGACGCGAAAGCCGATGTGGTCAGCCCGCCGCTCCGGCTCATAGCGCTGCCGCAAGGCCGAACGTGAGGCCCAGCTCTCGTCCGTCCAGGCACTGCCTCGCCGTGATCGTGAAAAAGTGCCGTCCCGATTCTTCGTTCCTTTCACCGACGACAAATCCGGATCGGTGCCGCCTGGGAGCTTGTAGTGATACCAGTCCCGGCACCACTCGACGACGTTTCCGTGCATGTCGTGCAAGCCCCACGCATTGGCCGGGTAGCTTCCAACTTCGGTGGCCCGGTTCAGTGACGGGCCGGCCTCGGCTCCGTTGTACGGCTTGCCCAGTACGTTCGCCTGCTTGCTGCTCAACTTGTCACCGAACGAGGTTGCCGTCGTGGTTCCCGCCCGGCAGGCGTACTCCCATTGCGCTTCCGTAGGCAACCGGAATTCCCACTCGCCCGACAAGGCACCGGATGCGCGAGCCATCTCGGTCAACTTTCGGCAGAACCCCTCCGCCTCCGCAAAATCGACATTGTAAACGGGCAAGTCGTCCCCTTCGCCCCCTCCTGCCGTGAGTTCTCCGGGCAGCTTCCCGACTACCCGTTTCCACTGCCCCTGAGTCACCTCGTACTTCCCCATCCCAAAACCCTTGGTCAACGTCACCTCGACTTGGTCTTCGTCCGGTCTGCGCTCCGGTTCCCCGCGTGGCCCCCCCATCACGAACCGTCCGCTTGGGCACCAGCAAAGCTTCATGCCATTGACTTCGCGCTCGTCTCCGGCTTTCAAAGCGATGAAAGATTCCCCTCGCGTCCGATGCTGGTCATCACCCGCAGCCCGACTGTTTTGAGCCACTCCGTATTGACCTCCGATCAGTGCCGCAGCGAAAAGAATCATGGCCTGAAGATTGGACATACGCATGAAGCCGCCTAACGACCCGAGTGAGCGACCGCTGCCGCGAGCGCACCGTAGCAAACGGGACAACCGTCCGCAATCACCCGCCAACTCCGCAACCGGGACGCTTGGCAGCGGTTCGACTCGACTCGATGGTTCGGCTCGGTGCATCTCATCTGTCAAAAATCTCCGATCAACTCGCGCTGAACTCGCCGCGACAGCCGTCCGTGGGAGCGCACCGGGAAATCTAACCACGGATGCCTCGGATGGGCACGGATAAAAACATCCGTGTCATCCGTGACATCCGTGGTCACAAAATCTTCTTCCCTACCCATTGCCATGCGCTCAGCAGCGACGCTCGAATTCCCGCCGAACCGTCAAACTGACCCACAGCCGGGACAGCGCCGGCCAGAATGCTCAGAAACCCACCGAGTCACCAAAGATGACCAAACCAAGACGTTCACGGCTGTTGGGTCGAGTGAATTGTTGAACGAAGCCGCTGCGCGGGGAGGACGTTTTTGGGAGTCAGGGAGGCATTGAAGTTTCACGCTTTGGGGCGTGAAAAACATCCATCTAAATCCAACACCATTACGGCAAAAATTCATTCAATATCTCACGCTCAACC
>SYMW01000081.1 GCA_005805305.1 Verrucomicrobiales bacterium
CGTTCCTGCAAGCGCGCCATTCGACAACCTGTCAGCGGTTGGCCTCGCCTCATCGAGCCCTCCTATGAAACCGGTGACTTTATATATGTCGTCAATCAAGTTCTGCAGACTACTTGATTTCTATTTCTTAACGGCATTGAGGCTAGCAGCCGGGTTGGGAAAGTAAAACCGTAATTCAAGCGTGGTTGCCGTCGCGCAGCTTCCGATCCAATTCAGGATCCCAATCCTCCATGAAGAACCGGTAGATCCAATTGTTCGATGATCGCAGGTTGCGGTATGCCATGCCGAGATCCAGGATCATCGTAATCCTGCGGTTGGGACAATTGAGTTCGCCAACATCGTGGGAGGCGACTGGTTGAAACCCCATCACGCGACGGTGGAAATGATAGGGACTGTGCTTTTCGCCTTCGAAGATGTCCGTCACATAATGCGTGAAACCGCGCCTCAAGGTTTCCTTGCTAGCCACGCGCATCAAGCAGGCGGAGACTCTGATGTAGCGGCGATACTCGGGAAGCACCGCGAACCTCCCGATCTCCGCAATCCGGTTGTGCTTAACAAATTCCTCGACGTCTATCCCTCCTCCCAAAGGCTTGAATCCGTATTGTTTGTAAAGCTCCAAGGGCGGCGAGTACAGAACCCTCAGGACGCCCACCGGCACCTCATTATCGTAGACTACAAACCAGGACACATCCGGATCCGAAAGCTCTCCGGGGGGAAAGAGCTTCTCCTCGCCTCGCATCCAGTTTTTCTCCAGCTCATAGGTGGCTCGCATGACTTGAATCGCGTGCAGGCGCCGTGCCTCGCCGTCCACGCGGTGGGTGGTTATGCGATCCTTCAAAGACATTTTGACTCCACTTTGCTGAATGCTATTTCCGGTTTGTGCCAGGGCTCCATCGTTTTCCGCTAATCTGTGAAATCCGCGCCATGATTGATCCGTGCCATTCGCGAACCGAATCCAGATCTTCTGGTCCAATCCCCGCGGGGGGCCGCAGTGGAGCTCCGAATTCAACGGCCATCGGCGAGCACTCAGGGATGCGCTGGAGGCCTGGGTCCAACTGCGGAAATCGGATGCCCCCTGGCACCACGGCGACGCCCGTGGTCAAAGAGAGCTGCGCGGCTCCGGAGTAGCCTTTCAACAGGCGCCCAGGATTCCGGTTGATGGTGCCCTCCGGAAAAACACCTATCGAAGAGCCAAGCCTCAGAGCTCTTTCCGACCTCTCCACGGCCGTGATTTTGTCTTCATACAGTGGCTTTAGGACATTGAGCCACTTCGGCTTGGCCGGTTTTCGAGTCAACGTGATGACTTGGCCGCAACGGTAAAAGATATCCACCAACGGGATGAGCCGATAGTTCCAATCTGCCAGGAAGTGAATCCTCTTGCCGTCCCGATGAAAAAATAGGAGCGCGGGCACGAGCAGCACCTCGAGGGCTTGGCTGTGATTCAAAACCAGGATGAATGGATCAGCCGCCTCGGCCACATTATCGAGGCCCCGAACACCGGCCAACCGGGTCCGGAAACCAGAGAGCACACCGCGAACCAAGAACCGCGTCAACCCCGCTCCCTTCAGATGCGGCAGCGGCTTGGACCAGATCTCCCTGATCGAAGGAATGCCTTGCGTCGCTTCGGAATCTTCCCGAAACGCGGTCGACGCGTCCTTCACTGAAACATAATTGTCCTGTTGCGTTAGCATCGCCGCGAACTCCCACAATCACTTTCTCCGATCCAGACACGGGCAGCCTAGGCGGGACGGATGCAAAAAGCCTGCCTCGAAGCACACTTCCGCCGGCAGAAGTGATACGGATTCGGAAAAACGATGGCAAGCTCGCATTCCGCCAAAACATCCCACCCTCCCCCGGACGGCCCTTTTCTTTTGGCAACAGCCATGCCGGCCTCACTGCGGAGGCGAATCCTTCACCATGGCTAAGAGAGCCTCTTGGAGAATCTCGGCGGTTCCTTCCCCCAAGGAGGTTCGTGTCACGTATTCGTAGCGCTTGAAACTCGCGAAGTCTTCCTTGGTGAGAATGTATCCAAAGGCGTCGTTGGTCAGGCCAAAGAGGAACTGATGAGTTCCCCTCATCTTTCTTTTCAAATAGTAGCCGATGTTCGGCAGGGCCTCCCCGGGTATCGTCAGAATCTGCGCATCCCCCAAGTTCACCAGGTTCAATTGGGTTGTGACACTTCCGTCATCGGTTCCCCGAAAACCCAGTGGCGACGCTTTCAGGATATTCCTCAGAAGCGGTGAATCCACGGGGAACCGGATCATCTTCGACGCGCAATAGATCCGAGGTTCCTCCTGCAAGGCCGCTCCAGACAGGATTCTGATCGACTCATCCGCCAACAGTTGGCCAATTCGCACGCATTCATCCCAAGTCCGATGCTCCCCTCCACCCGGGGCGCGATTGTCCGCCGTCACCATGCCTCCTTGGGCGCCGTTCATGAAAATGCCAACGCCACCGCCTCGCGCCTGAATCCGATCGCACAAGGGGCCCACCAAATCGGGGCTGAGAATTCCGGCGCTGGCGCCCAAGACCTCCGGATGAATCGCGTAATTCACGAGAGTGGCGAACGGTTTCCCGTCCTCACCCACCGCTTGAATCAAATGACATCGAGGATCGTACAACTGCTCGGCATAATAATTGTAAGCGATCTTGCCTCGAGCCTCGCCGGTCGCGATTTTGAGTTTGGCGGGCCGTGCACGACGAAGCGCCTCTTCGATGGCTCCAGCCATCTGATCGCAAACGTGATCCAAATAGCTCAGATCGGCCCCGGTGCCGCCCTTGCCGTCCGGGAAACCGTAACAATCTGGAGCACTGTGCGTGTGAGTGGCGCCTATGAGGATATTCGACCCGGCGATGCCCTTGACACGGCTGCGCACCCGGTTTCCCAGCGCAGAAGGGAAACCCAGAAAATCCGCGCTGACGATCGCCACGGCCGTGGTCTCGTCCTTGAACACCAACGCCCGAACGGTAAGTTCGCCTTCCTTCTTGCGCACCACGCGAGACGGACCCACCCCGCCGGACACGGGCAAAAGAGGCTCGGGAGTCACGACGCGGATCGCGACACCCGCCTCAAACCCGGCACCCAAAGACGGCAGTCCGAAGCGGACGACCAGCAACCAAAGGCACGCCATCTTCGACGCTCGTTTTAACTGAATCAACATACTTGTCAGTGCTGCTGAGCTTCGTTCAGGCGGTCAGGAGGCGCTTGAGGTTTGCCAACAAACGAGGCGCCGCCGTCCAGACATCCTCCGCGGCCTCGTACTCCAAAGTCACAAAACCCCGGTATCCCGCGTCTTTCAAAATCTTGACCAACCGCGACAAATCCGCAGGCCCCCTGGCCGCGCCCCTAGGTTGCATCTCCGACTTGATCTGAACATTCACCGCGTAAGGGGCGCATTTCGCCAAGTCCGCGTACGGATCGGCCGTGTTGAAGTTGCCCGTGTCGAGATTGACCCCCAGCCACGAGCTCTTCACGCCTTTCACAATCTCCAACAACCCGTCCGCTTCGGCCACGATGCCCCCATGATTCTCAATGCCGAGGAACACGCCCCGCTTGCCGGAATACTCACAGCATTCTTCCAAGGCTTCGATTGCGAGTCTACTGGCCTCCTCGTGAGACAGCTTTCCTTTGTCACCGGCAAATACCCGCAGGTGAGACGCACCCATGGCAGCCGTGTGATCGATCCACCGTTTGACATCCGCCAGCTCTTTGTCGCGTTCCTCGCTCTTCGGGAGGGTAAACCGGTTTCCGACCGCCGATCCGCTCACCACCATGCCATTCACAAAAACCCGGCGGCGTATTTCGCTGAGGAACTCCGGTGTCACCGTTTTCGGAAAATAATAGCTTGTCAACTCAACCCCATCACACCCGTTCGCGGCGCAAAAATCGATGAAATCAAAAATGGTTATCCTCTTGCCAACTGGTGTTTGCCGATCGCGTGGATGGTTTGAATCGATGAAATAATCGCGAAAGGAATAAGCCGCGAGCCCGAGTGAAAGTTTGCTCGAAGGCCGGCGTTCGACCGGGCCAGCGGCTCGAGTTCGAATGCCCATTCCAGCGACCCCAAACGCCACACCAAGCATTTTGCCGGCACCCTCCAAAAAAAGCCTCCGACTTGACGGATCGATCAGGTTCATAAGATCCGATTAAGCCGCATCAGAAGCATGGCCGCCAGCAAAAAGCGGGGGCGAAACCGGCTCGAACCAGCGGTTGACTCGCCGAATTCCCCCTTATCGCCTCAACTGAAAAAAGACGGCGCCCTCGGTCTCGGGAACTGCGAACCGATTCTCAGTCACGGAGGACTGGGGCGCCCCTTCGACCACCCGCCACGCGGCCGCATCTCCCAGGACAGGCGCCGAGAAAAGCCGCCAGCCACCCGGCACCGCGGGCCAAAGGATTTCCGTTCTTAAGAGAACCCGCCTGACGGCCAAGGAGGGAGGCGATTCGGAAACAGCGGACGTCGCCGTGATCCTCAAATCAAAACGAAGATCCGTGGAACCAGGGCTGGACTGGTGGACTTCCACTGCCAACACATTCGATCCTTTCCTGAACAATGAAGGATCCAATTCTTTGTCGAACAACGCGATTTCATCGGCGCCGCCAACCGCCTCCACAGCTCGCGTGGTGCTTCCAACTTTCCCAGTTGGCATGTTGCTGCGAAACACCTCTTTCCCATTCAGATAAACGACCGCTCCATCATCGCGCACCAAGCCCGACATCGCTTTCGAATACGCAGCGGGATCGGCCACTTCAAACTCGCGCCGAAAATAGGTGGTGATGTGCTTGTTGCTCGAACTCGATCCAAAACGGACAATGGTCGAAACGTCGTTGTCGCCGTAACCCAGGTCAGCAGGGCCTTCCCTCCAGCCAGAGTCGTCGAAATCGGGTTCGCGCCACGATGCGCCTTGATCGGATCCGTCATCGAGATAACGCCATACGGCCCCCAACGGCACGAGGGTAACCTCCGTCCGTTCAACGGGCGGGATGGCGCGAAAGTTCACGCCCGTCACGCTGGAAGAAATTCGGAGTGGATTTGAAAAGCCGCTCAACAAGAATCCATATCCTTCCAACCGTGCCGCCAGGGTGTAGGTCCCGGAGCTTAAGCCAACCAAATGGTAAATCCCTTCGGAGTCGGTCACGGCGGATTTTGACGAGGTGGCCGATATCTGAACGCCCGCGAGCGGTTTTCCCTCGACCTCGACTCGGCCGCTCACCGTGAAGGTCCCCGGGCTGCCCACCCGCACGAACATGGATTTCACCGTGACCCCGCCGCGCATGTCGGAAACAGAGCACCGAACCTGGTAATCCCCCGCGGCAGCCCACGAATGCGTCACCTCAGGCCGGCTCACACCAATGCCCTTGTCGCCAAATTCCCACGCATAAGCCAGCTCGTCCCCATCCGGATCCGACGCTGACACTGCCAACCTAACAGGTGATCCGACGGAGGCTTGAATGGAACTCGACACCGTGGAGACCACCGGGCTGCCGTTCCCGGTGAAAAACCCCCGATACACCGCCACGTCCACCGATTCCGGGCTTGTTCCCCCTTTCCCCAGCAAGGTGATATGCACGCCCGCGTCCCGATCCGAAAATGTGCGCCCGATCGTCAAAGCCGAATCATCCTTGCCATCGATCGATCCTGGAGTTGTGTCCAGAAGGTGCGTGCTCTGATTTGAAGACCTTCCCCACCGAAGCCCCACACCGCTCATGAGCCACGGATTGCTCGTGTATCCCTGCCGGAACTCAACCCAATAGTTTGTCGCGCTGCCTCGCGCGATCTTCAGCGCCCTCGCCCCTGTGCTCTGACTCAGGTCGTGGGGAAAAATCCGATACTTCCCGTTAAACGTCACCGAAATCACATCCGCGGCGCCCAGCCAGTTGAGATAATTCTTATAGCGCGCGTTAAAATGTTTGGAACCCGCGTTTGCCGATCCCATGGTGTCGAACTTGTCCCCATATTCCACTTCGCTGCCGCTTCCAATCACGCTCGACCCGCCCGTGTCCCAAAAATTCGCGTGGTTCAACCCAAAGTTATGCCCGAGCTCGTGCGCTGCCACACCCAACGACGCCGAACCGCGCATCCATGCCCCCGCGGCGCCCACGATGCCCAACCCAGCCCATCCGAACCCGGACACGTTGCCCAGGCAAATGAGGTCCAATTGATACTTCGTCAGGTCATAACCGGCAGTCCGAGCCGCCGCCCGCGCGTCGCTGCGCAACTTGGTGGCATTCTTGTTCGTCCCGTAAAAAGAGGCCGTCGAAGGAAGCCGCAAGACTGGTGTCATCGCAGACCCTTTGCCAATCAGGCCGATCGAGGATTTGCCATAAGAAGATTCTTCAAAAAAATCCCTCAACCCTACGACAAGGTTCGTGCCGGCACTATCCGAAAAGGAAGCTCCCGGAAGATCCGAAAAATCGACCCGGATCAAAACGAGCTTCTTTTCCCCCAACGTCCATGAGTTCGGACCCAAGCTTGCCTTGGCGATACCCATGGAGTCGGCCTCCCGCTCTTCCTCGACGAGGGTGTCGTTCAACGCGCTCGCGTGCCCAACGCTACATAGCAACTCTTCGCGATCCCCTTCCAATACCATGACCGCCGCTTCCATGGATTCCGGCGCTTCCCCGGAAATCGAACAGACCGCGTCGACCGGGAATCCGCCACGCTCTGTTATTTCCTCCGAAGAGAGAACGCGCACCGTGTCCTCCCGCAACGCAAGAGAGGCGTCCACGGCAATCCCATGAATCGGTATCTGGCGGCGTGTTGATTGCGCCAAACGCCGACCATAGACCCATGCCCGAAAAGTCTCATCACCCACATGCACATACCGAGTCATGAGTGGTGTATCGGCCTCCCGCCCCGGTTCAGGCAAAGCAGCGACGACCTCTAAATCCCCGCGAGCGTCGACGATTCGCTCCAAACGGGACGCCAACTCACTAGGGAGCTGCCGAGCGACCCAAGGAGAGAGCGACAATTCAATCGCCCGTTGAGGATCGTGCTGGATCAGTTTCTCGAGCGCCACGCGGCGATTCGCCGCCAATTCCAAACCTCTTGCCAAGCCCTCCTGGTTGTTCGCCGCGGGAGAAGGCGATCTTGCAAGATACTCGTTCACCCAGGTGTCAAATTCATGGAATGTAGCTTCCCCAATCGGATCCGGAGCTGAGACCCGTGCTCCAGTAAGAGTTCGACCATGCAAATTTACCGAACGGACGCCCCCCTGAACAACAGCCATGGCTGCGACGGCCGATGTCGAGCCCGGGTTGAATCCGGGTCCGGCTCCCCGGCTTTTGCCGGCTCCTCGGATACCCTTCGATGAACTCTTGCTCCCGCTTTTAACCGGCGGCTCTTCGGAAAGTTGGAGAACCCGCCGGCCATAGAAGCTCCAGAGAATTGTCAGGCAAGCCAAGATCACCCCAAATCGAATCAGTGATTTCACAGAGAACAATTCCAAAGCAGCAACCGTACCGGGCCTGATCCTCGCTAGAGAACCCGGCGAAGCCGCCCTCGGCGGTCGTGGGATTGAAACCCTTGGGCATGATCAGGGCGGCCGGGATTCAACCATGGACTCCCTCAGCAAAAACGTCTGGGAACACACTCCGTTGGGTCGTGACTACGCAATGCTCGTCAGGGCTGCGGTGCCGCGCGCGTCATTATCATTAAAACGGCAGTTGTCCCTGGCGAATCTTCGCAAGATCCTGGCGATAAAGTTATTCCGAATCACTCAGCCTATCCACCAGGGATAGGCCTCGCTCTTCGTCGAGCCTTTCTCATCCAGGCTTTAGCAAATCTCCACGAAGTTCAACTGCCGTTTAAGGGACCCGCCATTTACAGTGGGCGCACGATCGATTGTGCCCGCAGGTAATGCAGCAGCGTCTCAGGTCCCAGCACACCGCCGCCCATGCCGCTCAAATTGCAGCCTGCGTAGGGGACTCCATGAGGGAAGACATTGTGCGCGTTGATCCAGCTATTCCCAGCGACCAAGCGCTCAGCAACCCGGTTGGCGCGCGAAAGATCACTCGACCAAACGCTATTCGCCAAGCCGTAATTGGAACTGTTCACCAAGTCGATGGCTTCCGCTTCATCCTCAAAAGGAATGATATAAGCGACTGGCCCAAAGATCTCCTCCCGGGCACAGACATTCTCGGGGGATCCTGTCAGCAAAGACGGTTTCACATAGTAGCCTCCTGGGTGCCCCTCAACTTGGTGAGGCCCTCCTCTCAACAACACGCTGGCTCCCTCCCGCTCCCCGCGCTCCAAGTATCCCAGAACCCTTTGTCTCTGCTTCTCGCTCACCACGGGTCCCATCAATGTTCCTTCGTCCAGGCCATGGCCGATGGAAACTTTGGACAAGGCGCCACAGGCAACATCTACCAGGCGATCCACCACCTTTTTATGCGCCACCCAGCGCGTCGCCGTGCAACACACTTGCCCGGTGTTCAAAGTGATCGCCCCGGCGAGGGATCGGGCGGCTGCATCCACGTCGATATCGTCGAAGAGCACCGCGGCTCCTTTACCGCCAAGCTCCAGCTTCACGGGAACCAAATTGCGGCCGCAAGACTCGGCGACCTTCCGGCCCACCTCGGGCGAACCTGTGAACGAAGCATGCGCCAACCCCGGATGCTCCGCCAAGGCCGCTCCCGCCGTCTCGCCCAAACCCGTCACCACGTTCACGACGCCTTTGGGAATCCCAGCCTCTTGAACGAGTTTGCAGAAATAGAGAGTCGTGAGTGGCGTGTCCTCGGCTGGCTTGATCACCACACAGTTGCCTGCCGCCAATGCCGGGGCAATGCCCCAGCCAACCAGCAACAACGGAAAATTCCAGGGAAAGATGAAGCCACAAACCCCAAACGGCAGCCGCACTGTCCGAGCCTCGTGTCCCGAAACAGCAATAGGTTCATAGCGCCGGGTATGCACCGAAAGATCGGCGTAATAACGAAGCGTGGCCGAGACATTCGGGATGTCTCCTCCTGTCGACTGCGCGAGCGGTTTGCCCACGTCCAATGATTCCAATTGAGCCAGGATGGCGCGATCGCGATCCACCAAGTCTGCCAATCGGTGCAGATAGACCGCCCGATCGTTAGCCGGCAAGCTCGCCCAAGTTCCACGGCGGAAAGCCCAGCGGGCGGCCTCCACCGCCCTGTCGATGTCCCGGGCGTCCCCCGAAGCGACGTTCGCAATCACACAGCCGTCACCCGGGTCGCGCACTTCAAACGTGCCTTGGTTGAGGGCTTCCATCCACTCGCCGTCGACGTACATCTTGACGGGTTGCTGGTCCAAAAACTCACGAATCTCAGAACGTAGTGTTGCCATAATTCTTGGGGGGTTGTCTGTGTCACTAAAAACTATCAGCCTCCATTCAAAAGTCAGGTCAAAATTACAGGCTCCCCGGGTCAGCAGCCTCGCCGCCCAAACACGCTCCTTCGGCGAGCCGATGTCCCGCAAGAAAGTCCGAAACCGTCATCCAACGCCCCCCCGCCATCTGCAATTCGCGGATTCTAAGCGCGCCCGCGCCGCAGACCACCACCATGCCTTCCCGCGACAAGCGCAGAATCTGCCCGCACTGTCCGCCGCCGCCTTCCAAGACTCGGACGCCTCTGACTTTCAAAATCCCCGAGGACGCCTCCGGCAAAGAGGTATAGACGCCCGGCCATGGCGTGAAGGCTCGCGCCTGGTTGAATATTTCCCGCGCGCTCAATCTCCAATCGATCTTGCCGTCATCCTTCGTGATCTTGCGCGCGTAAGAAACTCCTTCAGCAGGTTGCGGCGCCAGCTCCAGATCGCCGCGAACATATCCTGGCAACTTCTTGACTAACAACTCCGCGCCTAAAATCGCCAAACGGTCATGAAGCGTTTGGGAGTTGTCGTCCTCAAGAATCGGGGTCTTGGCGATCGCGACCATCGGACCTGTGTCCAGGCCTTCATCCATCCTCATGAGAGTCACCCCTGTCTCCTGGTCACCATTCAGAATGGCCCATTGGATGGGAGCGGCGCCACGGTACTTGGGCAACAAGGAGGTATGCACGTTGAGGCATCCATGGCGGGGCAGATCCAGGATTGCCTTGGGAAGTAATTGACCATAGGCGGCCACAACGATTAGGTGAGGCTCAAGCCCGATCAATTCTTCCAGGAGATCTGGGGAGCGCGCCTTGGGCGGCTGCAGGACCCGCAATCCGAGCTCAAGAGCGACTCGCTTCACGGGCGGGGGCTGAAGTTTGAGATCGCGTCCCTTGGGGCGGTCTGGTTGGGTCACCACGGCGAGGACTTCCAATCCTTCATCCGCTGCCAAACGCCTCAGGCTTTCGCAAGCCAGCTCAGCCGTTCCCATGAACACCACTCGAACCCTCGGGATCGGCTGAAGCGGCGTCGGCATCACACGGCCCCGCGCCGCTCAACCACGGGCATTCGCCACGCCAACTGGCGGTTGCACTTCGGGAATGGCCGCGATCACGTCCAAAATGGCACGCAGAACGTTGATGGGTGACTGGGATGAATCGATGAAATGAAGCAGCTCGCTTCCGTAGTAGTCGAGGACGCTCTTAGTCTCGGATTCGTAGGTTTCGAGCCGGCTTCTGATAATCTCTAGATTAGCGTCATCCAACCGGTTTTCCCGCAAGGCTCTCCTTTGCATCCGCTCGACCAACTGTTCCATGTTCGAGCATTTCAAATGGAACACCGCTATCACATTCAAAGTCTCAGCCAGTATCTTGGCCTGGGTGGTGTTCCTCGGAATGCCGTCGAGCACCAGCGTGTCTCGATCCGGATTGTAACGACCCATCTTCCTGCTGCCCTCAATGGAATCTTTCCACAAACGGATCGTCGGCTCCTCGGGCACGAGCAATCCTCGGCTCGAATAATCAAGGAAAATACGCCCAAGCTCGCTCTCAATCGTCAAATTTCTGAAAGCGTCACCGCAGGCGAAATGGAAGAAACTCGGGATGGTCCCCAAGATTTTCCCTTGTGTGCCCTTCCCGGCTCCCGGGGCGCCGAACAGGAGAATCGTGCGAAGCTTCATGAATCACGCCTTGGCGTCCTTGTGCCGGACTTGAACCTCATAAATCTCGTCGAACGGCACGGGGACCTCACCCGCGTTGATGAGTTGGAAATGAATGTCGGTCATCGAAATTCGAGTGATGCGCTTGGCAACATACTCGTTGCGTCCCGCCCTGATCACCAAAACCATATTCTTCTCGGCCTCCGAGGGCACCACTCGAAAATAGCCCGATAGTGTCACCTCAAACCAACGCCTGTTGAATGTCGTGTCGCCTTTCTTGTAAACCTTGGTCGACGTGTCGCCACCTCCACCAGCCTTGTCCAGAGCCGCCACCGACAGGCCACTCGACTTTGCACCGGTGGCCGCCATCGGGTTCACGGGCTCGTGTGCCCCCGCCAGGCCCTCGTCAACGGACGAGGCCGTAACGGTGTGCGCGGCGGGCGTTGCCAAGAACAAGATTGGCCCCACCACTGGCAACAACACCGAAACACCACAAACCAAGGCCACTGACCGGCCCCGGTACACCGCGATCTCATACGCCGCAAACAGATTGCCGATAAAAAGAAAACCCAGCATGGCCAGCCCCGCAGTCGTCGTCATCGACGCCAAAAACGACCTTTTCTCCACGATACGTTCCACTTTGGGGACGGGTTTAATTTGGATTTCCTTGGGCTTCTTCTTCATCGCGCTGTAATCCATCGGAATCTCAATGAAGGGGTCAGCGAACGGCGCGATTTTCGGATTCTTGGCGAGCTCCTTCAAACTCTCTTGAGACACTTTGATCCAATGCACTCTCGGGGAAAACACGCCTATGTCCAATTTGACAATCAATCCCTCCTCACCGTAAGACGCGGGGAGTCCCTTAAGAATATCCCCATTGGTGAGACGGATCTCCTCCCCGTGGATGGCGATGGCAACTACACCGGCCATGACCAGGAGACAAACAAGATAAAGTCTTCTAAAAAACCGTCGCATGATTGGCTGGTGGTAACAGAGCAGAAGAATCAAAGAAAGGAAAAAGACAGAATCGCGGGAACACCTCTCGGTTCCGTGCACGGAAGCGGCGCGCCACAAGAAGGCCCCCCATCCTGGAGCCCAGCCCAGGCGTCAACATCCATTTCCAGAATCATGAAACTGGTGTTCTGCATGTCCCCCAAAAGAGCAGCTTTCGAACCAAACCAAGATCCGAAATCAAGAGTTCGATATTTTCCACAACGTTCCGTCTCCACGCACGAAAACGGCGCCGCCCGAAATCGAAGGAGTGCTCAAAATCGTTTGCTTCAGATCCAGTTCCCCCACCACCTCGCCCTCCGGGCGCGTCGTATCCACCACCTGCAACAGGCCCGTTTCATTGACAAGATACAGGAAATGACCCAACGCCACAGGAGAAGCGCTGAAAGGGCCCTTGAGCCGCAATTGCCAGACTCGGCTTCCCGTCGCCGTCTCCCCACAACTCAATACTCCCGCGTCATTCAAAGTGAACACTTTGTCTCCCAGCACGACGGGGCTCGGAGTCGAAGGTCGTAATTGGGACGATCGCCATAACTGCTTCGGCGGACCGCCCGAAGGCCCGATCTCGAGGGCAGTCAAACCGTTGGAAGGCACGTAAACCACGCGGCCCGAAACGGCACTCGAGGGAATTGTCGCGGCACCTTCAGTGTAGGACCACGCTTCCTTGCCCGTCCCAGGTTCCAATGCGGTCATCCCCGCGCTGGACTGCAGCCCGACGAGATACTTCCCAGCCCCGGACGGAATCAGCACCGGCGAAGTCCAGTTGGCTTTCTTGGGCCTGTCCATTTTCCAGCGGTTGACGCCGGTCATCCCATCCAAGCCCACGGAGAAAGACTCGCTGTCGTTCTCGACCTGGGCCACCACGACACCCTCCAAAACCGCTAACGAAGAGGACATGCCCAAACTATTGCTCGCGTTGGGATAGTCCCGACCCAAACCTCTCAACCAAATGAGGTTCCCGTCCAAATCCAGACAAAAAATGTCGTTGGATGAGAAAAAGGCGTAGATCCGCTCGCCGTCGCTCGCGGGAGAAGGCGCCGCGACGGAGGTTTTTTCATGACACATCGTCCGGCCCGTCGCCAAAAATTGTCTCTCCCACCTCCGGGCACCGTCTTTTGCTCCAAAGCAGATCACATGCAACCGGTCTTGCTTCGGGCCGCTCGAGCACGTCACAAAAACGCGGTCACCCACGATCACCGGGCTCGATAACCCGCGCCCTGGCAAACCCGAACTCCAGGCTATGCTCTTGCTCCCAAGCCGCGGCGCAGACCCCAATGCTTCCGAGGAAACACCCGACCCGAATGGACCCCGAAACTGAAGCCAATCAGCCCAGCACAAACTCTTGCCACAGATCGCCCCGGAAAGCAGCAAGCCCCCGGCCAAACGGATCATCCGGTTTCTGTTCCCGATCTCCAGCTTCTCCCGCATTGATGTCATAATCGGTTCTCGCTCAGTTTAAGGATTCGCGGCAAATCGGACCGGCGCCCCGTTCGGATCGCAGATTCGCATCTGAAACTGCCACTCCACAGTCCATTCCTCCTTCTGCTCGTCTTGGCAAAGCTTCACTAAAATCTGGTTATTACCCGCCCGCAATTCGGCTGGCAGCCGGTATTGGTCTATCTCCATTCCCCGGTGATACTCATCCCGGCCGAAAATGAATTTGCCATTCACCCAGATTTTCCAAGCGTTCTTACACCCCAAGCGCAACTCCACCGGCCGCGTGACGTCAGAAACCACTTCCGTGTAAGCATAGGCCGCCGCTCCTTTGAGCAACCCGCAAACCTTATTAACGTCCACCATCCCGAATTCATCCGCGCTTCGGAAAGGCTTCCACCCAACCCTTCCTGCTTTCCCTTCATAATCCGAGCTCAAATCCACTCCGTGCTCCGGAGGATAAACGGCCGCGAATCCCACTCCTTTAGTGCTATCAAATGGGCCGGCAATCTTCCAGTCCAGCAAGAATCCAAACAACGCCGGCATATCCACTTTGTGTCCTAACTCCCGCAAACCTTTGCTCAACGTTTCAAGTTGATCGACGTCGCGGGCTGCCCCAAGCGCTTGACGCATCAGGAGGGCCGAAGTTTCCACGCGGCCGGCGGCCTTCGCCACGCCCGCCTCGTCGATCAAACGCTTCAACGCGTCCCTGCGCATTTCCGGAGCCGGATCGTGCAATAAGCCGGGAAGAATCGACTGCGCGGCCACGCTGTCCACTCGTTCAAGGATTTCATAAGCAAGCCGCCTGCCCTTGGGCGAATGTCGTGTGTCCAACAGAAACTCCCCCAACTCGGCTACGGAGGGCGGTGTCTTGTTGTCCAACCCTCGGCTGGCCAGCGCATCCGCGGCGCCCCGAAGCCAGTTGGACGCCAATTCGTTCGCGCCATCCATTCCCTTGAGAATCGGGATCAAGGACTTCGGGTCTCCCGTGACTAGCGTTTTCCAAGCCGACGCCGCCTCCTGATTCCCTTTCCCTTGTGGACCCACCGCTCGAAGAATTCCTATTGCGCTCATTGGCCCCTGATCGGCGGATGCGCTACCCAGGCTTCCCAACCCGAAAACTCCAAGAGAGAGCAGTATCAAACGCGTTCGCATAAAAACTCAAAGATTTCCACCAGTCTCGCCGTCCGACCCCATCCCTGTCAATCGCGGGCGCGAGCCTGTGTCAGGCTCTTTGATGGCTCTTGATTAATCCTTAAAACGGCAGTTGAACCTCCTGAAGATTTGCAGAGGCCTGGATAAGAACGGCTTGACGAAGAGGAGGCATATCCGTTGTGGATCAGGTGAGTGACTGGGAAAAATTTTATCGCCAGGATCTTTCGAAGATTCGCCAGGGGCAACTACCGTTTTAAGGTTAATGTCTCCATCCACCGGGTTGAGCTTTTGGATGAGCCATCCTCTCGCCTCCACCGTTCTCGAGATCAACACAGTATTTCGCTTTCGATCCTCCCCATAGCAAAGGGCACTCCCAGGTTCATCGCGAGATCCTCCACGACCCATCGAGAGGATTTCGACTCTAAGTAATCCGCCGCTAGCCCGTGCATCCAAACTGCATAAGAAAGTGCCTTCAACGGATGAGCCATAAAAGTCGACTGAGCCAGCAATCCGCCAATGTAGCCCGCCAAAATATCGCCGCTCCCTCCAATGGCCATTCCCGGGTTTCCGGTCAGATTCACCCGCATTGGTCCTTCGGCCCGTCCGATCAAAGTCCTGCTTCCTTTCAGAACCACCCAAGCGCCCCCAAATCTCGTGGATAAGGCCCGCACTGCGGCGGGTCGATCCCGGTCAATGACGGTTGCTTCGACTCCTAACATCCGCGCCGCTTCCCCACTGTGGGGGGTGATCACACGCACGGCATCGCTCAAAACGCTTCGGGGTGGCAGCCATTCAAGCGCGCTCGCGTCCACCACGACCGGCACGTCCGCATTGCGCCACACGTCGGACAAAGTGGCCCTCGGAAGGTCCATGCCTGTTGGAGCCGCCAGCCCAGGTCCGAGGAGCAAAGCAGTGTATTTTGAACTGCTTAAAACGTTCACATGCCACGGCGCCACCATCGTCCCAATCAAATGGGACGCCACTGGAACGTAAGTTTCTGGCGAGGTAAACACGGACGTCAAACCGGGTTTGGCTCTCGCAGCTCCGTAGGCAGCCAGAACGGCAGCGCCATGAAATCCGACGCTCCCAGCCAGGATCGCGAGGTGTCCGAAGTGGTGCTTGTGCTGAATTTCTTGCCGAGCAGGCGGATAACCTTCGAAATCAGTCGCCAAAGTCGCCTCGAAATCGCCCTGGGCCTCGCATGCCACCAGCCCTATATCTTCCAAAAGCTCCAAGCGGCCCACATACCTCGCCGCCGAGGCCGTCAGCAATCCATGCTTCAACGCCCCCAAGGCCACCGTCCACCGCGCTTCCACAGCTTCCGGAAGTGGCAACCCCGTGTCGGCGTCCAACCCGGAAGGCACATCCACCGCTAAAACAGCCCTCCCCGAGCTGTTGAGAGCTCGAATCAACTCCACCCATCCCGAATCCAGTGGACGGTCAAGTCCAATCCCGAACAACCCATCCACGACAAGACCTGGATTGAAGGCCAATGCCTCTTTCAAGGCTTCCACCCCTCTGGCGGGATCAGAAACTCGAATCACATCAACGATTCGGCCCTGGACTTGAGCCGCGGTTTGAGCCGCATCCTCACCATTGTTGCCCTTCCCGCAGAGCACGAGCACGCGATCCCCTGGCCGGGTGAGCTCCATGAGACGCCGCGAAAGCAACCGGCCCACTTCCTGGATCACCTCACGAACCTGCTTGCCCGCGTTCCACGACGCTGCCTCCCAAGCCCGGGTCTGCTCAACGCTCAAAACTGTTCGAGGCATAATATCAAAGATACCGCTGAAAATTCGCCTAAAACTTCAGGAGCCGACCCTCGAACACATGAAGCCAGTCCAACCCGGGGGGGGGGGCACCGCAACCGCGATTCTCCCGCCAAATCAAACTTTTGAGTAAAGTTTGGCGACTTGATCCCCGTATCCGTTGTAGGGCAGCGTGCGAATCCGATCCCCTGTATCGATCACACGCTCCGTGGACTGGAGCCAACGCGGGTGCGGAATCGAGGGGTTGACGTTCGATTCGAACGGGTACTCATCAGCAGCCAACACCTCCCAGAAGGTTTTAGGCTGGTTCGCCAAAAACTCTATTTTCACGATAGACTTGATGCTCTTGTAGCCATATTTCCAAGGCACGATCAATCGCACTGGCGCCCCATGCTGCTTGGGCATCGGTTTGCCGAAAATCCCGGTCGCTATCAACGTGAGCGGATGCATCGCCTCGTCCATCCGAAGACCTTCAAAATACGGAAACGGGTAATTCGACCCCTTCATCCCCGGGGCTTGATCCGGCCGGTTGAACGTCTCAAACCGCACGAACTTAGCCTCCGCCTTTGGCTTAGCCTTCTCGATCAGTTTGCTAAGCTGAAAACCTGTCCAAGGAACGACCATGGACCAAGCCTCGACGCATCGAAAACGATAGACGCGATCCTCCAACGGCATTTCCCGAATTAATTCGTGAGCGTCGATCTCAAAGGGCTTTTCCACCAGTCCAGAGATTTCGATCTTCCATGGGTCTATGACAAATTTGCCAGTCAGTTGATGCACCTGGTTCTTGACCATGGAAAATTCATAGAAATTGTTGTAGCGCGCGGCGACGTTTTCATCGGTCAATGTCCACCCAGGATTGTACCGGGGGTTTCGAGGGGCGGGATACAACGGCCGGCTCTTAGCCGCCACCGTGGATTCTTTTCCGGCTTCCTCGGCTCCCAGCACATCCATCACACCCGCGGCGGCCAAGCCAGCTCCACCCAGCCCCAAGGCACTCAAGAACTCTCTCCGCCGCAAGAACGCTGACTCGTTGATGGCGGTTTTCTCAGGCAGAAACCATGGTGGCCGAATCAAAATGTTGAACATCTCCCAACTATGCTCGACACCTCGAGGCAATTCCATCAAAAATCCGCCCTCACGGACGGCTAAAAAGCCATGGAAAAAGAAATGATTGCCTCCGAGGCTCAACAATTCCAGGATGATTGAGATTATATTGAATGATTAGCAGGTCCTTAGACATGGTGCCCCGGAAAAGTAACGCTGGCGCTGTGGCCAATGATTTTGGCCCTCGCGCCAAACGGCCAGAGCGACGGTTCTACTCCCTCGCCGCCAGCGTCCTTTCCCATGGCGGCCCAGGTTACCTCCAATTCGCCATCACCAATATCAGCAACGCGAAGTGTGACTTTTGCGGGTTCGCCGCCGGCAAAATGGACCCCAAGCAGCGGCGCAGCGTCTCCCTCAAGGAAGCCAAGGACGCCATCGATATCGCCGTTAAAAACCACATCGGCTACATTCTGTTCGTTGGAGGTGAGCCTCTGCTGCACAAGGAACTCGGAGCAATGGTGCGCCACGCGGCTGAGTCAGGCATTCACCCCATGATCTGCACGAACGGCTCGCTCTGGACGGACGATTCCATGCGGGCCTTGGCAAATCACGGCCTCAGCAGCGTCATTATGTCGATCGATTCCCACGACGTCCTCCGCCACGAAAGGAACCGCGGCCTGCCCGACCTCTGTGCCAGAATCAAAGAACTCAAGCGACGCGGCGGATTCACCGTCGTGAATCCCGCCGAATCCTTGAACGAGATGCAACGGCACTTGAAAGGGGAATCCGAGCGCTTCGGCTGTCTCGGAGGTCACAAGTATTTCTATCTGGATTGGAACCTGAACCTTTACAGATGCCATTACTGGGAAACCCCCATGTGCTCCGTCTACGACTTCGACGAATCCAAGCTGATCCGCGACGGTTGCACCCGATGCATGATCGATTGTTATCGTGATCCCAGCATCCTTCAGCACGTCGCCATTAGCGTGAGCGACGCGTGCCGCAGCTTGAAAAAAGGCAGGCTGTTCCAGGCTTTCAGGCACCTCTGCGACTCCCGCAATTGGATCTCTGCCAAAGCCGTTTGGGAAGACCGACAATGGATCCAGAGAGTCTGACCCCGCGGGGCCAGCGCTCGCACTCGGCGACTTTGGCCCGCGGCTACTCACAGCATCGCATCTCCCCCCGGATCAGATTCCCTGGGAATCCTCTTCACAAGCTCCATTTTCATGCCTAAAGCAGCCCACAAAAACGGCCGTGTCTCACGGCTCACGAACACCGCAAAGTACGACGCGCACCACGGAGTGCTCGACAAAACCTACGGCGCCCTCGCCGACCTCCGCCGCGAACTCGCTGACTCCAAAGCCTCCATCAATGAACGGGTGGAAATCCTTCAGGTGTTCGCGAATTGCTCCGATTCCCAGCGCGCCTGGCTCCTGCTGGAGGATTACTTCGAGAAAATCTGCCTCTCGCGCAAGGATTTCTCCAGCACGGATTGGTGGCCGCGGCTTATGGGCGCCAAAGGCCAGGCTCGGCTCGAAGAGACCGCTCTGCTGTTCCTGAAAGCGAAAAGACCCCTCCCCACGGAATTGCTTTCTTACGCCAATTTCGAGCGCTTCGCGGAGCTCGAGGAGGCAGAAAAAGAGCTTTCCGCCGCCAATCAACTGGAAACATGGCTGATGCCGCCTTCTCCAACCCACCTCGACGCCCCAAGGGCCGCCGTGCACTTGGATTGCAGCGTCGCCTCCATCACGGAAACTCCCCACCTCCACAATTTGATCGTCCGACTCATCATCGCAAAACCAAGAACAGGCGAGAAACAGCGCGCCATCGGTGAAATCGTGGAAATCTCCAGCCGGTCGTCGCACGAACAGGAACTGTTCTCCAACGAAGACTGGCAGTTCATTCAGTGGTTCGGAGAGCTTTACTCTCCCAACGACAAACGCGATGAACTCGCCCTCAACGGCCGGGAATTGCTCGAATGGCTCGCGCGCTGGGGGCAGAGCCATCGACTCCAGGCTGGCCAGGGTTCAGCCGCACGCCGCCTCGGCTTCCAAGGTCAAATCGCCCGGTGGACACCGTCCTTGAACTCGGAAAACGACGACCTCTGCCTGACCCACAATCTGAATCTCGGAGAGCCACGTGAAGTCAGCCTCGGCGAAGTCAAACTCTTCGCTGGCAGCCCAACCCTGCTGCTCAGGGAAAACTCGTTCTATCTCCTCCCCTCGGTGCCTCCAGACACGTTGCTGGAGTTTTGGAGCCGGAAACCGGCCATCTCGGTCCGCCGCATCAGCCACAGGCTGTTGACACACTTGCGCCGAACAATGGCCTCCTCAGGCGCTCAATGGGACCAGCTTTGCTCAGTGCGTCGCGCCTTGCCGCAGTTCGTCTTCGAGTTGAACGACGACACGGTTCATCTGCGCCTCCTGGCCAAGGATGACAAAGAGGACATCCTGTGGCAATGGAACGGTCACGAATGGCAAAAAAAGCAAACCTCTGCCTCAAGCAACGGGAAACCGGAAATCCTCGAAGACCCTCGCCTCGATGCGGCTACGGCATGGCTCAGACGGCTTGACTGGTTCACTCCCGAACCCGGCCTCTGGGTCGGCGACGCCAACGAGCATTTCCTGAACAGCCTCGCCTCGACTTGGCCTGAAAAACCCGCCGAGGCGGTCTATCTCGGAAACCCTGCTTTCCAGAGACTCTTCCTCGCTCCCCGCCAGTTGCGGCCGAAATTGGTTCTCCACGGCAGCGGCATCGACTGGCTCTCAGTCTCCGCCGAGTGGGAACAGGAAGGCATGAAGCTCAGCCCGGCCGACCTGGCCAGGCTCCAAACAGCATCGGGCCGGTTCGTCAAATTGCCCGACAGCGGATGGATCGAACTGGACCGTGAAGCCGTCCAATGCGCCCATGAAACGCTCGCCAATTTGGGGATCGAAGTCCTGTGCAACGACCCTCAAAAAGTTTCCATGGCCCACGCGTCGCACCTCGACGAAGAGTCTTTAAGCCGTTTCTCGAATCAAGGCCAAGTCACATTGCTCCGGGAGAAACTGAAGGATTTCACGGGGATCCCAGACGTCAAGACTCCAGCCTCGGTGAACGCGGAACTCCGTCCCTACCAAAAAGAGGGGTTCAATTTTCTGTGTCACCTCACTCGCATCAACCTCGGCGGCATTTTGGCCGATGACATGGGGCTGGGCAAAACTCTCCAAACACTCGCCTGGCTCGCCTGGCTTCACGAGCAAAACGGCCGCAAACACCGGCCGGCTCTTGTCATTTGCCCCGCCTCGGTCCTCCACAATTGGCAACGCGAATCGAACCGGTTCACGCCTCACTTGAAGGTTCTCATCCTCGAAAGCGGCACCGCGAGGCACAACCTCCGCAAACAGATTCCCCACCACGACATCATCGTCACCAACTACGCCCTCTTGCGGCGCGACCTTGAGGCGCTCCAGAAGTTTTCTTTCGCCGCGGTGGTCCTCGACGAATCCCAGTTCATCAAAAACCCAGACGCGCAAATCACCCAATCCGTCAAGCAGCTCAAGGCCGACCAACGCCTCGCCCTGACCGGCACCCCGCTCGAAAACCGGATGCTCGATCTCTGGAGCATCGTCGACTTCATTCAACCCGGTTACCTTGGCAACCAATCGGATTTCAGCGAAAAGTACGAGCCGCGGGGGGAAGACGCGCCGCTCGACCAGCGGATCGCCCGCCGAACCTTGGCGGCAAAGCTTCGCCCTCTCCTCATGCGCCGCCTCAAACAAGAGGTCGCCAAGGATCTCCCGGACCGCATCGAGCAGCGGCGTGACTGCGAGCTGGGCGAAGATCAGCGCAAGCTGTATTTGGCGGAACTCCGACGCAGCCGCGAGCAGGTCATGAAGGCTGTCGCTGAGAAGGGCATCCAGAAAAGCAAGCTCCATGTGCTCGCCGCCCTCACCAGGCTTCGGCAAATCTGCTGCCATCCGCAGTTGGTCGGAAATGATTCCCAGTCCGGCAAAACCGAGACCTTGTTCGAGCTCCTCGAACCCCTCATCGCGGAAGGCCAGAAAGTCCTTCTCTTCAGCCAGTTCGTTCAAATGCTCAACTTGCTCGAAGGCGAATGCAAGACGCGCCAGATCTCGACGCATATTCTCACAGGCGAAACTAAGAATAGGCAGGAGACTGTCAATCAGTTTCAAGAGGACCCCAATGCCGCAGTCTTCCTGTTGAGCCTCCGCGCCGCGGGTACCGGCCTCAACCTCACCACCGCCAGTTATGTGATCCTTTATGATCCATGGTGGAATCCCGCCGTCGAAGCCCAAGCCATCGACCGTTCCCATCGCATCGGCCAAACCCAGACCGTCAATGCCTACCGCCTCATCGCTCCGGGCACCGTCGAAGAAAAAATTTGGGAGCTCCAGCAACGCAAAGCTCAAACCATCAGCGACGTTCTCGGAGAGGAGGGATTTGCTCGGAACCTCACTGGATCGGATTTGGAATACCTCTTCGCGGAGGATTGACCCGCACCCCTCGAATGCCCGGGCAACATCAGCTCTGGTCCACGCTCGCTTCGCGAAAAAGCCTCTTTCTCATCGCGGGGCCTTGCGTGATTGAAAGCGCGGCGATCTGCCTGCGCATCGGGCGCTCTTTGAAACAAACGTGCGAGTCACTCGGCATTCCGTACGTCTTCAAGGCCAGCTTCGACAAGGCCAACCGCACCTCGGCCACTTCTTACCGTGGCCCGGGCCTGGAGCTTGGCTTGAAGATCCTCAGTCAGATCAAACAATCGCTGCGCGTCCCCATCCTCACCGATGTCCATGCGCCTGAGCAATGCGCGCCCGCGGCTCACGTGGCGGATATCCTTCAGATCCCCGCGTTGTTGTGCCGCCAAACGGACTTGATCCTGGCAGCGGCGGCCACCGGCCGAATCGTGAACATCCAGAAAGGCCAATTCCTCTCCCCAGCCGAAATGGGCCAGGCAGCCAGAAAATCAACCGAAGCCGGGGGCAACCCCCGATTGCTGCTCACAGAGAGAGGAACCACTTTTGGCTACCAATGCTTGGTCTCCGACATGCGATCCCTATCCATCTTGCGCGGCTTCGGGTTCCCCGTCGTTTTCGACGCGACGCATTCTGTGCAGATCCCCGGCGGGCAAGGTGACAGGTCCTCGGGTCAACGTGAGTTCGCGCCGATTCTGGCCCGCGCCGCCGTAGCGGCGGGCGCGGACGGCTTGTTCATCGAGACTCATCCCGATCCAAGCAAAGCCCTGAGCGATGGCCCTAACATGATTCCTTTGGCCCACATGAAGCGCCTCCTCTCAGAAGTCATTCAGATCCATCAAATAGTCAGAAAAAGCGCTGGACGCTGAGTGGTGGTTCGACCGATGGTGGATGTTGTATACTTTGGTTTTCGCTAAAAAACTTTTTCCTCTGGAAGCCCGTAAACAGAGCCTGAAATGGATCGCCGCCTGCGCCGCGGCGTGTGTCTTTGCCTTCCTGCCTCAGGCCCAATCATTGGATGGCCTGAGCGCCAAAGGTGGAAAATTCCCGAAATTCGACAAACAAAACAGGCTCGAGTCGCTTCTAAGCGTTCAAGAAGCTCAACGAACAGACGAATTCTCGCGCATCAAAGGTCTCGTCTGGATGGGTTTCGTTTACAGTAATGCGATGAGATTGACGAATCTGGTCATTCAGGCGGCCGAATGCTCTATCCATAACCCTTCCCAAACGATTTATTCTGAGAAAGACGTCAAACTGGCTTTAGGGGGGGGGGATATTTCCTTGGAAGGCGAGGGGTTCTTCTTTTCCCAAACAAACACGAGCGTTCTTATCTCCAACCAGGTGCGGAGCGTCATCAAAGTTCCACCAAGATCGCGCCCCCCCCAAGGCACACCCACACCCACAAACACCTCCCCGCTCAGCCCGGCACGTTACTGGGTGGACTCGGCTCAATTCCATTTCTCGTCAAAAACTCGAACCGCCGTCTACCAGAATTCCGTTCTGCTGACAGACAAACAAGGCCTCACCCTGCGGACAGAACAGCTCACGGCGGAGTTGATGACCGAAACCAACCGCCTCCAGACCGTCCATGCCACAACAAACCTGCTGGTCCAATTCTCCGCCAACAACCAGACCAACACCCTCGAAGGTGACCTGGGCGTCTACAAGTTCAGCGACGATCCGGCCAACGACGTGATCGAAATCACACGACGGCCGCGGTGGACGCTTCCTGGGGCCAGCGGACGAGGTGATGTGATGCGGCTTTACCCTCGGTTGAGCCGGTTCGAATCCCACGGCAATGGATTTGCGAGGTTGAACGATCCCCGAGAAGCGCTCGCCCCCGACTCAGACCCTTCCATCAAGAACGATCCCGCCCCCCAAGTATCAGCTCCAATCGAACTCAGGTTCCTCGAAGGTATTTTCGAGCCTGGCCTCATCCGAGTTACAAACTCCGTGACGGCTGTTCAAGCCGATCGACTCAAACTCGCATGCCTGGATCTGCGCGGGTTTTTGGATCCAACGAATCACATCCTGCGGAAACTCGAAGCGAACGGCCAAGTACAGCTCCAGTTAAACGACAAGAAGGAAAGCATCACAGCCAGGGGCCAGCACCTTGATTACTGGCTCACGGGGGAGCAAGCCAGCAAGCTTCAACTGAGGCAGGACGCCGAGTGGAGCACCAAGCTTTATTCCGGCAAAGGTCAGATGATCTGGATTGACATGGCTCGGAGAATGTTCGAGGCGAGCAACAAGGCCTCTGCCAGCATCATCTTTCAGGCCTCAGCCAACACCAAGCCGAAGGCCTCTCAACGATTCGGATTCGGGGATGAGCAAGTCGATATCACTTCCGCTCGCTACGGCATTCGCCCAGGATCCGCGGATTTCGACGGCGCGGTTCAAATCGTTAATCCAGATTGGCGGTTGGACTGCGCCCAACTCCGATTCAAGCTGCATCCGGTTGACAACCGGATCGAAAGCGTTGAGGCCCTCGGCAATGTGATTTTTGAACGGTTCGAGCAAAAGAGTTCGGATCCCTCGAAGAAGGCCGATTCCCCGCTTCCTCCGAAAAAGACGCCAAATTACATGGCGAGCATCGCTGACTCCGCCGCGCCTTGGAAGCTGGCCTGCCAGCGGCTCATTCTGAGGGTGGCCTCGCCCGCCAATCAAATCATCTCGATCGAAGCCTCCGAACGCGTCACCCTGACCCAAAACAACGCGCGCGCCACGGGCGATCTGCTGATCTACGACGCTTCAACCGAACTGCTAAAACTCACGGGAACGCCAGTGCTCAAAACGGAGAAAATGGGCGAAATCCGCGGCGCAAAGAATGCCGTCTTGGTTCTCGATCTGACAAAGGACAGGCTGACGACCGAGGGCGCCACGGACATCGTGCTTCCAGGCGGTCTCTTCACGTCTCCAGAAGTCAAACCCCGCCGCATCCCCTGAGCTCCATGCGAACCGCTTCTTACTGTTTCAAATCAGTCCTCCGGACCGGTTCCTGTCGCCTCCCAAGCCTCGCAGGCCACACCTGACTCATCACTCTTTTCTGCATCAAAGACCGATGACCACACCCGCTTCGGAGAGCGAACTCCTCAAAACAACCAAACTCTTCAAGTCTTACAGACAACGAATGGTCGTCGGCGGCATTTCCATCAATGTCAAAGCCGGAGAAATCGTGGGGCTCCTCGGCCCCAACGGTGCCGGCAAAACCACGACGTTCAACATGGTCGTGGGCCTGGTCAAACCCGACGAAGGCTCCGTCAGTTTCCTCGGCCGCGACATCACAAAACTCGCCATGCATCAGCGGGCCCGCGTCGGCATCGGCTACCTCACCCAAGAACCCTCCGTGTTTCGCAAGCTGACCGTGGAGGAAAATATTCTGGCGATTCTTGAAACCCTTCATCTCGGGCGCCAAGAAAGGAAGCTCCGCCTCAATTCGCTGCTCCATGAGCTTGATCTGGCGCCGCTTTCAAAGAACCTAGCGTATCAGCTCAGCGGTGGCGAAAAGCGCCGGCTCGAGATCACCAGAGCGCTGGTCACGAGCCCCAAACTTCTTCTCTTGGACGAACCATTCAGCGGCATCGATCCCATCGCCGTCTATGAAGTTCAGAAAATCGCCCGCCGGCTCCGCGACCGAGGCCTTGGCGTCCTGATCACCGATCACAACGTGAGGGAAACGCTCAAACTCGTCGATCGCGCCTATCTCATACACAAAGGACTGGTCGTGTGCGAAGGCTCCGCTGAATTCCTCGTGAATGATTCAAACGCCCGGCAGATTTATTTGGGCCCGGACTTCAATCTTTGACCCTTAAAACGGCAGTTGAACCCTGTGAAGATTTGCAAAAGCTTCAGATCTCAGAATGAAAGGGGAGATTCGTCCCCAGCAAATCGCTTTCCATTTCGTTCACATGATCCTTGAGGCCAGCTCCCACGTTCCATCCGATGGGGGAAGGACCGGGAGCGAGAGCTGTTTTGCGGGAATCCAACACTCCATTGTTTTTCGCAAATGGCCCCGGAAATTTTGAGGTCTGAAGTTCATCAAAAGCTTGCAAACCAAACCTGCTTGGTTACCTTCCCCGTTCCGATGAGTCGGGTGCTCGGGTTGCAATGCTCACGGTTGAAGTGTCCACATTGAACCATTAACTTTCTATGCCTTCAGCAAATGATCTCCGCCGCGGCATGGCCATTATCTATAATGGCGATATAGCCGTCGTACTTGACGTTCAACATCGGACTCCCGGCAACCTCCGCGCGTTCGTCCAAGCCTCCATCCGCAGCATCAAAAACGGCAAATCGTCCGATGTCCGGTTCAGCTCCACCGAAAAAGTGGAGGTCATCCCCATGATGACCAAAAAGATGGAGTTTAGTTATAAGGACGGTGTGGACTTCGTTTTTTCTGATCCCGACACCTACGAGACGATTACCCTCGCTCCCGAACTTGTAGGGGACGCGAAAAACTACCTCACCGAAAATGCCAGTGCGACCGTCACCTTCGTGGATGACAAAGCAGTTCTCCTTGAAATGCCGGCGAGCGTCATCCTTGCAGTGACCGACGCGCCCGAAGGAATTCGCGGCGATTCGGCAAATAACGTGATGAAACCAGCCACCGTCGAGACGGGCATCACGGTGCAGGTCCCTCTCTTCATCAAAACGGGAGAGAAGATAAAAATCGACACCCGCACCGGCAAATACATGGAACGGGCTTGAACGATTGTTGATGTCCGAAATCTCTGGCTTCTGGCGAACCGCCTTCACGGGGACGCGCTTACCCCTGGTCAACGCATACGCTTATAGTTCCTTCCTTCGGTTATTTCGGCTGCCTTGACTTTTCAACCTTAAAACGGCAGTTGAACATCGTGGAGATCTGGAAAAGCCTGGATGAGAAAGGCTTGAAGAAGAGGGAGGCATAGCCCTTGCAGATCTGGTGAGTGATTCGAAACAACTTTATCGCCAGGATCTTGCGAAGATTCGCCGTGAGCAACTGCCGTTTTAAGGTTTAAGGCCCGCGAAGCCGAGCATCACCGGTGGTGTTTCCCTATCCCGACCCCCGGCTGGCTCCAACAAACCGCCCCGCCATGAGCCAACCCTCATCAACTTCTACCAATCACTACTTTCCAGAGGCGGCCGCACGCCAAATTTCTTAGCAAGCGCCTTGCATTCCGCCAGGGGTTTCATGCCATTCGTGCACGTTGGATCGGACAACGAAGCCGCGGCGGCACACACGGCAGTGTGCAAACATTGTTGCATGTCCCAGCCTTCGTGAAGCCCTAAAAGCACTCCCGCGCAAAATGCGTCCCCGGCGCCAGCGGTGCCCGCGATGAACTTCATCGGAAGCTTCAGGGACATCTGCCAGCTGTCCTTGCCGTCCCGGGTTCTCGCGAAGCCACCCTCGGGGAAATGAATCACCACCACTTCCTTCACGCCGCACTGCAACATGGCTCCTGCCGCATGACGCAGGGCCACGGTGTCCAAAGTCCCGTCCTCCCTCCTGATCTTGAACCCAGTGGTCTTGCCGGCCTCGATCTCGTTCAAGATGCAGTAATCCACATGACGCAGGGCCGGCGTCACAATTCGGTTGAACCGATCGCCATCTTCACTGACGACATCGACGCTGGTCTTTAATCCGGCAGCCTGGGCCTTCGCCAGCAGAGCGGCGCCCTTGGTGCCAAATTTCTTGTCCGCAACATCCAAAGCGTCCAATAAGAGCAAATACCCAAGATGAAACTGCCTCGCTTTGCTCTTTGAAAAATCAAGCCCTGCTCCATCCCAAAGCGCGTTGGCGCCTCTATTATGAAAAAAAGTTCTGCGGCCACCCGCTTTTTCGGTCATCACATCCGTGTAAGATGTGGGTGCCTCGTCGGTCGCTTTGAGATGCTTGGTGTCGATCCCATGCTTGGCGCAATGCTCGAAAACTCTCTCGCCAAGAGAGTCTTTCCCGACTAGCCCAGCCGCATGCAATGGGAATGACGCGCCCAGCAAAGCCAAATCCACCAGCACATTGAAGGGCGCCCCACCAGTGCCTTCGTACTGCCCCTTGATGTTTGCCAACTGCTCCCTGGCCGGATACACATCGATCAGTTTCACCTGATCGATAATCCAGTTTCCACCAGCCAAAATGCCTGATCGCTGCGGACCTTTCGCTCTCTTCATGTGGTCTAATATCTAACTAACACACGTGCTTTGCCACTGAACACCGTTCCTCTGGATGGTAACTATTCCACGATCGCTTGTCTGTAACGAATTTCAGACTAAAGCCGCCCCATAAGCTTGTCCCCTCTCCCAACCAAGCCCCAAACGGCATTCTCAGAACGGTGTGGAAGAATGGAACTCAAAGCGACGCGTAGAGGGCACGCAGGCGGGGCAGGGCGGCGGTCCAGGCAAGCCTGGAAAGGATGGAGGAGCGTAACCAGCGGACGAGTTTGACGGAGTATTGGACGGGCTTGA
>SYMW01000082.1 GCA_005805305.1 Verrucomicrobiales bacterium
CGACGATTCCTCGAGCCAACCACGCTCGACTCACGCACGCCCGGGCCAAGGCCAAGGCGGCCTACAATTCGTTCACGAGCCGATGGCGCTCTATCTGTTTCTATATCCTATAGCCGATATCGCTCCAGCTCTATGATATCGAGTGTCCATCTTCAAACGATGGACTCCCGACTGGACGATTCGGCTTTTTAGATTGGGAATCAGGCGCACACTTTCATGCCAAGACACATCCCTGCCAGCTCCGTAGCGATAGCCACGGTTTTTAGGGTGGCTTTGCAACTTGGAAAATGCCGATATGCGCTAGATAAGCCGATCCTTCCTTGTTCTATATAAAGAACTAGTGAACTCGGAGAACCTTGTAAAGCACTTTTTGTCAAAACTTTTTCGGAGCTTGCGCGGCGTTCCGCCGGGGTGGTGATTCCTCCTCGGCAACGGCGGACTTTCTTCCCTTTGCGCCTGTTCCCCTGACGGAGGAGGGCTCGGCAATGGCATCTGCGTGAGGCTAATTCGTCAAAGACCGGCAGTGCATGCTTCTCATTCGTGCTCGACCTAGATTCACGATTCCGTCAGTAGACTCCGAAGCTCATTTTGCGCTGACCGTTGATGGATCTCGCGCCAAGGCGTGGCGTAATGCGAGGGCAAGACGGCTAACGCTCCGCTGACCGAGTGGGCGCTGCTGACATCGGTCCGATTGCCGATCCGCCGCAGACTCTCCCCCAGCGGCAGCGATTCGCTGCTCCGCCGGCGCGAAGCGAGGACTTTGCCTAAATTTGAATGACCTGCTTGACTCGGAACACGGAGTTGGACAGTCTAAATCCTGAATTCATCGCACTATGACCACTCCAATTCCACGTCGCGCTTTCATCCAACGAACAGCAGCCACCGCAGCCGGATTCTACATCGCCGGATCGCGATTCGCCCGTGGAGCTGTTTCACCGAACGAGAAACTCAACATTGGCTTTGTTGGAACGGGGGGCCAAGCGGGTTTCAGCCTCTCCAATTTGAAGCAGGAGAACATCGTCGCGTTGTGCGACATTGACGATCAGAAGCTGGCCGCCGCGAAGCAGCAGTTCCCTGGAGCGAAGACCTACAACGACTTCCGCCATCTTGTGGATCAGAAGGACATCGACGCCATCGTCGTCGCGACACCTGATCACACTCATGCTGTGTCCGCGGTCGCCGCTTTGCGGAGCGGCCGCCATCTCTACTGCGAGAAACCACTTGCTCGGACGATCTCGGAAACCCGCATCATCACCGACACGGCTATCAAAATGAAGCGTGTCACGCAGATCGGCACCCAAATCCACGCGGAACCCAATTACCGCCGCGTGGTGGAACTTGTCAGGAGCGGCGCGATCGGACCCGTTCGCGATGTGCATGTCTGGGTCGGCGCTGTTTATGGAAACAAGCCAAAACCGCGGCCCATGCCGGTGCCCGCCCACATTCATTACGATCTTTGGCTGGGGCCGGCGGCGGAACAGCCTTACAGTTCCGATTTCGTCCCGTTTTCATGGCGCAATTGGTGGGCTTTCGGCGGTGGTTCGCTCGCCGATTTCGGCTGCCACTACATGGATCTGCCTCACTGGGCGCTGGATCTCCGGGCCCCATTGAGCGCGGAGCCTCTGGATGGCCCGCCAGTGGACGCCGAAGCGCCTCCTCCGCAGCTCGTCGTGCGCTTCGAATACCCCGCGCGGGACGCGCAACCGCCCGTCACGCTGACCTGGTATCATGGGGGCAAGCACCCGATTTTCATTCGTGACCAGCTTTATTCGAACTGGAAGAGCGGCGTGCTTTTCATCGGCACGAAAGGCATGCTCATCGCGGACTACGGGCGGCACAAACTCCTTCCGGAAAAAGAGTACGAAGGCTTTGTGGCTCCGGCGAAAACAATCCCTGACTCGATTGGGCACCACAAGGAATGGGTCAACGCCATCAAGAATGGCGGGACGACCACGTGCTCGTTCGACTACTCCGGCCCACTCACGGAAGCCGCGCTCCTGGGCAACGTCGCCTACCGCGTTCAGAAAAAGCTGGACTGGGACTCCAAGAACTTGCGGGCCACGAACCATCCTGGCGCGGACCAGTATATTCAGCACCACTATCGCAAGGGGTGGAGCCTCTGAGTGCATGAGGCGTGGCGGGAAGTTCAACCCACTTTCTCGCTCGCCCACCTGAGGCATTGCCGCACGTTATTGTCTTCAAGTTCGAGTTGCTTTGCGGCCGTAAGCCCAGCGACTCGAGGCAGTGGTTTTGGGGAGGCATGTTTCTTGACCTGTGCGAGGGCTTGGGCGAGTTGCTTGCCGGGCATTTCCTCGAGCGTTGCCCAATACCCCCGGGTAAGACAAGGAATCTGAAGTGGATCGCGGGTGATCATCTCCAAGTTTAAGGCAATGCCTGGGCGCGCCTTGCGCAAAGCGCCGATCATGCGCGGCACGTCGAGGAATCCTTCGCCAATGGGGACCTCGCTCAAAAGAAATCCCCTGCCGTGCTCTCGCACCCCCATATCCTTGATATGCGTCGTGACCGCGAAAGGGGCAAGCGCCTCGACCACTTCATACGGATCTTCGAGCAACGCCAGGCTGTTCCCGGTATCAACGCAGGCGCCGACCCACTCACTGCCGAGTCGCCGCAGCAGTTCGACCAGTTCCGGCAGAAGCCAGTCTTTGTGATTTTCCACCGCGAGCCTCACACCGTGTCGCTTCAAGGAGGGTTCCGCCAGTGCCAGTGAACGAGCGCCGTGCTCCTTGAACTCGCGACATTCCGCCGCCGACTTCAGGGTTTCGTAGCGCCTCGTCCCCAGCACTGCGGTGCGGGCGACTTTCGCCCCCGCGGAACGGATGGTTTTGAGCTCGGCATCAAATCGTTCGAGATCCGTTTCCTGGCGTGGCAAGGCGAGCTGGCTTTCAAACATAAGCCCCAACGCCTCGGATCGATCACGAATGCGGCCCGTGTCGGCAAGCTCATCCCTGCGAATGGACACTTGGACTCCGGCAGCGCCGAGGCTGTGGGCATACTCGAGAAAAGAGAACGCGCCTGTGAACCGAACGCCGGGCTTGCCTTCGTTCACGGCTCGCCAAGCCGAGCCGTAAGAATGCATTCCGATCCCCAACGGACACGCGCCGGAGCGGGCCGCGGGAAGCGCCGCCAGAGAATCCGACACGAAAGGCGCGGCAGCGATGGCGCGGCTCTTCCAGGAGACTTGCCCTGTTTTGGAGGTGAGTTGCATGATTCAAGGGGATTATTAGCGGAGGAGCGGTGTTCATCCGACCCCGAGCGCCTTCAACTCTTGGTCCCAAGGCGCGCGATACGCGCGGCTCAGCAACGCGCTTGCCTCTTTGTCACCGATCACATCCTCCGTCGCTTCATCCCAACGGAGCTTGCGGCCGAGCTTGAGCGAAAGGTTGGCGAGGTGGCAAGTCGCCGACACCTGATGACTGCTCTCCAGATCCGAGTTGGGCGTCGTTCGCGACTTCACGCAATCGACAAAATTCTTCGCGTGCTCCACCAACTGAGATTTCCAATCACCCGATTTGTCCTTCATCGCCTGGGACCACATTTCACCCTCCTTATCAGGCACCGGCTGAGGGCCTCCGACAGGATGGCCTCCGAAGATTCTCGCGAAACTATTCACGGGATTGACCTTTTTATCAGGCAAAACCTCGTAACCATCGCGGCCGAGCAGCAGGGTGCCCTTGGTGCCGAGAAACGCCAATGGCCTTGTGGCGGACACAGCTCCGCCTGAGGCGCATTCGCGGATCTGCACGACGGCTGGAAAGCGAGGATACTCGATGAAAGTGTTTTGCACATCCGGCACCTCGCCGTTGTCTTTCAAGAAAAAGCGACCGCCCGTGCTCGTGACCGAGCGCGGGCCTTTGATTCCAAAAATCCAATGAACTATGTCGAGGGAATGATGCCCAAGATTGGTCATTTGCCCACCTGAGTAGTCCCAGAACCACCGAAAATGGTAGATCGCCCGATTAGGATTGTACGGACGCAAGGGCGCGGGACCGAGCCAGAGGTCGTAATCCAATTCTGGAGGAGGAAGCGAATCGGGCGGGTTGCCAATGCCTGGAGACACGTTGCGGAAGAAATTGCACTCCACCGAGACCACCTCGCCGATTGCGCCGCCGAGGAGCAGATCTTTCGCGGTTCTGTAGTGGGCGCCGGAGCGCTGTTGAGTGCCTACCTGAACGACCCGTTTATGCCGCGCCGCCACATCAATCATCCAACGCCCTTCTCGGACGGTGTGCGTGAGAGGTTTCTCGCAATACACATCCTTGCCATTGGCGCATGCCATCATGGTCATGAGGGAATGCCAGTGGTCGGGAGTGGCTACAACAACCGCGTCCACGTTTTTGTCATCCAAGACACGCCTGAAGTCCCGATGATAAGCGGCATCGGAACCGGCGAGCATCCGCGCGGCATCGAGGCGAAGCTGATACGTGTCAGCAACGGCGACGATGCGTGCGTTGGGAAGGTCGTGAAAATTGCGTGCATGCACGCGCCCCATGAGGCCGAACCCAATGACGGCAAGATGCACGCGTCCGTTCGCTCCAGCCACCGCGGAATAGGATTTCGCCGACAACGCGGCGGCGCCTGCCGCGACCGCAGCGGACTTCACGAAGTGGCGGCGAGTCAGAGGTGACGTTTTCATGTGGGAGCTGTTTGAACCTTACAGGGACAGCCCCCCCCCGCGCAAGCGTCGCTGATTCGAGCTGCCCGCCCTGCCACGGAGTTCAAATCCACCTTTACAATCACAGGGGTTGGGACTAGCAATAATCAACAATCCGCTATGAAAATCCCTCGTTCGATTTCCGCGTTCACACTCATCGAGTTGCTAGTGGTGATCGCCATCATCGCCATTCTCGCCGGAATGCTGTTGCCGGCACTTTCCAAGGCGAAGTTCCGCGCGAAAGTGACGCAATGCACTTCTAATTACCGCCAATGGGGCATTGCAGTGAACCTCTATGCTTTGGACGAGCCGAAAGGACGGTTGCCGGCTTTTCGAATGCCCAGAACCGGTCTGAATCCATGGGATGTTTCGATCGATATGGCGCCCAAGCTCCAGCCCTACGGCCTCACGGTGCCGATGTGGTACTGTCCCGTGCGCCCCGGGGATTTCGCCGCCGCCCAGAAATGGTTCCAAACTCAAAACAAAGGCGAGAGCCTCAGAAGCATCGAGGATCTAAACAAATACTTTGTGCGGCAGTATGGAAACTTCGCGATCATATGGCATTGTTGGTGGGTCCCGAGGCAGCTTGACGATGGCACCATGTTCCCCACGCCGACCACCTCAAGCACTTTTTCACGCACGAAAGACGGCTGGCCCACTCGGCTCGAGGACGAGTCCGCAGCGTTCCAACCGGTGATCAGCGACCTTTGCCTCGCGGAAGGCGTTCGAACCACGAACGTCGCCAAGGCCCGGGCCGGACATTCCGTCAGGGACCAAGTCCAAAGTGTGAACCTAGCCTTCGCCGACGGCCACGTTGAAACAAGGAACGGTAAACAAATCCAGTGGCAGCAGTCTGGCAACTGGACGACGTTTTACTGATCCCGCGGCGAGGCTGAGCCTCTTCCTTTACCAGAGTTCCTTCACCCGGATGTTCCGATGGCGAACCGTCTTTCCATCATCGTAGTTCTGAAGACCGATGTAACCTGAAGCGGTTCGTTGTGTCGCGTCCGTCCAGGTTGTCACCAGTTTTCTGTTCAGCCGAACGGAGTAGTTTTGGCCTCGGCAAACAATTTCGTATTCATTCCATTGGCCCACGGGTTTGCTCGCACTGGCCACCGGCGCTTGGAATGGGTAGATGGATCCTGTGTGCCACGTTGGATTCTCGGCCTTTGGATCGCCAACCTCCATTTCGTGCCCCTTTTTCACGGCTACCCACGGATCTGACCCCGGATCAGGGAATCTCAGGAACACACCTGAATCCGCCGCCGGCTGCTCCTGCAAGAATTCCCCGCGCAGCACGAAATTTGTGAAAGCGCGGCCCGAAAACCACCAGAGACCCATGCCGCCGCGGCCCGTGGCCACTCCGTCCTCGACCACAAATTGTCCCGGACCGCACTGCTTCCATGCGGCCAACGATGCGCCACTGAGCAGCGGGGTCATTCCCTCTTCTTGAGCAATCGGCGAGGGAACCAGACTCAGGTACTCAGCGGGGAGGCTGAACAGTGGCCGCGCCTCGATCTTTCTATAGAACACTTCGGCGGCCTCCGATTGAAGTTGAATCTGTCCGCGCTCCAGGGGCAGCCAGCGATCCCCTTCCTGATAACGAGGATTGACGGCCACCAAATTCACTTTGCCGTTCAGCACGTGGATGCAGTTCCCGCCCCAGAAAATGACTTCGACCGTGTTCCAGTTTCCGAATACGTGTTCGACATCGAACCAAGGCGTGATCCCATTCCATGGGGCGGGCGTGATCAACGGTGCTCCTTGGCGATACACGATATTGCGCTCGCCCGAGCCTTCCTTTTTGTATGGGATCGCAAGCTCCATCTCCGGCGTTATGAACTCCCCTTCCACGTCGATAATCGCCCCATTCACGCTCCACCATTGTCCCACCCCCTTCTCCATGATGTTGTTTTCCACGGAAGTCATCCACCCGGTTTGAGGATTGGGCTTTCCGACACAACAGTAGAGGATTCCGCTGTCTCTCCCTACGTTGGCGCGCGGTGCCCAGCGAGCCGGGCCCCATTTGAAATCCAGCTTGAAATGAATGTTTTCGAATGTGTCCTGAGTCGTGACAGCGCCATAAACCTGGCCGGAAACGCGCATCACGCCCTCGCCGCTGAGATTGGTGATGGTGAACACATTGAGCGGATCGACATTCGGCTTGATCGATTGCCCCTCGGAAACGGCAAGGAACCGATCCCACCCGGAAAAGTCACGGCCATTGAACAGCGATTTCCACTCGGATTGTGGGGCTTGATACGCGGGTTCCGCAGCGGATGGACTCATGGAATCCGGGTTAACACCGAAGATCGCGAAAGCCGCCAGGCAAACCGCACATTTGTTGGACATAATGGTGGTCGATCGAAGGTTCATGGATCTCAAGTGCGCCAAATGATTGATTTGCAAAGCCAGGAGGCACCGCCACACGCCGCCGTCGCCCGCCGCGCGGAGCGAACGGACTCCGTCAATTTAATTTCCCAGCTTATCCAAAATGTTGCGAGTAATGCGATCCACGACCGGGTCGGGACCGCGCAGGCCATGCGCCCAGTCTGTGCTGCCGCACGTGAACACGGTGCCGCCGCGCTTGTAAACACCCAGCACCGCGTTGCCTTTGCGTCCATTTTCCCATTTGTCATACCACTGGCAGTCGTCGGGATGCCATTGCGCGGGCGCGGTGGCGAGGATCTCGAACGATTCTGGAGTGCCATCACGGCACGTGGGATAAGGCAAGCCTTGCTTCCACTCTAGTTCGCAGCCGTCGCATTCGTAACCCACGATGGTGTCCTTGCCGCCGAACGCGTCGTTTCGATTTAATCCAGCCCCGGCGAAAAGCCAGTGCTCGGGGCGATGGACGGTGTAAGCACCGCTTCCGTCCATCAATTGGCCGTGGCTCTTGTGGTAACCTCCCCATAGAAACCCAACCCCGGTGAGCTGATTCTCCGGTCTTTTCACAAGATGATGGCTCCAAATCGAAGTCAGCGTGGCCAGGCTCTCGCGGGCCGCATAAACCGGGTCGGAATGATAATTCTGCTTCCAACAAGTGAGCGCCTGACCTCCCTCCTCGCTGCGCACCTGCCAACAACAGGTATTGCCGCTGAAGAAGGCCACGTTCCCGCCATCGCGGATGTATTTCTCCAAATGATCGCGCATCGGCCCCGACCAGTATTCGTCGTGACCCACGCTCAGGACGAGGCGATAGGCTTTTAGGATTTCAGGATGCAACTCAAGGTCGCCGTTCGCCGCGAAGTCCAGGACGTAGCCGCTCTTCTCAGCCCACTCAACAAAGGGCTGCTCCCAGTTTCCGAACTGGCTTGAGGGCGGACGCTCGTAAGAAACGCGATGCCCTTGATTGCCGCCCCGGCCATGGTAGGCGTACAAACTGTACCCGCCCCAGTTGTTGTAAGCGTTGTAAGTGTGCGTGGAAAGCTGGAGGAGTATCTTCGAGCGCTTGCCCGGTTCCGCCGCGCGCAACACGAAGTAGCAGGTGCTTTCCGCCATTCGCGCACCGCGTTGAACGAACTTCCCTCCCCCGTCGCGCGCGCGCAGGGTGACCTGATAATAACCGCTTCGCCAATCCATTGGAATCTTCAGCGTGACCGCCGCCGGCCAGCGGCATCCGTGCGACGATGCGTTCTCCGGGATCGGATACTCCTTCCCTTCCACCGAAGCCGAGGTCCAAACCGTGTCCCGCTTCGCGCCCAGGCGCGCGATCTCCACAGAGAACGATTTCGCACCGCAAGACACATGCAGCGTGAGTTCTTCGCTGGGCGCATAACTTGGGCGCCCCGCGTAGCCCTCCACGAACAACGCAGGCACTTCCGCTGCGGAGGCCATCGAAACACTCTCCCTCTCCACCTGAAGCGCCAGCGTGATAGCAAGGAAAATGGCCGGATAAATCGAAGCGATGGAGTGCATGAAGTCATTTTGGCACCACCACCATCCAAAAGGCAAGCCCACCCGCACACATCCAAATCGTTGAGCCCGAGACTCCAGTGGTCCGCCCACCGAGATCCATAACCCGAATGATTCCTGTAACCTCGCTTTCCATTCTGCGTCTGGATACGTAGCGACGGATCTCGAACATGGGCATTAATATGCACGATCACCCGGGGCAAATCGGCTGGCTCTTTAACCGCCGAAACTTTCTAAAACGGTTCGGTTTGGGTTTCGGGAGCTTAAGCTTGGCGAGTTTGATGCAGCCCTCATCGGCAGAGGCAGCCTCAGACTCCGAGGCGACCCTGATCGGGAAAGGGGCGCTGGCGCCGCAAACGCCGCATTTTCGAACAAAAGCCAAGCAAGTCGTTCATCTCTTCGCGCAAGGGGCGCCTTCTCAAGTGGACACGTTCGATCCCAAGCCGGCTCTCGCCAGGCTCGACGGATCGGCTCTGCCTGGCCTGAGCGGCGTCGCGATGGCTTCTCCATTCAAGTTTTCCAGGCACGGCGACTCGGGGATCGAAATCAGTGAAGTCTTCCCTCGTATCGCCAAACACGCCGACGAACTGTGCTTGATCCGATCGATGCAGACGGATATCCCGGCGCACGATGTCGCGACCATTTTCATGAACACAGGATCGGCAAGGCTGGCCCGTCCCAGTCTTGGGTCTTGGGTGACGTATGGGTTGGGCACCGAGAACGCCAACATGCCTGGATTCATTTCGTTGCGCTCTGGAGATTTCCCCCCGGGCGGCACCCAGAATTGGCAATCCGCATTTTTGCCTGGGGTGTATCAAGGAACCAGCGTCAACACCCGGGCCGCCACGGCGGATCAAATGATTCAAAACATTCGCAACACCTCCCTGGGATTGAAGGAACAACGCCGGCAACTGGATCTGGTCCATCAACTGGACGCGGCGCGGGGAATTAATCCGAGCGCCGACAGCGCTCTGGAAACGCGGCTCGAAGCCATGGAAATCGCCTTTCGCATGCAGGCTGAGGCCTCGGACGCGTTTGATGTGTCGAAGGAATCACAAGCCACCCGCGCGCTCTATGGCGACACGCCTCAAGGCCGCCAAATGTTGATCACCAGGCGGCTTATCGAACGGGGAGTGCGCTTCGTGCAGGCATGGTTCGTCGGCTGGGATCACCACCAAGATCTGCAAGAACGGCTGAGCCAAAAAGCCTTTGAAATGGATCAACCCGTCGCCGCGTTCCTGGAGGACCTCAAACAAAGAGGGC
>SYMW01000083.1 GCA_005805305.1 Verrucomicrobiales bacterium
CGTCCCATTGGCTCGCAAGGTTAAACCTTAATACGGCAGTTGCCCCTCGTGAATCTTCGCAAGATCCTGGCGATAAAATTTTTCCGAATCACACACCAGATCCACAAGGGATATGCTTCGCTCTTCGTCAATCCTGTCTCATCCAGGCTTTTGCAAATCTTCACGAGGTTCAACTGCCGTTTGAAGGTTAGAAAGTCTCAACGACAACCCGAGGCTTGCGTCCGGCCTGCGAAGGTGGTTCAAGAATAAGCATGCGTTTCCTCTTCTCTTGCTCCAAGGCCGCGGTGCTCCTGTCAAGCGCCGCGATTCTAGTGTTGCTCGCGGCCGTTTCCCTTAAAGCCGCGCCGTCCCCCGCCGACGGAAAAAAGCTCAGCATCTATTGGGTGGACGTGGAGGGAGGGGCGGCCACCCTGATCGTCACTCCGGCGGGGGAGTCGGTTCTCATCGACACCGGCATGCCCGGGGTGCGCAATCCCGGCCGGATACATCGCGTCGCGCGAGAAGTGGCCGGCCTGGGCAAGATCGACCATCTGATCGTGACCCACATGCATCTTGATCATTTCGGAGGCGCCGCCGAGGTGGCCCAGCTCATTCCGATCGGGCATGTTCATGACAATGGAATTCCAGATCAGGATCCGGATGGGAACGCGAACAACCGCAGTTTTCCTCTCACCATCAAGCCGTACAGGGAGATGAAAGCGGAACGGCGCTCCATCCTCCGCCCCGGGGATGAACTTCTCGAAAGAAAAGCCCCGCCAGGAATGCCCAAGGTGTCGCTCCGATGTGTGGCCGCCAAGCAGAAGTTCGCGCCGCCGAAGGCTGGCGCGGCGCGTTCCAAGCCTAATCCGGGTTGTGACAACGTCGAAGCCAAACCTGTCGACACCTCCGACAACGCGAACAGCATCGCTCTGGTGCTTGAGTTTGGGTCTTTCCAGTTCTTCGTCGGGGGAGACATGACATGGAACGTGGAGGCGGGCCTAGTCTGCCCCTTGGATCGAGTGGGCCAGGTGGACGTGTTTCAGGTGAATCATCATGGCCTGGACGTGAGCAACAATCCGATTTTGGTGCGCACGCTGGCACCCACCGTGGCTGTGATGAGCAATGGAATTTCCAAAGGATGCGGTCCTGAATCGTTCAAGACTCTGAAGTCGACCCCATCGATCAAGGCCATCTATCAGATCCACAAGAATCTGAGGCGAGACAGCGAAAATAACACACTCGCCGAGCATATCGCCAACCCAGCGGAACAATGCGCGGCCAACCACATCGAGCTCTCGGTGAGCGCGGACTCAAAAAGCTACACCGTGAGCATCCCCGCCACGAAGCACAGCGCCAGCTACGCGAGCCAATAGCTCTTTTTTTGACACGGGCCTTTCTTGCTGCGATGGTCTCGCGCAGGCCTATGCTCTCATGAAAAATTTGTTGTCGACTCTTCTTCTTTTGGCCCTGGCTCTGCTGAGCGGTTTGTGCGCGTATCAGTGGACCCGCGAGACTCGGCTTGTGGAGAATGTCGAAACTCTCCACGCCACCGAGCAAACGAAGAACAAGACCGTGGCCAGCCTCAAGGGTTTCGTCCAGAAACTCGATGACGAGGTCTCGAAGCTCAGCGCGCAGAGCACCGAACTCCAGGCTTCCTTGAAAAAAACCGAGCAGGACCTGAGCTCCCTCCGGCGCGACTTCGCGAAGTCGGAATCGGAAAATGAAGTTCTCAAAGCCTCACTGGAGACGTTCAAGAAGGCGGTCGAGGACCGGAACAAGCGACTTCTCGAGCAGCAGGACAAATATAAGGAGCTGATGACCGAACGGAACGAGATCGTCGGGAGGCAGAACGAAGTGGTGGGCAAGCTCAACGAGGTCACCAAGAAATACAACACACTGGTCGATGAGTTCGTGAAAGTCCGCGACCAGTTGATCGCGTCCCAGAACCAAGCCGCCCAGCCCCCCCAGAAACCGGCGAAGTGAGGGATGTGATTCCCTGGGTCTTCGGACGAAAGGGGGATCAGGGAGTGGGCCGGCCAGCCGGCGCGGCTTCCTCGGACTTGTTGATGGCGAACGCGACTTTCTGCACCCCCGCCTTCCGAACGAGGTCCAAGACATTGATCACCGCGCCGTGGGACGCGTCGCGATCACCGCTGATGAAAACCGGCAAGTTCGTGTTCGCCCGATACCTCTTTAACAGCTCGATCTGGAGGTCGTTTGGCGCGATCATTTTTTTCTCCAGATAAACGTCGCCTTGTTTGTCGACGGCGAGGTTCATCATGTCGGGCTTGTTGTCAGGGGAAGCTTGAGTCGCGGTGGGCAGGTTGACCTTGATCGATTGCATTTGGATCATCGTGAGGCTGACCATCATGAACGCCGCGAGCAAAAAAAACATGATGTCGATGAGCGGCACGATTTCGATGCGGGCCTTTTTGTGGGGCAGCGGCGAGACAATCTTCATGAGCGGGAAAGCTTGTGGAGAACCCGGATCCTGGTGGAGGTCATATTCAAGCGGCGGGGGTGCGGGATCGATCGCGGCGAATGATCTCCGTTTCAAAGCCCCTGTTTTTCGCGGCCGTCACCATGACCTCCACGTTGTTCGCCGCGGTCTCCAGTTCGAACTGAAGCCGGGCGACTTTTCCCGTGAAATAATTGAATGGAACCAAAGTAAAGATGGCGATTCCCAACCCGAAAGCCGTGGCGATGAGCGCCTCGCCGATGCCGCCGCTCACCTTGTCCACGCCCAGGTTGGATTGACCCACGAATTTGAACGATTCCATGATGCCGGTGACCGTGCCCAGCAATCCCAGCA
>SYMW01000084.1 GCA_005805305.1 Verrucomicrobiales bacterium
AGGTTTCCAATACCCAAATGCGTCTCCTCAACCTCAAAACCCACTCCGTTCTACCCGTCTGGAACTACACACTTTCTCCCGACCAAAATCGGAATTAATTTCTGCACGGTTCCTAAGGGTCCATGCAAAAAGAAATTCGGGCTTTGCTGGAGGAATCATGACAATATGGCGAGGCACGAATGACCTGCCTGCGCCCAAACCGCCTGCCGCGACATCCGCGGCGCAGGCAAGGGGCTCCGGCGAGGCAAGCGAGGAGACCCTCCTGGTCTGTGACGAATGAGGAACAAAGCCATCATGTCATGGGGCCAGAGCCCTTTGGGGCGGGGCGGCGCCAGGCCATCTGCTTTGTTGCTCGCCTGCCTGCCGGAGCCGCCACGGCGCAGGCAGGACAGTTGCAGCCCCGCCTTGGGGGACCCGCCTTCGCCGAGGCTTCGGCGGTGCGCCCCTGTCCTCCGAAGCCTTGGCGGAGGAGGGTTCCTCGCGCCTAGCATCTGGCCTGGCAGCGCTCCCGCCAAAATCCGAAGTTATTTTTGCACGGACCCTAAACTCATGAAAGCCCTGACACTCCTCTTTTGGTTGATGGTCGCGATGATTTCGTCTTGTCCGGCAACAGCGGCCACGCCCAACATCGTCCTGCTTTACGCCGATGACATGGGCTACGGCGATTTGGCGGCGCAGAATCCCGGCTCCAAGATTCCGACGCCGCACCTCGACAAACTCGCGGCCCAAGGGATGCGGTTTACCGATGCGCACAGTTCCTCGGGTGTGTGCACTCCGAGCCGTTACGCCCTGCTCACGGGGAGGTTTCACTGGCGCAAGTTTCATGGGATCGTAAACTCATTCGACAAACCGGTGCTGGAGGACACCGAAGTCACACTCCCAGAATTGTTGAAAACCAAGGGTTATCGAACGGCCTGCATAGGCAAATGGCACCTTGGATGGAACTGGAGCGACATCCAAAAGCCCGGAGTTGCCGCGCCCAAGCCTAAGGAGGGCCATGCCCCTGGAGACTTTGATTGGAGCAAACCCATCAGCGGCGGCCCGCTGGCGCACGGCTTCGACTATTACTTTGGCGATGATGTCCCGAATTTCCCGCCCTACGCTTGGTTTGAGAATGACCGGCTGATCACCGTTCCTTCGGAGCCCTTGAAGATCACGCCGAAGACCCAGGAAGGCGCGTGGGAAGCGCGACCCGGCCCGATGACTCCAGGCTGGGATTTCTATGCCGTCGTGCCTCGGCTGAAGGATCAGGCCGTGAAATGGATTCGCGAGCAAAGGGGCAAGCAAGGCCCATTCTTCCTGTATGCTCCTTTCAATTCCCCTCACGCCCCCATCGTTCCCAACGCCGAGTTCGAGGGCAAATCCAAAGCGGGTGGTTATGGGGATTTCATGACTCAAACGGATGCCAACGTCGGGGAAATCCTGCAAGCATTGGCGGACAGCGGGTTCGCCGAAAACACCCTGGTGATCTTCTCAGCGGACAATGGGGCGGAACACTACGCCTACGATCGGATCCGCCGCTTCGGCCACCGCAGTTCCGGCCCGCTGCGCGGCATGAAGCGCGATCTGTATGAAGGTGGGCATCGAGTGCCTATGATCGTGAAATGGCCAGGGGTCGTGAAACCCGGCAGCGTGAGCCACGCTCTCGTCAGCCAAGTCGACTTGATGGCCACCCTTGCCGCCGTCGCCGGTGTGCCACTGAGTGGGAAGACCGGGGAGGACAGCTACAACCTCCTTCCGGTGTGGAAAGAAAACGGCCCAAGCCCCAGGCGCACCATCGTTCACAACACCATGACCAACGCCTACGCTATCCGCCACGACAACTGGGTGCTGATCGCAGCGAAATCCGGCGCGCACACCAAGGTGCCGGATTGGTTCGACGCGGAAAACGGCTACTCAAAAAACGATCTGCCTGCCGAACTCTACGATCTCCAAGCCGACCTGGCTCAAAAACACAACCGCTACGCTGACATGCCCGAAAAGGTGAAGGAACTCGCGAGCTTGCTCAAGAAGGTCCGATCCCAAGGACAACAGCGTTAACCCCACCAGGTCCACAAATGAGATTGTTCGCCATCACTGTCACGATTCTCGTGGTTCTCAACTCCATCGGAATGGCTCACTCGGCGGGGAAGGAGTGGCCGAACTTCGTGCTGATCTTCGCCGATGATCTGGGCTATGGGGATGTCTCAACTTATCAGGCGTCGGACGCGCAAACACCCCACATCGATCGACTCGCGAAGGAAGGCCTGTTGTTCACGTCCATGCGCGCGAATTGCACCGTGTGCTCCCCTTCGAGGGCGGCGTTGCTGACGGGTCTATACCCGGACCGTGTCGGCGTCCCAGGAGTCATTCGAACGCACCCGAAAGATTCATGGGGATACTTCGATCCCAAAGTGCCCACTCTCGCGAATCACTTGAAGAAAGCAGGCTACCACACGGCGCTGATTGGCAAGTGGCATCTGGGCCTCGAGTCGCCCAATCTTCCGAACGAGAGGGGGTTTGATTTCTTTCATGGGTTTCTCGGAGACATGATGGACAACTACACGACTCATCTGCGCCACGGAAATAATTACATGCGCCGCAACCGTGACGTCATCCGACCCGCAGGGCACGCGACGGATCTCTTCACAGAATGGGCGGTCGATTACTTGAAGGGACGCGCCAAAGCGGGGGCGAAACCTTTCTTCCTGTATCTTGCCTACAACGCGCCGCATTTTCCGATGGAACCTCCAGCGGCGTGGCTCGACCGTGTGAAGGATCGAGCGCCGGGCATGGATTCCAAACGCGCCCTCAGCGTCGCGTTAGTGGAGCATCTGGATGACGCGGTCGGCCGTGTGATGCGCGCGTTGAAACAAAGCGGGTTGGATCGCGATACTCTGGTTGTGTTCACCGCCGACAACGGCGGATCGGTGCCGCATGCGCAGCGCAACAACCCTTGGCGGGGAGGCAAGCAGGATCACTACGATGGCGGCTTGCGCGTGCCCTTTGCGGCTCGGTGGCCTGGGCGGGTGGAAGCGGGTGCCCGGACCGATTACACTGGACTTAATTTCGATCTTTTCCCCACGTTTCTCCAACTTGCGGGCGCCAAGATCCCCCCCGGGTTGGATGCGAGAAACCTCGTGCCTGTTCTCGAAGGGCGCTCCCCGGCCGAGCCGCGCGACCTGTATTTTGTTCGGCGAGAAGGCGGCATCGTTTACGGAGGCAAGAGCTACGAGGCCCTCATCCGTGGCGACTGGAAGTTGATGCAAAATGATCCGTGGTCGCCCATGGAACTTTACAACCTGAAAGCGGACCCCCAGGAGAAGACGAATCTCGCGAGTCAAAACAGGCAAAAACACAACGAACTCGCCAATGCCCTGCGCGAGCAGATCCAGCGGGCCGGCTCGATCCCCTGGCGCAAACCGTGAGACGCGCCGGATAGGAAAAGGCCCCAAGCAAAGCAAGCTGGATGGAAAGCCATGAAACACCTGATCGAAGCCATTCTTCTCGCGGGCGCCACGCTCTCCCTTGCCGCCGCCCCACAGCCAAACTTGATTTGGATCATGGCCGACGACCTCGGATACGGTGAGTTGGGGTGCTACGGTCAAAAAGTCATTCAAACACCAAACGTAGACCGGATGGCCAGAGAGGGGATGAGATTTACCCAGTTTTACGCCGGGGCCACCGTGTGCGCTCCTTCCCGGAGCGTCCTGATGACCGGGCAGCACCACGGTCATACACGAGTGCGAGGCAACGCGGGCCAGGCGAATCCAGCCGCGCAAGCATTGAAACCGGGCGACGTCACCGTCGCGGGAGTCCTTCAAAAGGCAGGCTACGCGACGGCACTCATTGGAAAATGGGGCCTTGGCAACGTGGGCAAGGCTGAAAGCGGTCTGCCGCGCCGGCACGGATTCGATTATTTTTATGGCTATCTCAGCCAGCATCATGCGCACAACCATTTCCCCAGCTACCTCTGGCGCAACGAGACAAAGGAAACGCTGCCGAACAGTCTCACTCCGGTCGGTGAGGACGGGGCGGGCTACGCCACCAATGCTTTGGTCTACGCCGATGACTTGTTCACCGAGGAATCGCTAAAGTTCGTGCGAGAGCACCGGGAAAAACCTTTTTTCCTCTACTGGAGCATGGTCGTCCCGCACGCCAACAACGAAAGGGCGCGGATTCTGGGGGACGGCGCCCACGCGCCCGATTACGGCCCCTACGCGAACAAAGATTGGCCCGTTCAAGACAAGGGACACGCCGCGATGATCACTCGAATGGACGGCTATGTGGGCCGGATGCTGAGCCAGCTCAATGATCTCGGCATCGCCAAGCACACACTGGTGATTTTCACAAGCGACAACGGCCCGCACAACGAGAGCAAGCATGACCTCGCCCGTTTCAACCCCTCGGGCCCGTTCACAGGAACCAAACGCAGCCTCACAGACGGCGGCATCCGCGTTCCCTTCATCGCCTGGTGGCCCGGCATCGTGAAAGCGGGGGCGCGATCGGCTCATGCGGGCAGTTTCGCGGACTGGTTCGCCACCGCCGCTGAACTCGCGAACGTCCGTGTTCCGGACCCCCTTGATGGCATTAGTTTCGCGCCGGCGTTGAAAGGAAAAACAGGGCTGCAAAAGCGCCACGAATTCCTGTATTGGGAATTCCACGAAGGCGGCTTCAAACAGGCGGCACTCTACAAGGGCCGTTGGAAAGGGATTCGCGCCACCGCGCCTGATGCTCCCGTGGCTTTATTCGATCTCAAGAATGACGTCGCCGAGAAAACCGACGTCGCCGCCAAACGTCCGGATATCGCCCAAGCGCTGGATGCCTATCTAAAAACAGCGCGCACGGATCTGCCCGAATGGACACCAAAATGGAAGGTTGAGAGAGGCGATAGATGAAATCTGGCGGAGAACCATTCAGCGCATCGACATCCAGGCTCGAAACACGGAGGCAGCGCAAACGGCCAAAACCTGAGACAAATACGGGATCCTGGCAAGCGATCAGTTCCCCTGTTTTTCGATCGCCCTGACAGCCTCTTCGAAGGCCGCCGCAGTCATTTCCACGACGTGATTGGCCTCGGGGAATCGCCCGCTCATAACGTCCTCGGCAAATTCCTTAAACGCGGCGACGCGCTCCAATTGAAGGCGTTTGTATTCGCCCTTGAAATCTCTGTAAGCCTTCGCGTGACGCGGAATCCGCTCGTCGTAATCCCCGAGAATGTCGTCGGAAAATAGAAACTGCGTGTCGCACCCACTTCCCGATCCCAAGGACATGAGCAGCAAGGAAGTTTTCGTGCAAAGATACGAGGCCAACTGGTGTGGCACCAACTCCACCTCCGCCGCGTAAGCGCCGGCATTTTCTAGATCCTTCAGTTGCTGGTGCAATCGGCGGGCTTCTAGCGCGGTTTTACCGATGGCGCGAACATTGGTCCAGGTCGCATGACGGGGGACCATGCCGAGGTGCCCCACCACGGGGATGCCCTCTCGAGCCATGGCCTCGATCATGCGGGGGCTTCCGGAGCAATACACTGAACTCGCGCCCAGCTCCAGCGCCTTAAAACCAACTCGAATCGCTTCCTCGGGCGATGCCAGCCCATGGGGCGTGGCTCCAGAAATAAAACGGGAGGGAGCGGCATCCACGATCAACGGTAATCGAGCTTGGCTCGCCGCCGAATCAAAGCTGCAGCTCAATAAGTCGATTCCCGCCGCCTCAGCCGCCGCTGCTTCCTCCGGAGATTTGACGTGAACATGCGTCAATTGCCGCTTTCCTTTGAGCTGGCGAAGATCATAGACGGAGTATTTCTTCAGTGGTCGAAGCATGGATCAACTCTGTGGCGTTGGCCCGCGTGCTTCAAGTTTGAAAGCAGTCGAAGCTCGATGTGGACGCCGTGTGACCATTACAGGGCACACAGCATCAGACGGGGCATGAGGATTCATTCTGATGAAACCATCCGGAGTTGGAGTGAAGCTTTTGGGTTAGATTAGAAATGCCAACAGTCTTAGTGCGAGCCCGTCAGCCCATGTCCCAAAAGTGAATAAATCTGTCTCATTATTGGATTGCGCCCGCCTAGTGTAGTGTCTCTGAACTGTCTTTACTAAGTCCGACTTGGCGTGCCAGAGTTTCACGGGCCCGCTGAATCTTCTCCAGAATCGTTTTCCCGTCCGCTTTCCACTCATACCGTTTCGGATTCAAATTCCGATCCGCC
>SYMW01000085.1 GCA_005805305.1 Verrucomicrobiales bacterium
CGGAGTGTTGACGTTGACCACACCCCCGCTGATGAAGACCGAGCCGGTGATGCCGAACGTGCCGCCCAGATTCACCGTCGCGCCGCTAAACATCACGTCCCCGCTCCCGCCGACGAGCGCTGAGCCGCTGAAAGTGTGCGTGCCTCCGCTGAATTCAAGCGTGGTTCCACCACCGACTGTAAAGGCGCCCGCGCTGCTGCTCCCCCCGGCCGCCAACCGCAGCGTTCCGGTCTGCACCTCGACGGTTCCCGTGTTATTCAGAGCGGCGTAGTTCAACGAGGCAATCCCCGTGCCGGTCGTCCGCCGCAACGTCCCCGAGTTGTTGAAAGCCGTGAATGCCCCATTAAAGTTGTTCTGCCAGGTGCCGTCGTTCTGGATCTCGAACGACCCCTGGTTATCCACCGTCCCGCCCCCCCCCGCTCCAATCACCCCGGTCCCACGCCAGGTGGCCGCTCCCAGGTTTACCAGAGTCCTCTGTGAAAAGGTCTTCGTGCCGGCGCCACTGATGGACAGTGTCGCTCCGGGTGCGATGGTGGTGGTGCCGGATCCGGACAAAGCGCCGGCAGTCCAATTGAACTGGCTGACTACCGTCAGGTTGCCCGATCCGGTCAGAGTTCCTCCGGACACGCTCAGCGTGGCAACATTGCTGTCGGCTTGGACGGTCACCGTGGCGCCCGTGCCGACTTGGAGGGTTCCGACGGTGGCCCCGCTTGAAATGGTGGCGTTCCCTGCCAGCACGATCGCCGTGTCGGTGCCGTCTGGAACCGCGCCGGTGCTCCAGTTCGAGCCAACATTCCATGCGCCCGCCCCGCCCAACCATGTTGCGGTCAAGCCCGCGGCAACGGGCGCCAACAGTCCGGCTGAGTTCGTGGAGAGTTCGCCGCTGAAACCGAGAAGCCTCCCTGCTTCGTGAGCCGCAATTCGCGTGACCAGAGCGAGATACGAATCGAACGTCTGGCCGCCAAAGGAAAGATTCTCAGTAAAAACGAAGGCTACGTCCGAAGGATCGGCATTCCCGTGATCGACCTTTTCAGCAAGTCCAAAGTAACGGCCAAACGAGGCAAAAGCCTTGTCCGTACCACCGAAGTGGATCACCGAATAAGGCCTGAATTCCGGCGCGTTGTCGACAAAGGTAACGTCAAAATCAGAAAAAATCTCGTTCAATCTGGCAACGGTCCCACGCAGGATTTCATCCCGCGCCACATGGTACTCGGCGGGGACCTCGTACGCGGGCACGTCGAATGGCCCCACAAGGACTGGACCTTGGTAACTGAGGGCTTTAGCGCCATTAGCATTCAGCAAGATAGTCTGCCCGGCCATCGCCTCAACGTTCCTCGCAGAAACGGTCAAAACGGGGATGCCCGGGATGGCGATCCCGTTTTCTTCTTCCACGGATCCAGATTCCGAACCGGGAGGACCCTGAGCTTCCTGGCTACTGGCCGGGTTCCCGATCGGTTGTCCGAGGTCTTCGACACCCAACCCGTCGAATAGAACGCCTTGAAACTGATTCGGTTCGCTTGAGCCAAAGTCCGAGGCATTCCCTGCAAAGTTTCCATCCTCCGTCGAGACCGCGACAAACTCCAGCGACTCGGCTCTTCCGGCACACTCCCAAAAGGAAGGTGGCGGCGGCTCAATCGACGGGCCGTCGGCGGACAACAGAAGCCGCGGCTCCAGTGCCTCTAAACTAAAATGGTTGGGAATATCTCTCACGGGAACCTGCTAACAGAGCCGCCGCAGGCAAGCTCGAAGACCGCCTTTGGCCCAGGCCACCGGATCGAATCCGGCAAAACCACAAGTTCTCCATGGCACCCAGTCGCTATCATACATTGAGTATTCGCTTGGGCCGGGGATGATCTAACAAGAATGCGCTGTCTTCCGCCCGCTACTCCGATTGCGCCGATTCGAAGTTTATCCTTAAAACGGGAGTTGCCTATGGCGAATCTTCGCAAAAGCCTGGAGATAAAGTCGTTCCGAATCACTCACCAGATCCACCAGGGAGGTGCCTCCTTCTTCGTCAAGCCTTTCTCATCCAGGCTTTTGCAAATCTTCAATAGGTTCAACTGCCGTTTTAAGGTTTATGGAATGTGCTTCCGCGGTTTGGGCTTTGCGGATGAGAAAGAAAGGTTCCCTCCTCTGAAGATCCCTCAGCCAATCCGCACCACGTCCGGGGGCAAGTTCCGAACTTCCGCCTTCAGAGTCCTTCCAATCCTCATCTTGGCCATGTAAACCTGCGCTCGATTCACTCCCAGAGTTGCGCACACGCGCTCCATGGGCCAACCCTTCAACGCGGACAGGTCATACATTTGCCATTGCCGAGCGGAAACCTTTTTCTTGACCCGGTCGACCGCCAACTGAAGCTCGTTTTGCCTCCATTCATCCTCCCAAATCCGCTGCAGCGGATCCTCTCCAATATCGGGCTGCTCCTGGACTTGTTCAAGCGACGCGCTGGCCTGGCCGGCCTCGCGAACTCGCCGCCGAAATTGATCCGCGATCCGCCTTCGAGTGATCTTAAAAAGCCATCCTTTGAACGAGCCCTTGGCGGGATCATACCGAAAGTCAGGCATTTCCTTGGCCACCGACACAAGCGTTTCCTGGAGCGCCTCATCAGACTCGGTCGGCGACAGTCCCGCATTTCGTGCGCACGCCAGTATCACTCCGGCATACGTATCGAAAAAGCGCTGCCACGCATCGCTATCCTCGAACTCCCGCAGCCGCGACACCAAACTGTGCCGGGTCGCCTCCAGTGAGGAGGCCCAAGCCCGATCCTGCTTTGCTTCGAGCGGCGGCGAGAGCGACGATCCCCGCCTTCCCGAAAGTCTCGAATTCATGCTCCTGGTAATTCGCGCGAAGGCGCCGGCATCTAACGGGAACTAGCAAGTTCTCCCCTCGGCGCGGAAACCAGGCTGAGAATTCCTGCCTGGCTGACCGCGGCGATCCACCGGCCTTTCGGGGACACCGTGATCCACCCTTGCCCAGTCCCCGGAGTCAGCGGGATGATTCCGGCTTCCCGTTGAGAGGCAAGGCTCCAGAAAGTCAGCACACTCTCGCCGGTCAAGCCTGCCAGCGTGCGGCCATCGGGGGCAAAGCAAACGGCTTGCACCCCTCCCCGGTGTCCGCCTAGTAAAGCGTTCCTCGTTTGATTTCCCATGTCCCATACTTGTATGGTATCATCCCAACTCCCGGTGGCGATTGACGATCCATTCGATGAAAAGGCCACGGATCCAACCCCCATTTTGTGGCCCGAAATGGTTTTCACCAAAACCTTGTTCTCGAGTTCCCACAAGCGCGCCGTCCGATCGATGGAACCTGACAGCAGGTGCCGGCCATCGGGCGATATCGCGAGCGAAACCACCATATCCTGGTGCCCGGAAAGGCGAAATGGCGCTTCCGCCAAACTCAAGTTCTGGACCAGGATATCACCGTTTCTCAATCCAACCAGCAGCCATTTGCCATCGGGGCTCAAGAGCCTCCGGTTGAATGGCTCGACCGGAGGAACGGCCGCCCGTCGTTCCAGGATCTTGCCCCCATCGGCCAGGGACCGACGCTCGAACACCCAACCGGCCGTTAGAATCGTCAGAGTCGCACCGTCGGATGAGAAGCCTCCAACTTCGCCTATCCCTTCGAAGCTCAACACTTCGCGATCGTTGGAAGCTTCCCTCACAGTCCCGGTTCCGTCACGCCGACGAATCGCTATCAAGCTCTCATCGGCGGAAAACACTGCCGCTTGGACGACTTCTGAGACTTCCGGGAATCTTGAGGGGCGCGTCGCGGACCACATTCGAATGGTGGCATCTTTGCCCGCCGAGAGCAGCTGCCGGCCATCCAGTGTCCAGCGCACGGCCCAGACTTCGCCAACATGCCCCCGGAAGGCATGTTCCTGAGCGAGCTTGGAAGCCTCCCAGATCCTCACAGTCTGATCGTTACCGCTCGTGGCGAGACGCACGCCATCAGGCGAAAAGTCGACGCTCCAGATCACCGAACCGGAGTGCGCCGTGGTTTCGGCAACGATCTCTTTCGAACTCATGTCCCAAACCACCAAACGCCCTTCACGAGAGACACTCGCCAACCTCCCGCCATCCGGTGAAAAACACATCGATAAAACCGTCCCAGCTCCGGGCAGGGTTCCGAGCAATTCAAGGGTTGGCCACGACCAGAGGCGGATCGCCCCAGCCCAGGCGCCGGTAGCTAACACCTTTCCGTTTGGGGCAAAGACAGCCCTACCCCCCGAATCAGGCAAGACGCGCCGCACCTTGAACTCGAAATCCGTCACCTCGACGACCCCGTTGGTGTCGAACAACATCGTGTGTCCTCCTCTCACCAATTCGTTGCCCATCGGCGAAAATGCGATGCTTGGGGACGCGGACGAGATATTCGTCACCCACAGGCCTGTTTCGAGATTCAAGAGGCAGGAATAGGGCCTGTTCCCCCCCTCCCCGGCGAGCTTGAGGCCTGCCGGATCCATCGAGAGTGACATGAACAGACAGCCAGGCCGCAACCATCGCCGCAATTCCTTGTGATCAGCCAGCGACCACTCCCGAATGGTGGAGTCGAAACTTGCCGAAAACAGGCGCCGCCCGTCCCGGCTCATGACGAGCGACGAAATGACTTCTTGGTGGCCGCGAAAAACGGCGATACTTTCGCCGCGCAAACGCTGCCAATAGCAGAACCATTCAATCCCGCGGACATCCGACAGTCCTAAATCCCCTAGGTAGGCGGACAGCAATGCTTCGGCTCGCCCATAATTCCCCGCATCCAGGGCCTGTTGAGTGAGATTCATATCGGCCGCGTACAAATTTTGTCTCGCGGTGTGTTCGCGTTCCTCGATGGCTCGCCGCAAGGCCGATTCCGATTGGGCGGTCCGCCGGGCCGTTTCTGTCAACTGCCGTTCAAATCGCAGGGCGCCTAGCACGCCAAAAAGGACCAGCATCGCGGCCACCCCCACCCGGCGCCACGTCCTGACAAGGCGCTCGTCTCGCCGGAGTTTGCGGACGGAGCGCCCCGCCTCCAGCAGCAACAATTCGCCCCGCAACTCGGCCGCTGACGCATGGCGATCCTTCGGGTTTGCCGCGCAAGCGCGCAAAATCACCTCGTTCAACTCCGAAAACGCGCCGCCATCCGCCCCTACCTGAAGATCCCCGGGAATTTCGGGATAATCCATCCGGCTCTCCCCTGTCACCATCTCGTAAAGCACTTTACCGAGGCTGTAGAGGTCCGAGGTGGCAGTGCCAGGACCTTCGGGCGCAATAAAGCCTTCCGTCCCCACGAATGATTTCGCGTCACCCAAACTGGCCACCAATCCCACATCCGCGAGTTTTGGCATTCCCCCCACATAAACAATGTTGGATGGTTTGATATCCCGATGCACCAATCCCTTCGTGTGAAGAAACTCCAAAGCACCAGCCACCTGCGCTCCAATCCGAACGCATTCCAAAACTGGGATTCGGGTCTGCCGACGAATGAGTTCCTGCAATGTCAACGGCTGGTACTTCTCCGACAACAGGCCGCCCGAATCGCCCGCGACCGCATTGGCATCGTCCGCCAACTCCATCAAATAATAGAAAAAACCGCCCTCGTCATCCCGACCCACTTGCAAGACATCAACCAATCCCTCGTGTGCGCGAGAAATCGGTTCGAACTTCTTTAATCCCGAAAACTCCCTTTCGTAAGATTTAGATCCCTCGAACTGGTTGCGCCGGACGACTTTCACGGCTCGAGCGACGCCGATAACGTTGCGTGCCAGCCACACCTCTCCGTACGCACCTGTCCCGATGAGGCTCAGGACGGAATGGTCCGCGATGGTGAATGAGGGCCGCATTCGTCTCCATCTTCAATGGCGATCCCGTGATGGTCAATAATCCTGATGCAACCTTCAATGGAGCTGAAACGTGGGACAATCGCCTCGGCCCGCGATGCTCAGAAAGCTCCGAGGCGACCACCGGTTACGTGCCGTCGGTGCGTGATCCGGAACCGCCATCGGAAAAGATTCCGGGAAGCAGCGGCTCCCCTAAGCGAGAATCTCTTTGACCACGTTGCCGTGGATGTCGGTGAGCCTGTAATCGCGACCTTGAAATCGGTAAGTCAGCTTTTCGTGGTCCACGCCCAGGCAATGCATAATCGTGGCGTTTTGGTCGTGGATATGGACGGGATTCTCGGCCACATTATAGCCATAATCATCGGTTTGGCCGTAGCTAGCTCCCCCTTTGATGCCCCCGCCAGCAAGCCAGATCGAGAAACAACGCCCGTGGTGATCTCGCCCATAATTCTCTTTCTCGATTTTGCCCTGGCAGTAAACCGTTCGCCCAAATTCCCCTCCCCAAATCACCAGCGTGTCCTCCAAAAGGCCGCGCGCTTTCAAGTCCTTGACCAGGGCGGCGCTAGGTTGATCCGTGTCCGCGCATTGCTCCCTGAGCCGCCTAGGGAGATCACCATGTTGATCCCAGCCTCGGTGGTAGAGCTGGATAAACCGAACTCCGCGCTCCGCCATCCGCCGCGCCAGCAAACAGTTATTGGCAAATGTCCCGGGCTTCCTCACATCAGGACCATAACTGTCGACAACACTCGGTGATTCCTTAGACAAATCGACGAGTTCCGGAACCGACATCTGCATCCGATAAGACATCTCGTACTGGGCGATGCGGGCGTTGATCTCGGGATCGGCATAGGTCTCGAACTGTTTCGCGTTCAGCCGCGCCAGCGCGTCCAGTGCCTGACGCCGGGAACCGGCGCTGACACCGGGTGGATTGGCGAGGTACAACACGGGCTCGTTGCCCCCCCTGAACTGAACCCCCTGATGCTCGGAAGGCATGAAGCCGGAACTCCAGAGACGTTGATAGAGCGGCTGATCGCTGTTCTTGCCGCTCGAAATCATGACCAGAAAGGCAGGAAGATTTTCGTTGGCCGTGCCCAACCCGTAGCTGAGCCACGAACCCGTGCAGGGACGCCCCGGCTGCTGAAATCCTGTCTGGATGTACGTAATCGCCGGATCATGATTGATGGCCTCGGTATTCACCGTCTTGATGATGGCAATGTCATCCGCGAGACTGCCGATGTGGGGAATGGCCTCGCTTATCATGGCGCCCGACTTGCCCCGCGCATCAAATTTGAACAGTGACCGCACGACCGGGAGGGATTTCTGCCCGGAAGTCATCCCTGTGATCCGCTGTCCCATGCGAACCGAGACCGGCAGCTCGGACTCGTGCATTTTGTCGAGCTGAGGCTTGTAATCGAAGAGGTCCAGTTGCGATGGCCCCCCTGCCATAAACAGATAGATCACGCGTTTTGCCTTCGGGGCAAAATGGGTTCCGAATGTCCTCGCGAGCGGGGCTTTCTTGGTTTCATCCTTGCTCCCGGCAAACAGTTCGGGCCGCAGGATCGACGCCAGCGCCGCTGTGCCGATGCCTGCGGCGGTGCGGCCAAAAAAGTGCCGGCGAGTCGTCAAAAGCTGGTTTTCTCTTAAAGGATCCATGTGACTCTTGAAGTTTAGTTTTTGGTCAATGTTTCATCCAAATTCAGGAGCAAATTCGCCACCGAAGCCCAAGCCGCCAGATCGGTCTGAGGAATTGTCGATTCGGCTTGGTAGGAACCTACCTGGAGCAACTGGCCGGCCGCCGTGCCTTCCTTCCCAAACTCGGCGATCTGGGCGCGCAAGGCCTGTTCCAGGACATTCAACTCTTCGGATCTGGGATGCCTCGCGGTGGCAAGACGGAAACCGTATCGCAGCTTGTCTCTCGTGCTCTTGCCTCCCTCTCGAATCATTCTGTCAGCAAGAGCCCGCGAGGCTTCCACAAAATGGGGATCGTTGAGCACCACCAGCGCTTGCAAAGGAGTATTCGATCTTGAGCGGCGGATGGTGCAGTACTCGCGCGTCGGGGCGTCAAAAATCAACATGTTCGGCGGAGGGCTCTGGCGTTTCCAGAACGTGTACAGACTGCGCCGATGCTGCGCCGCCCCCGCTTCCGGAACGTACTTCTGAGAGTTATTGAACGACACCGCCTCCCACAAGCCCGGAGGCTCGTAAGGCTTGACGCTCCTCCCGCCACGCTGCTCGACCAGCAACCCACTCGCGAACAAGGCCGTGTCGCGGACGGATTCTCCATCCAGCCGGAACCGAGGCCCCCGCGCCAGCAGGCGATTCTCCGGATCGAGAGAGTGGGCTTCAGCGGTCGATTTTGAGCTTTGTCGATAGGTCGATGACGTTAGAATCAGACGGACATACTCCCTCACGTCCCAGGGCCGCGCCTCGCGCACAATTCTCCTGGATCCCACTCGAGCAACCACCGGGCCTCCATCCCGAAACTGACACGCCAGCCATTCCAACAACTCGGGGTGCGATGGAGTCTCCCCCTGCAATCCAAAATCATCCGCCGTTTTCACGATCCCAGTGCCGAAAAACTGCTGCCAAATCCGATTCACGTTCACCCGTGACGCCAGGGGGTTTTGCGGATCCATCAACCATCGCGCCAGCCCCAAGCGGTTCGTTGGAGCGTTTGCGGGCCAAGGCGAAAGAACCGCAGGGATTCCCGGAGGCACTGGTTCGGCCTTCTTATCGTATTCGCCCCTCATCAATATATGAGTCACCCGGGGTTTCTCCATCTCACGGGCAATCATGGTTCGCGGGATCACTCGATCCAAAGCCGCGTCTTCCTCCTGCCAGGCGGCGAAATCCTGAAATACTTTCCTGAAATCATCGGAGTGCTGCCGCCTGTAATAATCCCGCACCACGCCCTTTGCCGCCTCAGGAGCGGGGCTGCCCGAGGCCAGGATCACGGCCACATTCGGCGTCACTGTGTCGGAACTTTCAGGATCCGGTGTGAATTTAAAGGAAGACGCCCCTTGAACCGTGACCGCCTTAACCAAGAGTTTATTCTCGCCTTTTCTCAGCTTCAAAACCGTTCGCAACGCGCCCTCTCCTGGCTTTGCTTCGTGATCCCTTTCCCCGACCAGGGCGCCGTTCAACCAAATTTTGAACCAACCATCCAAATGCGTGCTCACAACCAAATCACGCTCCCGCTCCGAGTCAATAGTCCGAAAAAGGTACCGAACCCCGTGGACGCCGTGCAAATCCTGGACCAGCAAATAAGATTTCCCATCTTGAATGTCCTCTTTCTTTTGCCACCGGACCTCGTCCTTCACGCCAGCGTAAGTCTTCTTCAGATCCACGTTGTTCTCGGGCTCGAGACTTGACGCAAAGGCCGCCTTTGGATCCGGAGCCGCCAAGGGTCCCACCATTTGCCACGGGCTGAACTTCCGGGGAGCCAAGGCCGTGAGCAACGGCTCCCGGCTCGCGAACGAAAGCCGCCACTTCCCCAAAGTTTCCTTCTCATTCATCCCTTCGAACTTCAAGCGCACCACCAGTCGAGCGTTGTCGGGGATTTCGACGGCATCGGCAAACGCAAATACCGCCACCCTCGGGACGGAGGCTTGCTCGGCGGTGACACTCCACGCGGTGTCATTTTTGCCATCAATCACCCGGCCGATGTCGCGATCTTTGTCCGAAGCATCCGCAAATGCCTGCGCCAGCTTTAAACGCGCGGGTTTTTCGCCTGGCTTCCCAGAGTTGACGGACAAGTCGACCTCGATTTCTGAAATGGAAAAGCGCCCGTCCGAAGCGCGACCGGAACCGTTCTTGGGGAGGGATGAGTCGGGTAGAGCTTCAAGTCGCAAACCGCCAATCACACCTCGTGGCAGCGCGTAAGCTACCTCATAGGAGTCAGACTCCAGCAATGCCCCCTCCGCCAGGACCGAACCATCTTCGGCGACGCGCAACGCGGGACCGTTTGTCACCGTGGACCGCGCGTCTACCGGCTTCACCAGGTTCCATCCGGAGCCAAGCGCGGATCTCCAGGTGGCTTCCCACGCCGACTGCGCCGCATCCAACTCCGGTGACACCGAGTCGATCTTCTTTCTGGCCCCATCCATGTCCCGCTTGAGCGTCTCCAACCGCGCCGCTTGCTCCGCCGACGGCACCTTAATCACCGGCTCCGGGTTGGGCCCGTTGCCGTCCATGATGGCCTCGTTCAGGGTGTTGAAAAACGCATACAATCCGTAATACTCCTTCTGCGTGATCGGGTCGTACTTATGATTGTGACACCTCGAACACAGCATCGTGAGCCCCAAATAAATCGTCGCCGTGGTTTCCGCCCGGTCGAATGCATACTTGGCCACGTACTCCTCTTCGATCGCGCCCCCTTCCCCCGTGGTCATGTTGGCACGCACATAGCCTGAGGCCACTTTTTGATCGAGGGTCGGCTCCGGCAGGAGATCGCCCGCCAATTGTTCGATGGTGAATTGATCAAAGGCAACGTTCTTGTTGAAGGCTTCGATCAGCCAGTCTCGATATTTCCACATGCTCCGTTCCGCGTCGATGTGGTAACCGTGGGTGTCGGCATAACGGACCGCGTCCAGCCAATACCGGCTCATGTGCTCGCCGTATCGAGGTGAAGCGAGGAGCCGATCCACCAGTTTTTCGTAGGCATCTGGCGATTTGTCCGAAAGGAATGCGTCCAATTCCTCTGGCGTGGGTGGCAACCCGGTGACGTCCAGCGAGGCGCGTCGATGCAGGATCGCCTTATCCGCTTCAGGCGAGGGTTTCAGCCGCCGTGCTTCGAGTTTCTGGACCACGAATTGATCAATGGGATTCCGAGCCCACCCCGCCGCCTCTCCCCCAGGAAGGGATGGCCGCGTTGGAGTTGAAAATGCCCAGTGGCTTTCGGCTTTCGCACCCTCCCGGATCCATTGTTTCAGCAGCTCGATCTGGGCTTGCGTTAATTTTTTCCCCGTCTTCGGCGGGGGCATCAAATCATCCTCATCCTTGGTGACCAAACGGGCGATCAGTTCGCTCTCCTCGAGCTTTCCCGGGACTATTGCCGGCTTTCCCGATTTGGCGGGCCTGCCGAACTGCTCCGGAAGATCGAGCCGCAGCCCGCCTTTCCTCTGCTCCCCGTCCGGCCCGTGGCAAGCGAAGCAGTTGTCCGACAAGAGTGGACGAATATCACGAGTATAATCGAGCGCTTTGGACGAAGGAGCACTCGGCGCCGAGCGCAGGGCATCTGCCGAACTCGCGAGCAACAATCCCATTAACAAGTACCGTTTCATCAAAAATTCATTTAGACGCAGAACGAGCGTGGTTCTTCATGATTTTCAAAATCCATATCCCTCAAAAGATAGCCCCTCGAGAGGATCCAGACAACTATGATTCAATGAGCGAGGCACCCCCCCCTTCGCCTCCGCAAAGGAATCGCAAACCCAGCTCCTGGAGTGCTCCAGATCGACCCTAAGGCAACCTCAAAGCCCTGTCACTCCTTGATTCCAACTTGCGTTTCCAGCAGCCGGAGGGGGTTGAACTTAGATTTGAACGAACTCTCCGCATTAAACGTCTATAGACAAACATCCTGCTTGAACTCATCCCTCGCAATCCTTATCCAGATGCCCATCGTGGTCATGGACAAGCTGTTCCCTCCCAAGAGCCATTTTTTTCGCTTCCCACAACAACCTTCGCAGCACAGCGGTGTTGATGCCGGGAATATCATGCTCTCCCAACGCAAAGACACCGAAAGGCGATGAACCCTCCGACCTCGAGTGTGAATGGCCGAGGACCCGCGTTGGAACCTGAGGCAGGGGCGACGCCGCCGTCAACGACCGTTGACGGCGGGAGCGCGTCGGCAAAGCCGTCGCCCGAGCACATTGCGCGCCTCGTCATCCCCCCGGAAGTGTTGAGAACGCTGCCAGCGGAATTCGTGAAACAACACCGAGTGCTTCCATTCGCGATCAGCCGCAACACCCTCCGGATTGCGGTCACGGAGGAAGTTTCGGAGCGTGTCATCGAAGATATCCGGCTGCTGAGCGGACTCGAGGTGGAGCAATCGCTGGCTCCAAGCGGCGATCTCTTGGAAAAGCTCGCTGAATGCTACCAGATCACCGTTGAGCAGATGATTGAAAACCTCAATCCCGAGAGCTCCAGCTCGGTTGAGATCAAGAATCTGCACGACATCGAGGTGATGGCCAACGAGCCCACCGTCATCAATCTCGTCAACCTCATCATTTCCACCGCGCTTCGGGAACGCGCGAGCGACATCCACATCGTCCCATTCGACGACTCAGTCCAACTGAGATACCGCATCGACGGCCTGCTCCAAGAGAAGCCTCCGCCCCCAAAACAGCTTCAGAACGGTGTGGAAGAATGGAACTCAAAGCGACGCGTAGAGGGCACGCAGGCGGGGCAGGGCGGCGGTCCAGGCAAGCCTGGAAAGGATGGAGGAGCGTAACCAGCGGACGAGTTTGACGGAGTATTGGACGGGCTTGA
>SYMW01000086.1 GCA_005805305.1 Verrucomicrobiales bacterium
CGCGGCGCACGCCGTGCCACCCACCTACGCAACGCTCTACAACGGCGAGTGGGTCCACCCGGCGTGATGATGTCTTTGCAGCCCGCGCAGTAAAGCTGATGTCAGCTTCAGTTGTTTGGCAATGAACCGGATAGGCATGCCCCAAACGATCACCACAACTGTGGCGTGTGATGGCCCCAGGTTCAAGCCCGCGCGGCTCGCGATTCATCGCGAGTTTGTATCCGTGATGGGGTGCTGATAAGTTTCGTGATGTGATGCGAATGGACCGAATAACCCTCCTGATCCTGATCGCTGCAATCTTGCTGCCGCTGCCGATGCGCTCTTTGGCCGCCGTCAGCTACATACAGGACATCAAGCCGATCCTCAAGGCGCGTTGCTATTCCTGTCATGGGTCGATGAAGCAAAAAGGAGGCCTTCGGCTTGACACGTTCGCCACGCTCAAAGCCGGAGGCAAGAGTGGCCCCCCCCTCGGCGTCTCCCATTCACTCCTGCTCGCGAAGGTGACGATTGCAGACGAGTCAGAAAGAATGCCGCAGGAAAGTTCGCCGTTGTCGAAGGAAGAGATCGAAAAGCTCCGGCAATGGCTCGCCGAGGGCGCCTCGGGTCCATTGAACGAGCGTCCAGAGCCGGATCCTCGGGATCATTGGGCTTTCAAGCCCCCTGAACGCGCCGCGCTTGCCGCGCCGCCTCCCTCAAAGAACTCTGGCACCTTGCTCGACGCGCTGCTTGGAGCTCGGCTTGCCTCCAAGGGTTTCGTTCGCCAGGCCGAGATCTCCAAGGGCCTGTGGCTTCGAAGGGTTTATCTCGATACCATCGGTGTTCCACCCTCCGCTGGGGAACTCGAGGCATTTGCCACAGACGCTTCACCGGTCGCTCGTCTCAAGGTGCTGGATCGTTTGCTTGCTTCGCCCGCGTTCGGGGAACGGTGGGCAAGGCACTTGATGGATTTGTGGCGTTACAGCGACTGGTGGGGATTGGATGCCCAGCTTCGCTATAGCCAAAAGCATATATGGCATTGGAGGGACTGGATTATCGAATCGCTGAACGGTGAAAGAGGGTATGACCGGATGATCCTGGAAATGCTGGCCGCCGATGAATTGGAACCGGAGAATGCCGGGGCCCTGCGAGCGACCGGTTTTCTTTGCCGTTCCTATTATCTGTTCAATCGGACCACGTGGCTGGACGAAGTGGTCGAGCACACGAGCCGCGCATTTCTCGGGCTGACCATGCAATGCGCCAAGTGTCACGACCACAAGTATGATCCACTGGAACAGGCCGACTATTACCGGATGCGCGCCGTCTTCGAACCCTATCACGTACGACTCGACGCGTGGCCTGGCGAACCGGACTTTGAGAAGAACGGACTTCCGCGCGCCTTCGATTTGCAGGTGGAACTGCCTACCTACATCCATCGGCGAGGAGATGATCGGCAACCTGAAACCAACCGGGTGATCCAAGCGGGCATTCCCGCCATATTTGGTGATCTGCATATCAAACCAGTTAATCTGCCAGTGTCGGCCCACAGTCCGGGTCTCAGGCGGTATGTGTTGGAAGACCAGCTCCGGGCGGCGGCAAGGTTGAACAAGGATGCCAAAATCGCGCTGGATCAAGCCCGGGAGAAACTCGGGGCGGTTGATGCCAGACAGCGCCAAGCGAATCCCGCGGCGGGTTCGGATCCGTTGTCACGGGAGTCTGAGGCCGCCTTGAAGGAAGCTCGCGCGGCGGTCGAGATCGCGGAACATAAGCTTGAGGCGGCGACTCTCAAAGAGGCGGCCATTGAAACTGCTTGGGCTGCCGACGCTTCAAAGCAAGGGCTGGGGGAATCCCTGCTGACGCGGCGTGACCCGCAACCGGCCAACGCCGGCGGACGGGCAAGAGCTGCGGCGGTGGCGGATGCGGCATATCGACGAGCGCTGGCCCTCGTGGACATCGCGGTCGCCAGAAAGGATCTTGCTGCGGCGCCCAAGGAGAAGAAGGCTGACATCGAGAAAAGGCTCAAGGCCGCGGAGGAAAGTTTTGAGAAAGAGTCGAAACGCTTCGAGAATCCTGACGGCCATTACAGATCCTCCTCGGGTGCGTTGAAGGCTCTCGTGGGTCCCGATGACAGTTTTGACAAGAATCCCTCGACCTACCCTTCCCGGAGCACCGGGAGGCGGCTTGCTTTGGCGAAGTGGATCTCGCATCGGAACAACCCGTTGACCGCGCGAGTGTTCGTAAACCACGTTTGGACTCGGGTTTTTGGGGATTCGCTGGTGGCCGATGTTTCGGATTGGGGCCGCCGCGCCGCGCCTCCGATTCACCAGGATGTGTTGGACGCGCTCGCCGTGGAGTTCATGGATCACGGTTGGGAGCTCAAGCACTTGCTTCGGATCCTGTTGAATTCCGAACTGTATCGACTGGGCTCCTCAACAAAAGGAGCTGATCCCTCCACGATGGCCGGTGATCCGGAGAACAGGTTTTATTGGCGAATGAATCCCAAACGTCTCGATTCGCAAGTTATCCGCGACGGACTTTTGTTCACGGCGGGACTTTTGGAGTTGGAAGTGGGCGGTCCTCCGATCCCCGTGCCGTTGAAAGAGAACAGTCATCGCCGGGCCTTATATTTTCAGCAGCACGGCGAGCTGGAGCATCGGTTCTTGGCGGCGTTCGATAACTCCAATGTTTTCGAATGCTATCGCCGCCGCGAGAGCGTGACGCCGCAGCAGGCGCTCGCCTTGGCGAACAGCAAACTCACTCGCGAGAGCTCCGAAGCGCTGGAGAAGCTTCTGATCGCCGGATCGCGGAAACCTGATGGATCGAAGGGGGAGGAAGCGGACCGCCGGTTCACACGGGCTGCTTTTGTGGTGTTGCTTGCCAGGCTGCCGAGTGAAAGTGAGGAATCGTCCTGTCTGGAGTCCTTGTTGCGGCTTCGCGCCGTTGGAGGGCAAGAATCCGATGGGGCCAGGGCACGCTCTTTGTTTCTCCAGGCTTTGATGAATCACAACGATTACGTGACCTTGCGATGAATAGGTCTTTTGATTTGGAATATCGTCGGCTTAGATCACGACGCGCGTTCTTGCGGGGGTTGACCGCAGGATTTTCCGGGATCGCGTTGAGCAGCTTGTTGGCGGAGGAATCAGCTTGGAAGCCACCGACGGGTCTGCCTCATTTTCGACCGAGAGCCAGGCGTGTGATCTGGCTTTTCATGCGGGGCGGCGTCAGCCACATGGAGAGCTTTGATCCCAAGCCGGCGTTGAATCAGTTTGCGGGGAAGAGCATCGCAGAGACGCCGTTCAAGAGCGTGCAATCTCAGGAAAAGCTGAAGAAAGTCCGCGTCGTGGTGGTGAATGACGCGAACGGGCAGCAGCGCAACACGCTTTTTCCCCTCCAAGTGGGGTATCGGCAGCACGGCAAGTGCGGTGTCGAAATCAGCGACTGGTTTTCCCATATCGGCTCATGCGCGGATGATATCGCCTTTCTTCGTTCAATGTGGACCACGGACGACAACCACGGGGCGCAAGTCCAGTTCCATTCGGGCAGGCACATGCTGGATCCTCGCGAGCCTACGATCGGGGCTTGGGTGACCTACGGACTCGGTTCAGAGAGCGAGAATCTTCCGAGGTTCGTGAATATGGGACCGCGTTATTTCGATGTGCGGGATGGCCACTATCTCGGCCCCGCCTTCGACGCGGTTAATTTGAAAGTGGACCCGAAGAATCCGCTCGCCTATGCCTCGCCGGAGGTGGCGTTGAGCGATTCGGAGCAAGCGGAGCAATTTAGACTGGTTCACCGGCTGAATACGCTCGCCTCTGAGGAGTATCCGGGCGACGCAATGCTGCTGGCCCGGATTCGCAATTACGAACTGGCGTTTCGCATGCAAAAGGCCGTGCCCGAGGTCCTGCGAGTCGAATCCGAGACTGAGGCGACGCGAAAACTCTATGGTTTGGACGAGAAAGTGACGGAGCCGTTCGGCAGGCAGCTTCTGGTGGCGCGGCGGATGGCGGAGCAGGGGGTGCGATTCATTCAGATTCAGCACGGGGATGGCGCCGCCGGCGCCTGGGACGCGCACGGCGGCCTGAAGGCGAATCATTCGTCCCTCGCCGCTCAGGTCGACCGGCCCATCGCGGGATTACTAAAGGATTTGAAATCCCGGGGGCTGCTCGACGATACGATTGTGGTGTTTGCGACAGAGTTTGGCCGCACGCCGGGATCACAGGGAGGTGATGGACGGGATCATCATCCCTATGGATTCAGTGTCTGGATGGCCGGAGGGGGCATCCGAGGTGGCGTCATCCACGGCGCCACCGATGAAATCGGATTTCATGCGGAGCAAGATCCCCACTACGTGACCGATGTGCACGCCACGATTCATCATTTGCTGGGGTTGAATGCTCGAGGTTTAGAGATCCCAGGACGCAAGCGTTTGGATCGTGATTATGGAGAAGTCATTCACCCGATCCTCCTGTGATCCTCAAAACGGCAGTTGTCCAAGGCGATTCTTCGCAAGATCCTGGCGATAAACTTTTGCCGAATCACTCACCGGATCCACAAGGGATATGCCTCCCTCTTACTCAAGCCTTTGTCATCCAGGCTCAGACTTCAGAATTTCTGAGGCAATTTGTGAAAAAGAATTGAGTATTGGTTTCCCGAAAAAGAACCCCTCTCCCCATCGGATGGGGCCAGTGAGCTGGTTGCAGTGAGGATTTCAAGGGGATGGAAAGCGATTTGTTGGCAACGAATCCCTCTTTCTTTTCTGAGGTTTGAGGCTTTTGCAAATCTCCACGACGTTCATCTGCCGTTTTAAGGATCAATCGCCTCTTCGCTTTCCGTTTCGAGGCGATTTCTAAGGGGCGCGGGTGATTGTCCTCCGCGCCTGTCCCCGCGGAGGACCGCTACGGAAATGACCGCGACAATTGCTTCCGCCACGTCCACTGAGAGTGAGCGTCGCGGCAGGCTTGTTGGCCCCGTTCCAATGCCTGGTCGTAATTCCCATGGACGAACCTCATCAGCGAGATGAGGTGGTCGGGGTCAGGGTCTCCCCACTCGCTTTTGTAGTGGGGAAAGCAATCCACCGAGTTTTCCACCAATCCTCGGTTCGTGATCAAGAAGGAGTTTGCGTCGGTGCAGAAGTCCAAATGGCCGCTGTACCGAGTGACGATTACAGGCAGCCCCGTCGCCATGGCTTCCAGAACAGGCATTCCGAATCCTTCGGCTCTGGTGGGCAGCACGAAACAATGAGCGCGTTGGTAGAGCCTCGCCAAGCTCACCTCACCGAGGGATCGCCGTTCGTGCAGGACGACTTGCTCCGGCAGGGTGATGTATCGGCGAATGTCTCCTTCGCCGTGAAGGCCTAGTTTGAGGATCAGTTTCACATCACGGATGCCTTGGAATGCTTTCTGGAACGATTCAATCAGCATAGGCAAGTTCTTCCGCGGGGTATGTTCCGCCACGCAAAGAAAGACGAACTCATTCCCGTGTTTCCGTCTCGCCGGAGCATAGAGCTTGGGATCAAAGCCGTGTCCGAGGATGCTCATAGGAACCGTTACCCCTTGATCTTCGAAAACGTCCGCCACGAAGGAGCTGCAGACATAGATCGAGTCGTTTGAGTTGATATCCTCCACAACTTTCTTCGGAATCGAGTTAAGCTCATGGTAAAACCACGTTGAAGTCACCCTCGCAAAATGCTGGCGCCGGGCATTCATGACGGAACAAAAATCGATGCTCTCATCGATCTCCAGGGACGCGGGGTCGTAGGTGATCAGGTCCTTGAATTCCTTTCGCCAGCGGCCTTTCATGTAGTCCGTTTCACAAGGCAAGAAATGGACTCGGTAACGACCGGTCGAAAGCAAATGACTCACCAAGTGGCCGCCCACTTTTCCCATGCTCCTGGATCCCCCGAGATAGCCTTCGTAACAGATTCTCTTCAAGCGATGTCGGCGCGATCAGGAGCTTTCTTTCACACGTTGAGCTTCGACCGGCAGCCTCACTGCTCGGTTATCGTCGTCCGTGCGGAAAGCCAAAGCATGTCTTGATTTCCGGGACAATTCACCACCCAAGTCTGCCAGCCATTGTCGCCGTAGACGACTTTGGGCTTTGTGCGTGGATCCACCCACCGCTTGATCTCCGCGTGGCCGTCGGCGAATGAAAGTCCGCCGGCGCCATTGTGCTGGCTGCCCGGCATGTCCACGATTCGAGTCTTGGCCAGTTCGGAGGGATCGCGGTAGATGACCGCGAAATCCCCATAATTAATCCCATCCGGGTGTTCATCGATGAAAACGAATGCCTGGGAATGGCCCAACCCATCGATGTCTGAGGTTTTTCTGAAGATCCGAAAGCGCCGGCCCGCGGGATAATAAGGTTTGCCATGGACGCCGTTCAACCAGTCGTCGGTGGAGTTCATGGCCTGGCTCATCGACAAGCTGCGCACTCGCGGCATAGAGCGCCCTCCGATCCGGACGGAACTTTTGTCGGCTGGACATTTATAAATCCCGGCGCTGAAGGCCGAGTAGGGAGCGAGTTTGGCGTATCTGGGGTCGGTCAGATAAAGTTTGTTGGTGTTATCCGGGTGGGCACCGCTGAAGTTCAAGATCCCTTTCACCCAGCCGGAGGATGTGGGATCAAGCGCGTTGAAGACCAGATTGTCCGCGTGGTCGTCGGCATAGAGAATCCAGCCCAATTGAAGCTGCCGAAGGTTGTTCAGACATTGAATTCCTTGAGCTTTGGTCTTGGCCTTGCCGAGTGCCGGCAGCAACATTCCCGCAAGAATCGCAATGATCGCGATGACCACCAAGAGCTCGATCAGCGTGAAGCCGCGATTCCCGAAGGAGTTGGCCGTCCATGGTGCAGGACGCCCCCGAGACGCCGGCGTGCTGCTGTCCCTGCTCGAGTGGCTGTGATTTTCAAAGGCTGTTCGCACCATAAGCTCAGGCTCCAGTTCATCCGCGGCGCGTCCAGGAGGAGGGCAAGTCCGGAAACGATCATTCTCCTGGCCGGGCGGGTGTCTCTTCCAAATAGACTCCTCGTTCATCGGAAAAGCAATCCAGTTCCGTCAACTGCAAGTTGTCGAGGCACAGAACACCCATCCGCGACCACCGGATCTCTCGCCTTGGACTGAGTCGCCGAGTTATTTTAGAAGCGTGAACACTTGCAAACCCAGTTCGGCGATCGGATTTGTTCCTGCCTGGAACTCCGACAAGTTGCTGAAGCCATCCGCGTCCCAGTCCCCACCGCCGTGTTCTTGCAGACCGGCAAAGTAGCTGGTTTCCCAGGTGTCCAGCATGCCATCTCCATCGGTGTCGGGCACCACATAATTGAAGTGTCCGATGGCTTGGATTTGCCAAGCAGTGGAGTCAGGGACTGGCGGGGTTGTGAAGGCTGTGCCCACACGGGTGGCTCCATTCATGTGCCAGATGCCAATTTGCGCGGAGCTTTGGTGTTCAAAGACAATATCGAGGCGCCCGTCACGGTCGAAATCGCCAGAATCGATCAAGTCCCATCCCAGATCGCCCGTGGTGTTGGGAGTCAACAAAGTGCTGGAGACCATGATGGCGTTGTTCATGTGCCAAATGGCGAGCAAACCGATCGACGCGTGCTGCCATAGAAGGTCGGGTCTTCCATCGTTGTTGAAATCGCCGACTCCTTTGATGGCCCAATCGTTCTCTCCCGTTGAATTCGGATAAATCAAGGTCGTCGTGTTGGCGGCGACCCCGACCATGTGCCAGATCGCGACATGCCGCGCCGTGGCATGCTGAAACACTAGGTCTGGACGGCCGTCCAGATCGAAGTCTGCGACGCCGACGATTTTCCAATTGAGATCACCCGTTGTCGAAGGAGAAGCCAAAGCGCTGCCGATTTGTGTTTGTCCGTTCATGAACCAAAACGCGATCAACCCCAGCGTGCGATGCTGCCACACCCAATCGTTTTGGCCGTCTTGGTTTACGTCCCCGACACCGACGATGGTCCAATCCAAGTCAGAAAGCGTTTCTGGGACGCTCAGCACGGAACGTTCGAGAATCGCGTTGTTCATGTACCAAATGCCATTCCATCCAGCAGCGCGATGGCGCCACACGAGATCAGAACTGCTGGAAGGCACACTCAATGGGGGCGGAGGTGGGATGGTGGTCGTGAGGGCCACGGCGTCCAGCCAACCTGTGTTCGAACCGCTCAAGACACTTCCGTCGGTCGAGTAAACCCACCTCAGAAGATGGTTGCCCGGAGCGATCGTATAGGCTCTTTGGGTCCAAGGCACCTCACCGGAAATCGAGTCCTGGAGCAGTCCATCGACATAGAACTTCAGATGATCAAATCCGCTTTCAGAGGAGACTTTCCACGCGAACGAGAGTTGGGCCGGACCTGTCGCGGTGGAGGTCAGTTCACTCATTTGCGAATGTGTGAGCGTCCCAGCCCGGGCGGCGTCCCCCCCTTGGTGGAAGACTTGCTGCTGGCCGATCCAGTTTGCGGCCCCAGACGTGGACCAACCCAGAGTGGTCGCATCCAGGGCCTCACCCAGCGCGACCGTGGAAGAAGAAGTTGCGCTCTGTGGATTTCCCGGCGTGAACTGGACTGCGTCCACCCAGGCGGTGTTGGCGCCACTGAGAACGCTGGAGTCGGTGGCATAGGTCCATCGAACGACATGGCTGCCGGCCGGAATAGAGAGGGTTTGGGATGTCCATCCCACTTCTCCAGAGATCCCGGAAAGAATCTCAGAGCCGCTGACGGTGACTCTCAAAAAGTCGTGGTTCGGTTCCGATGAGATTCTCCACGAGAAGCCGACCGTGCCGGGACCCTGTATGATGGTTTCCAGGCTGTTGGCCTGATTATGTGTCAATGTTCCGGCTTGCGCCGCATCGCCATTGGCGCTCACGGAACTCTGTCCAAACCAAGCCGAGGCACCCGATGTGGCCCATGTCATCGAGGGTGTGTCCAGCGCTTCTGCCAAGGGGAGAGAGGTGCCGCCTCCCGCGCCCGGGGACCCGGCTGGGGTCCACTGAACCGCATCCACCCAAGCCAGATTCTGTCCGCCATAGACGCTTCCGTCCAGCGAGTAGATCCATCGGATAGAGTGAGCTCCTGCGGCGATCCCGATCGATTGAGTTTGCCAGCCGGTCTCCCCGGAGATTCGGACGTGCAGCCCGCCATCCAGATAGAAGGATAAGTAATCGAAGCCTTGCTCGGACGAGACTTTCCATGTCCAGGAGAGCGTTCCAGGGCCGGAGAAGGACGGGATTTCGAGAGTCGCGCTTTGTGAGTGGGTGAGATTGCCTGATTGCGCAGCGTCTCCACCAAGATAGCCGACCGAGGACTGGCCGAACCAGGAGGCGCTCCCGTAAGTGGACCAAGTGGCTGCGTTGAAATCGACGGCTTCTGACAAGCTTTGACCGAGGGCCTCGGGGGGTGTCGCCATCGGGCTTGCCAGGCAGAGGAGAGCCAGCGCGGCAAGACGCAGCCGAACTGTTTTGTCTGAGCGTTTCATGGCCTGCCATCCTTGTTTTGATTGGGGGCCCTCGTGTCGTGTGACTCGATTTTAGCGGGGCGTCTAAAGCCGTGATTTCGGAGATGCCGTTCCTCATTCCAGAATTCGCGAGCCACGGAGAGTGCGTTGAGCGCATCGGTCTCGCGGTCGCGTATCTCTTTCTTCTTGAGGGGTTCGATTTCCCTGGCCACTTCGTGGGGCCGAAGGATCGCTCTGAAGGCAAAGGCTTCCTGTTCGATGCTGGCTCCATTCCCCCTGCCGCGCGCCTTTTCTTTACGGCCTTCTGGTTTGGTGATCGAGTCGACAGCTTCTCGCTCCAGTGCCAAGAGATCTTCTTCCGTTTTCAACAACTGCTGACGCAGGCCAACATTCCGGGAAGATTCCATCCTTTTGCGGCGCTCCTCCCTTTGGGCCTCGACGAATCGGTTGGGATCCTCGAAGGCGATTCGGGATTCTTTCCGCCGAGCCTCGAGTGCCCGGGCTTCGGACGGATCCTTCGTGGCGTGGTACAGCTTTGGATGCCGAAAGCCCAATTCTTCAAGTTTTCCTTGTGGAGAGCCGTCTGGGATTTGAACGTTGCGAGGAACAAACTCGGCGTGCTTTAGGATGGTTTCCGAGATTTCCGGCCGTGCTGCGTCATCGCGTTGGGCCACTGCGATGGCGATGAGCCCCACGGTGGACGAGAGAACAATGATCTGGGGAATGAAGCGTCTCAGCCGACAGATTTTTCTGGTCATTTGGTCAATCCTTCCTTTGTTTTGGCGCGGCACTTCAACGATGTGATCCTCGGTGGTTCTCGAGGGTAAAACTGGCCGCCGTCTCCTTTATTAAAAAACCAAATAGAGGGAACCAGAGAAAGTGTAAAGCAATTTTTCCAAGATTTATTCGAGCCCTGTTCACCTCTTCCCCTCAACTCCCCGGTTCACGTTTGCTCCGGGGGCGGTCAGCGGAGGGATAGCCAGATCGGTTCACTTCCCATGAACCGGAGGAGCGCCTCCTCTCACCGTCCCTCTCCTCCGCTTTGGGGCGGGGAAGAGGGTGCCTGAAGGGCGGGAGAGGCGGCACGTTGCTGTGCTGAAGCCATGAATTCGCCGGCGAGACGCCGGCGCTCCCAGGGCACGGTTCATGGGAAGCCCCTTGTTCCTTACGGACCTGCTCACGGACCATGAACCCGTTCGGTTCATGGGAAGGGTGAAAGAAGTGCTGTCTTGGAAGGGCGCCGAGTCTCAATACAAGGAAAAATTCTTGGAAACCATCTGTGGGGGCGCTATAGGATTGAATCAATCAAAAAGGCAGTGAAGCGATATTCACGATCCTCGCTGCGGGATGCCCGGCTGGGTTTCACGCTCATCGAATTGCTAGTGGTCATTGCGATCATTGCGATTCTCGCAGGCATGCTCCTGCCCGCGTTGTCTAAAGCGAAAATTAAGGCCCAGACGATCAAGTGCTTGAGCAACCTCAAGCAATTCGGCATCGCCACCCAACTCTATGGGGATGATCACCAGGATACGGTTCCTGGTGACGACTTTGGCGGGCAGGGCGTGTTGGCGGCCACGTTGTTGGCGCCTTATGTGGGCGGGCCGACCTACACGGGCGCGGACGCGCGCAATGACGCCCTGCTCAATAAGTATTTCGGCGCCAGCGCGCTGTTCCAATGTCCGTCGTTGCGGACGACGAGTCCGCTGGTGCGCAAACTGCACTACACGATTAACTCGGTGCACTTTCCTACGGCCTCGGTTAGGATCATGAATCCGGACATTGCTCTCTTTACGAAGCTTTCTTCCGTGCCAAGCCCCGTGGAAACGGTGTACTTCACGGAAATCAACCCCGAGAGCACGGGCATCCGCAACGGCTTCGTGAACTACAATCTTTTCGCCCCCGATAACATCACGTTCAATGCCGCAGGCAAGCCGAACAGCAGGTCGGCTACTCGAATGATTCACTCGGAGGACAAGAGGCACAGCGGGGCGGCGGTGTTGACGTTTTTTGACGGACATGTCGAATCACGAAAGATGCAGCCTAAGAAGATTTACTGGAGACTGTTCAACCCGTATGCCCCATTTCCGCCTTGATCCGCGCCCGCAACCGGCACCGCATCGCAATCATGAGAGAAACAGCCAAGGACCCTCAGGTCGAAAGTTGAGCCCGCATCGACCACTTCTTCTCTCCAAGCAAAATCCCGATCCTTCAGACGACCACACGAAGACGCCATGAAAAACCTACTGACCAAACCTATGTTCGCGATGGCCTTGGCCGGCGCGCTGTTCCTTCAACCAGCCATGGCGGGGGCGCCTCCCAATGGACGGTATCTTTATGTTGCAGCCCCGGGCATTCGCAACTACGTCGAGTTCGGCGGGCATGGGCTGTTGGTGTTCGACATCGATCATGATTACCGTTTCATGAAACGGATCACGACGGGTGGCCTGGACGCCGCAGGCAAGCCCATCAATGTGAAAGGTATTTGCGCGAATGCGGCCACGGGACGCATTTACATCAGCACGCTGAAGACGCTCCAGTGCCTGGATCTGGTCACAGAGAAGCTGCTCTGGGAGCGCGAATACGACGGGGGCTGCGACCGCATGTCGATCACGCCGGATGGGAAGGAGATTTATCTGCCGTCGCTTGAGAAGGATCACTGGCATGTCGTGGACGCCGCGAAGGGCGATGTGTTGAGACGCATTGATGTCCAGTCGGGCGCGCACAACACCATCTGCGGTCTCGACGGCAAGGAAGCTTATCTAGCCGGCCTGCGCTCGCCGTTCTTGCGCGTGGCCGGGATAGCCAAACGCGAGATCGTGCGGGAAGTTGGGCCGTTTACCAAACCCATCCGTCCGTTCACCGTAAATGGCTCGCAATCCCTCACGTTTGTGAATGTGAACGAGCTGCTGGGCTTCGAGGTTGGTGATTTGAAGGCAGGGAAAATGCTTCATCGAGTCGAAGTCAACGGCTTCAGCAAGGGGCCGGTGAAACGTCACGGATGTCCGAGTCATGGGATAGGGCTCACACCGGACGAGCGGGAGTTGTGGGTGTGCGACGCGCACAACCTGCGCATGCACGTTTTTGACAACACCGTGATGCCGCCCAAGCAGGTGGCCAGTTTGGCTGTGCGCGAAGAGCCCGGCTGGATCACGTTCCGGCTCGATGGCCGCCACGCATGGCCGTCCACCGGCGACATCATCGACATCACCACCCGCAAGACGGTGGCGCAGTTGACCGACGAGGAGAAGCGCCCGGTGATGAGCGAGAAGATCGTTGAGATCCATTTTCGTGACGGCAAACCCGTGCGGACGGGAGATCAGTTCGGGCTGGGGCGTGTTGTTTTCTAGCGCCGACCCTAAGGCTAAGACTTACGTTTCGATGAAGGTCAGGCGCCTTAAGTTTCGGCCGAGAAGACACTGCTTGTTTTTCCTCCTCGCAGCGGGGGTTACAGGCGCTGGGTACCCCTTTAAGAATCGAGGGCTGTATACAGAATCAATGGTCCAAAGTATGTCCCAATAGTGTGTAAAATGGACTTATAATTTGATTGTCGAGAAGAGGTTTTTGGAGTTCAACTAGAATTCAACGCAGTATTTACCCGCCACACGCTTATGAAAAACTTTATTTCTGAACTCCGACTACGACTCAAGAAAGCTTCCTTCTTTTGCGCCTTGCTTATTGGTTTGGCTGCGACCACCTCTCCCGCGATGGGAGCTATTACTGTGACTGTGCCAGCGACGGCGAATATATTTGGCGCAGGACACGCGAGCCCTCCAGCTCCAGGAGGAGGAGGAGCAGGAGTGTTGCCGCCTTCCATTGCCTTCACGGCGGGTGCGGGGCAGTACTTCACCTTCAGCTCGGTGAGTGGCTCGGTTTCCTGTTGCAGCGGCGGCGGGACGTTCAACGGACCTGACGGAGGGATATTTGCGTCGGGAACCACAGACATCCTGTCCACTGGGGGCATCTCAGGAATCATTCACAGCTCAAAGACGATGTTCCTTGTCGGTGTGTTCACAGACGGCAGCGTGCCCGGTGGGGCAGGACCGGCGCGCCTTGATGTGTCTACCGCGAACTCAGCAACCGTCTTTACTCCCCTCCTCAATCAAACTTTCTTCATTGGTGATGGGAAGAATGCGTCGCTGGCAACCCAGATTTTCAACGCGCCAGCCACAGCCACAAGATTCTATCTTGGCTTTGCGGACGCGTTTGATTTTGGAGCCCCGGCTTCCCTTCCTGGGTTTTACCATGACAATGTTGGCTCGCTAACAGCAATGGCGGAACTTTCTGCAGTTCCCGAGCCCTCCACCTACCTCGTGGGTGCCATGCTATTGATCCCTGCTGGTCTCCAAGGTCTCCGTGCCTTGCGCGACCGCAAGCAGGCGGCCTGACAAAGAATCAATTTGTTCACGCAAACAGGCGCGATTTCATCGTCGCGCCTTTTTCATGTACGGCGTCGATGTTCGGCTGCGATGTTGGACCTCACTCAAGTTAAACCTTAGAACGGCACTTGCCCAAGGCGAATGGTTCCTCGCTGTTCTCAATCGAATAGGGCTATTTGCGGAGGACAATGCCACTCTTTGGACCTTCAATTGGGAGAGAGTCGTCTCCAACCTCGAAATGGCCTCGGAAGGGAACGTGCTGAGGCGATTGATGGCGTGGTGGAAAGCAAGCCCGGCTCGACGGAGTCTCCTCTTCCGCGCGTCTGGTCCTTATCTTGGATTCACCGAGGATATCCACTGAAAACAGAGAAGAACCGTTCTAGTGGGTCTTAGCCCTTCCTCTTCCATATGTTCTGACTTCCTAAAAAGGAGTGATCTTGGCTGAATCTGTTCCCTCCGTTGAGTTTGGCTGGCAGTTTTGTGGAGAATGGGTTTTGATGGGCTTGATTTCGTCGGGAATTTCATCCCCGCTATTCTGAGCCAGAGGCCTGTGCGCATCATCATTACGGGAACCAGTGGACTTATAGGGGGTGCCCTTGCGCGGGCTTTGCACGCCCAAGGGGAGGAAGTTGTCAGCGTGAATCGCCGGGTGTTACCAACCGACCGCGGGCTGAAGCAGTTGAATTGGGATTTCAGTTCTCCGTTGGGCTGGGAGGAAGAATTGCGGTCGGCGGACGCGGTGGTGCATTTGGCCGGGGCGAGCATCGCCGCGGGCCGATGGACCGCGGCGCGAAAAGCGTTGATCAAGAGCAGTCGGATTGAAAGCACGCGCCGGCTGGCCCGGACTTTGGTTCGATTCAAGGAAACGGGAATGCCGTGTCCCAAGACGTTTGTGGTGGCCTCGGCGATCGGCTATTACGGTGATCGAGGGGACGAATGGATGGATGAGCGGAGCTCCAAGGGCGACGGTTTTCTAGCGGACCTGTGCGCCGAGTGGGAGGCGGAGGCATTGCAAGCCGCAGCCGCCGGGATTCGGACGGTTTGCTGCCGGTTCGGGATGGTTGTGAGTGGGCGCGGTGGCGCTTTGCCGAAGCTAGCTCCGTTGTTTCGGTTTTTTATGGGGGGGAGGTTGGGAAAAGGGGAGCAGTTCTGGAGCTGGATTGGGCTTGAGGACACCGTTGGCGCGCTCCGGCATTGTTTGTTGCAACGTGGGGTGTCAGGTCCGGTGAACTTTGTGGCGCCAGGAGTGGTGACCAACAGAGAATTCACAGAATGCCTGGCCCAAACGGTGCATCGCCCTGGTTGGTTGACGGTGCCTCCCTTTGCATTGCGGTTGGTCACAGGGGAGATGGCGGAGGCGTTGCTGCTGGCTTCCGCGCGTGTGAAGCCGGCCACGCTTCTGGAAAGCGGGTATCGATTCACGAACCCTGATTTAGCGTCTGGAATTCGCGCGGCCTTGGCAGACCGTTGAGGAACTATTGGCACACGGGCTGCTAAGGGCGAGCGAAATAATAACTTGAGCAAATCATAGTTAGCAAGGTTCGATGACATAGTTCCATTCCCCATGGAACTTCGCTGGCGTGATATGGACGCGAGCCAA
>SYMW01000013.1 GCA_005805305.1 Verrucomicrobiales bacterium
AGCTCAATAAACTCGTCCCGTTGGTTGTTCTGTGAACCGAAAGCCGGTGGGTGAAACATGATTTCGCTGATCACAACTGGTCCGACACGGGGCTTGCCATTCGGTGTCGCAGGAGTCGGTGAGGATTGCGCCACGAAGTGCTCTGCGCCCGTGCTTGTCACCATTCGTCCAAAAGAGACTCCCGGATCAGAGGCGGCGAATCGGAACCCATGGATCCAGCCGGTTAGGTTTCCTTCGGTGTCGGCCGAAAACAGCCAGAGTTCATCGCCTTCGTTCTTTAGGCCGAACCCGTTTTTGGAGGGTGCATCGAAGACTCGCGCGTCCACGACCAGAAATCCTCCTGGGTTGATAGTCGAACCGAGAGGCAACCGGACTTTCTTGGGTGTGTTGCGATCATCGGACAACCACCAACCACTCACTTCCGCGATCGTCGCTTCCGGGTTGTGGAGCTCGATCCAGTCATCTTTTCCAGGGAGGGGATGGGTCATTAATTCATTGATAAGGACGCGTGGAACGATTGCCGGCCGAGGATCGTTGAGGAATGGAGAGCCTCCTGCCGCGGCGCTTTGGCGCCAGCGGCCAGGTTGGCCGATCAGGGACGGCGGCGTGGATTCATCAGCCAAAACAATCGAGAAACCGAGTCCATTCGACATGGGTTCCCTGTGGGCCGTGAAGTCGAAATCAAAAATGGGTTCTCCGGCAGGGCCGGCCATCGCGATGCGTTCGCCCTGATCATTCAGGCTGCCAGCGAACTGACCGGCGACCTGTGTGAGGCTGGGATACCTGGAAGCGAACGCCGTCTGGTTGCCCACCAAGATGAGGCGCTCTCCAGGCGCCAGCTTGGAGACGCCGCTGGCCGTGGTAAATCTGTAAGCGATGCCTGCCGTGAAATGATATCCATCAAGGCTTACGGGCTCGGAAGAGACATTCTTGATCTCTAAGAACTCGAAGTCGCCCGGCGTGAAGACCGAACCCACAGGCGGTGGCTCGGGATCGTACATGAGTTCAGTGACGGCCAATTGAGGCGGTTTCACCACGTAGGTGCCCGAGGCAGAGCTCGACCAGGAGGAGGAAGAGGGCGGGCCCCGTTGGATTCGCTTGCTGTCATGAGCTCGCGCCACCACGCGGGTGTTAGTGTTGATTATAATAGGTCCGTTATAGAGGAAAGCCACCGGTGTGTTTGTGCCGCCGGGGGGGCGTGGATCAGATCCATCTAAAGTGTAATAAATTGCGATGTTGGTGGGATGGGAAACATTTGTGGGAGGGTGAATCGTGAGCAAGAATCCCGGAGTCACCGTTGCGCTTGGCGAACTCAGGAGGGGAGGTTGCGCTAATTGGAGGTCGATCCAATCGAGTCGATTTGAGATCCAGTTTTTCATGATTCGAATCTCATTTGAATAGCTGCCGCGAGGCGCGGTTTCGGGCCAGCGCCTCACCTCCCTGGGCTGGCTCGGAACCACTTGGTTGGTCATCGCATCGATCACGGAGAAGAGATTGGATTGAGACAGAGCGGTCTTCCGGAACATTTGCCACCGGTCGATCCAAAGCTGCCAGGCGTCGCGGTCCGCCAGGACGCGATTCCACCAAGGCATGGCGAAGAGCCCGCCGCCCGTGTCCCAAATGCGTGGAATGTTGTCGCGGTCATCCCCTTTGCTTTCCCAAGCTCGGTCGTAATCCCAGCGGGGCCCATACTCGAGTTTGCCGTCGCGCCTTTTATAAAAGTAGGTGCTGAGCCGAATGGCGTCCACCTGGCCGCTGAGCGTTTCGAGCATGTGAAAATCCACCCAGTTCGTGAGTTCGATGTAAGCGCGATACCCGAGGATGGGATCTCTCCAGTTGGTATTCGAGGCTTTCAGCGCGTTGTCGAGGTCGGCGAAGTACTTCTTGAGGTAGGCCAGTTGGGGGGCCCGCTGCGCCGTTTTCATTTCGCGCTCCTTGGGCTCCACATAGGCATTGAGAGCGCCTCCCGCGGTGAAACCAGTGTCCGATGGATCCAGCCGATCTGTTTTGAAAAGGTAACTCCCGGTGACCTCCGGAAATTCCACATCCTCCGGTTCTGCTTTCGGGGCGTCGATCCGATGTTTCGACAGGCCCGGCTTTTCCATGAGCACGTAGACGCCGAACCAATCATTGGACCGAATGGGCCCACCCTTGTTGAGGTAGACTTCCACGAAACGAGTTCTCGGCGCCGAGAACTCCATTTGCCTGCTGATCTCCATAGTGAATGGGTTATGGATGAGGGGTGGATCGAACACGTTCGGGGCGTAGAGCACCCATTCCGAATCTTCTGGCATGCCTAAGACGGGGAGGTCCTTGTCCTGGTCAAATTCGTCCCACCATTCAATCGCGAAATTCGACTGGGGCTGACCTCCAGTGCTTGAGCCCCTCGTCTTCGCTCCGCCGCGCGAGTTGAGAGAGGCTTTTCCGCGCAAGGAGCTCCGGCCGTCGATGGGTTCGAATACGCTGAAGTGCACGGCAGTGTTTCTAATATCACTGATCCGGGTTTCTTTCAGCGTGGTCATCACGACAATGGGCAGGGTGGACGTGAAAGTGCCGAGGTGCGCAGGGTTGTTCGTCAGAGCGAGGAATGTTTCACTGGAAGGTTGGCCTGGCAGTTTTCCTTTCACAAACGCACGCGCTCGCACTTGCACGGTGTTGCTGATGACGAAAGGAGAGGCATAAGTCCGGAGGTTTAGATTCGTTTCCCCCGGAAAACTTCCATCAACCGTGTAACGAATCACGGCGTCAGAATCCGGGCAGGATAACAACAGCGTAAAAGGTTGGACAAAAGCAGTGCTTGATCTCGAGAAGCCGACCGGAGAGGCAAATCCCGAACCGCTTTCCGCGTTGCGGGCGCCGGGGGTTGGCTTGGTCAGGTAGCCCACCTGATCTGGAGCGGCCGTTGCACGACCGTAGCTCACATCCCGTGTTTGCTGCGGAAACGCAGATGCGAAGTGCGAGATCACTTCACCGTTTGGCGCCACTAAAGCAAGGTATTCCCCCTTTTCGTCGAGCTTGAAGTTAGTATGCAGCCGCTTCGTGGGATTGAGCTTGTTTTTCAACGAAGCGAAAACGACGAGAAAGGCCTCACCCTCCAGCATGTAATCGGGAAATCTCCACTTGCCCAAATCCCTTGCGTCATCCGTGAGTGCCCAGCCCTGCAGGTTGATGGGGGTTGTCCCACTATTGTAAATCTCGATCCAATCTGACTTGTCCCTGTCATCATCCAGCAAGGTCTTGTCGTTGTCGGCCATGAATTCCGTGATCAAGAGATTCTTTCTTGAAGAAGTGGGATCGAGCTTCACCCTCCAACTCCCGCCGGCGAATGCGTTCGCGCGGCCGAGATCATCCGAGATCGCATGTCCGTCGCGCCATCGAAACTCCACATCGCCCGCGGGGGGCTGATCGAAGGAAAAAACGTATTGCTGTGGCGTGACCCGCTTGACGTCCGTAGCAGGCATCCCTTGGATCAGGAGATCTTCCTTGGCGACTCCCACAACGGTCTCACTGAACACGATCTCGACTTGGAAGAGTTCATCCACGGTGGCATTCTGCGGGGGTATGGTCTCGAGGACGATGGGGCGAGTCGTGTCCGCGATGGCAGCTAGTCCGGCGTCGATGAAAAAATCGCTGCTGTCAGAAATTGAAGAGTTGAGTGCCTGGATCGCGAGCACGTTCTCACCAGGAACAAGTAATTCCCACGGGCGCGGCACTTCATGGTCGACAGGCGACAGGGGATCCAGCAAGGGCACTAACGCGGTGGAGTTATGTCTCAATTCGCCTTCCGGCACGTTATAGCGTGCGATTTCCTTTCCATTGAGCCACGCCACGAATCCGTCGTCGCTCAGTGCAGTGAGGGTCAGTGACCCGATGTTCTTGGGGTCGGGAACCGAGAATACTTTCCGGAGATAGAGGCTCGAGTAGGATCCGCGCATGTCATTCAAGGTCGTGCCCAGGAACGATTCTCCATAAAAGAGCGGCATGGCGGTTTGCTCCCAGGCCGGGTCTAGAAATTCGAGCTCCCGCCAGCGCTCCGCTGGAAGGGAGGCCTCGGCTTTTCCCTTTAGATACCGCCACATGGTCCCTCTTGGGATGAGCTGCTGCGCCTGAATTTCCCCGCAGGCCTGGCAACCAGTCAGAATGCAGAGGAAAGATAAGATCCACTGAAGAATCTTCGGTGATCGTTGCGCTATTTGTGAAGCCATTGGGAGTTTCATGCCAGAGTGGGAAGTGATCATGCTTGAAGTCTTAGGCGACTGCGAAACAATTTTTCACGGAGGGACAGATTATCCATTTTTCTTGGAGTGTCAGGCTTTGCGCGAGCCCGCCAATTATGTTCTTTGAACCATGAACCATTGCCCGCCATCTGAACGCTTGAAAACCCGCACCCCGGAGGTAATCTATGCCCGATGAACTGGATCCAAAACATCCACCGATGGCGTCGGCTTCCGGCGGCGGAGAAACTCCGCCACCGCTGGCAGGCCATTCCCCAGGATGTGGCCCAGAGCATGGCCTTCGAGCGGGAGCCGGTGGAGATTCGCCGCCTGCAAGAGATACTCGACCAGATCGCGCCACCCGCTTCATCGAAACCACTCGCGGCATCCTTGCCTATTCCGAGTTAGCGCCGTTGATGGCCGAACGCGTCCTGCGCGTTGAAGCCGCGCTCTACCAACTCGAGTTTGCCTCCTGGCCGCCGGACGAACGGCTCGCCGCCGAATTCCACCGCCGCACCTGCGGTGATTTGCTGCCTGACTGGGCGGGACATTGGCGGACCATCGCAGTCCGTGTGGGCAACCTCACTCCGCCGTCGCCCCATCAGGTAGCGGTGCTCATGCGGGAGTATGGCGCGGACTTGATCGCCCGCTGGCCTGCTGCCGCTGCTTCTGTCAGTAACCTCACCCTGGAGTTGCTGGCTTTTGCGGAAGGCCGGTTCTTGAGCATCCATCCGTTCCTGGATTTCAATGGCCGCACCATCCGGCTGTATCTGCTCGAACTGCTGCGCCGTCTCGGCCTCCCTCGCGTCACCCTCGCCCCGGAATCGGAAACGGAACGTGAACTTTATTTCCGCGCCCTCGAAGCCGCCGACCAGCTTGGCTGGCAACCGCTCGTCCGCCTCTGGTAACAACGCCTCGTTGCCGCCAGTCCCAACCCCCCCGAACCAGCCATGAAACCAGAAAGATCCAAACCGATTTGCCTCCGTGTCAAAGGCCCGTTCGCCTGCTTCACTCGACCGGAATTCCACGTCGAGCGCGTGAGCTACCCAGTCATCACGCCGTCCGCCGCGCGTGGCATTTTCGAGGCAATCCTGATGAAGCCCATCGAGAAACCCGAAGCCGCCAAGCGGCACAACAAGATCGGTTTCCGCTGGGTCGTCACCCGCCTCGGCATCGTGTGTAAAGGCACCCCGCTTTCCATTCTACGCAACGAACTCGGCTATCCGACCCACCAGAAACCGGAAAACGCCATCGGCTACGACATCAACGCCGACCGCATCCGTGCCCAGCGCCACAGCCTCATCCTCAAGGACGTCGAATATTACCTCGAGGCCGTGATCGAAGTCCCGCCCGAGACACGCCAGCGCTTCGGGCGCCAGATGCGCCCGAGCGCCGAGTTCCTCGCCCGCAACAAATATCACCAGATGTTTCTGCGCCGGGCCGCCGCCGGCCAGTGCTTCTACCAGCCCTTCTTCGGCTGCCGCGAATTTTCCGTCGCTGAGTGGGAGCTCGTGCAGGCCCCGCCCGCCCAGATCCCCGGCCAGCCCGCCGAGGAATTCTTTGGCAACATCTTCCACGATTTTGATTTCTCCCCGATGTGGATTCGCTGGGCCGATGGCACACGCCCTGATAAAGACTGGGACAAACCCGGTAACCGCCCCGTCCCTCGAACATCGCTCAATGCCACCGCCTGCTACGGCTGGATCGAGGTCACGAAAAAGGAGGCACTGCCATGATTGCGGAACTCGTCCAGCAAGCGAAGCGACTTTCCGTCAGTGGCCGTGAGCCATTTAAATCCCGGCCGATACACTGGCTCATCGAATTGGATGCTGACGGAGTAGTTCTTGGCTTCACGGCCACAACCAAATTCACGACCAACGCGAAAGGCCTCAAAGAACAACGGGGCAAGCGATTCCTCGCACCGGCAAATTATCTTCTTGGAAGCCCAAATCAGCACAACTGGCGGCCTGATTTTCTCAGCGGTCCGGCCGACGAAATATTCTTCCGCGGGATCGATGGGCAAAACCCGGTTTCAAAGAAGCGGAGGGCTTTTTGGGAGCTGATAGTCCGTGCAAAGAAAGAACTTCCTCAAAATGCAACGTTGAAAGCCATCTGGCGGTGTCTGCGCACAACTCGATCCCTCATCGACCTTCCGCTCGCGTCTTCAACAACAGAGGAACTCGACTGCTTCCGAAAGCAGCAAAACGCCGAAGGAGAAACCATCGGATTTCGCGTGGCAGGAGTCTTGGCCCACACCGAGCCCGAACTCCTTAAGTGGTGGAGCAACATCGGTCACCCCGAACTCCACGCAGCGCAGACAGCAGATTTCAATCAGCACGGCGCAGATGCCTTCCAACACGGTGAGGGACGCCTGACCAATTCCTCTCCCTGCGTTTTCGGCAATGTCCCTCTCGCTTCTTTCAACGGTGCTCCTTTTTCCAGCTACGGATTGGGGGATGAAACCCTTCGCATCCGCTTGGATACTGCCGAGCAGGCCGCCGCCGCCCTCAATGCGCTGCAAAACGACCCTAACCACCGCCTCTCCCTCGGTGATCAAGCAGCCATTTTCTGGGCCACCCACTGTGAGAAGGCAGTCGATTGCAGCTTCGTTTCTCTCCTTGAGGAAAGCGATCCTCTCGCCGTCGCTGACTTTCTGAAATCAGTCTGGGGGCCTATGCCAGGCGAGATCGATCAAGCGACATTCCAAGTCGCTATCTTGGAAGCGGGCACAGGGCGTTTTGCTATGCGATCCTGGGACTCCTGCTTTCTCGGCGAGGTGGACCGCCGCTACCGCGCCTACTTTGAGGCGATCCGGCTGCCGGGAGCCAATCCGGTAAGACTTGGCTCTCTCGCGGCTGCCACAATCTCCAAGAGCAAGAAGGGCAGCAAGACCAAGCCTGCCAGCACCACCTACAACGCGATTTTTCAGACAGCCTGGGCGGGCACACGTCTCCCCCACCTTCTGCTCGAAGCCACCGTCACCCGGCAGTGTGTCGAACTAGCCAAGGGCTGCGACAAGAGGGATCGCGATGACTTCGAATCCCGCCTGCGTGCCCGCACGGCTCTCATCAAGCTCTACTTCCACTCCAATCGAATCGACCCCAATTATCCTATGAACGAATCCACCCACGAAACCCAACGGCCACCTGTTGCCTATGTTTGCGGCCAGGTGCTCGCTGTTCTCGATAAAATCCACAACGAAGCCCACCGGAAATCCACCGCGTCCTCAGCCGCCGGCCGCTTTTATGGCTCGGCGTCGAGCACGCCTGCACTCGTCTTCCCCCGCCTATGCAAACTGGCTCGGATTCATCTGGAAAAGATCGAGAACCCTAATCGTGCCAACAAGCTCGACCACGAACTGGCGGGCTTAATTTCGCAGTTCTCCCGCGAAGCGAGCTGGCCACGCACTCTTTCGCTAGAGCAGCAAGGCCAGTTCGCTATCGGTTTCTATTATGAACGGGCGCCGAAAGTTGGCGCGTTGGCCGACAGCACTGCACCAGACACCGAAACTACCTCAACCGACGCGTCCAACTCCTGAATTTCAAACCTCAACTCCAACCAACCACCATGAGCCATCCCTATCATTTCCCCACTCTCTGGACCGGCAAGGCCCACGACGCCGTCGTCACTGAGCGTCACGACATCGCGCTCCTCTTCGACGCCACTAATTGCAACCCCAACGGCGACCCCGATACAGGCAACATGCCCCGCCTCCAACCCGACACCTTGCGCGGACTCGTCACCGACGTCTGCCTCAAGCGCAAGGTGAGGAATTTTTTCTGCAGGCATACAACGGCCGGTGAACAGATGGCCGAAGATGCCCAGCCCGAGTCTCGTTATCACCTCTTCATTCGCGAGGGCGCGGTAATTCAGCGCCAGGTTGAAAGCCCAGACCTCAAGGCTGAAGCCCAACGAATCTTCAAGACTTACACCGTCGATGGACGAGCTCTCACAGATGCCGACTGGGAGAAGATCGGCAAGAAGTCCAAGAAAACCAAGGGTGACGCGAGCGATTCCGAAGAAGAAAAAAAGCCAAAAAAGACCGAGAGGGATCTCTCCGAATACCAGGATCGCGCCTATCGTGATGCTCTTTGTGCGACCTATTTTGATGTGCGCTTCTTCGGTCAAGTGGTTTCAACCGAAGGTCCTCTGAAGGGTAGCTTCTACGGACAGATTCGAGGCCCGTTGCAGGTCACTTTCTCCGAGAGTCTGGATAAGATACTCCAGCTTGATTTCTCGATCACCCGTTGCGCCGTGGCCAACGAGAAAGAAGCCGAAAAGAAGGACGAAGACAACCGCACCATGGGCCGCAAGCACGCTGTGCCTTACGGTCTTTACCGTTGCCACATCCACTTCTCGCCCGGCTTCGCGGCCAAAACTCACTTCACCTACGGCGATCTCGACAACTTCCTCTTCGCGCTCACCCGTTGTCTCGGCGACTACAACGTGGACGGCTCCTCCGCCCGACCCGGCGGAATGCGCGTGGTCGGTCTCGTGGACTTCCAGCACACCTCCGCCCTCGGCAATGCTCCCGCGCACAAGGTCTTCGACCTCGTGAAAGTCGCGGGCGTGAAGTTCACCGCCGAAGAAGCGGCGGCTAAAGGAGACAAAAACCTTGAAGGCAAATTCAAGTCCTCAGGCAGCGAATTCCCGGGCAGCCTCCGCGACTACACCGGCTCCGCCCCCGACGGCCCGCTCTACACTAACACGAACGGATACGGTGTTATCACCGGCTGCTCCGAGACTCATCCATCGCCCAAGGACGGCAACGTCATCCCCTCCACCATCACCGCCCGCCGTCTCATTTGGGAAATCTCCGAACCATTGTGACCCCAATCGAAAATCCCCAATCCCAAATGGCTGATTTGCCTGGACGCGAAATGTTGCCGCTCTCGCTCCTTAACGACCATCTCTACTGCCCGCGCCGGGCGGCACTGAAGCTGATCGAAGGCTGGCGGTATCAAGAAAGCCCCAGGTGTTTGAGCGCGTCCGCCACACTCACGATCGGAATGCCCGCGAAGGATTTCAGGTCCAAGAGATCCTTGTCACCGGTCACGATGGCATCCGCCTGGGCCGAGACGGCACAAGCCAGGACGTGGGCGTCATCCAGGTCGCGCAACGACGCAGGCACGGGCACGGGGTGCGGTTCGAGTATTTGGGCGGCTTCGCGGAACCGGGTGAGGATGGCATTTGCATTTTGCCTTCGCTGCTCCAGTCGCGCTCGAAATTTCTCGCGTTGGAGGATGTCGGCGAGTTCGGCCAGAAGATCTTCCGAAAGGCAAAGCGTGGCTTCGCCGTTAAGCAGTTTGTCCACCAGCAACGAAGCCGTGCCCGACCAGGCCGAGCCGGACAGCAGCACGTTGGTGTCAACGACGAGCTTCACGCCCGCGTCGTTCGGCCCTGGCAGCTTTGACTTCCGCGTTGATTTCCTCCATTGTCGGCGGCTCGCCGGGCGCGGAGCGGACCTGGTCGAGCATGCTCTTAAGTTCTTGGCCGGCGCGACGACGGCGGACTTCCTCGGCGAGCAGGGCCGTCATGCGCCCGCTTTCCAGAAGACCAAACGTGCGGGCATCCCGGAGGACGTCCTCCGGCAAATCCAGTTGAATAGTGGTGCTCATGACGTGCTCAAGATGCCAGCACCGTCCGCCGCTTGTCAAATCGGTGATGAATCATGATCGAAACACTCCCTCTCTCCCTGCTCAATGACTACATCTACTGCCCGCGCCGGGCGGCGCTGAAGGTGACCGAAGGCTGGCGTTCGGCCAATGAACACACCCATCGCGGCGACATCGTCCACGAGCACGCGGATCTGCCCGGCTACGAAGTGGCCAAAGGCGTCACCTTGCTGCGGGCTCTGCCGGTTTGGTCGGAACGCCTCGGATTGAACGGGAAGTGTGACATCGTTGAACAACACCCGGACGGATCGTTGTTTCCCGTGGAGTTTAAACTCGGCAAGCGCCGGCAGTGGGGGAATGACGACGCGCAGCTCTGCGCCCAGGCCTTATGCCTGGAGGAAATGACCGGTATCGCCATTCCGCGCGGCGCCATCTTTCATGCGGACAGCAAACGCCGGCGCGAAGTGGAGTTTACGCCAGGGCTCAGGCTTTCGACTGAATCCGCCATACAGGCATTGCACTCCTTCTCGATCTCGAACGGGGAAAGGGACGGGGTGCGGTGTGGAGATGCCGCAATCCCACCCGCGGTCTTCAAGCCCGCTTGCGAGGAATGCTCGCTCTTCGAGATCTGTTTGCCGAAAGCGACAGCGGTGGATAGCCGCGCCGCGCGTCTCAGCCGTGATTTGTTCAAGACCTGAATGGACATTCAGCAAAACACCCTCTACCTGACGACGCCCGGTACCTACGTCGCGCGCGACCATCTCACATTGCAGGTGGAGGTGCCGGTGTATGCGGAGGAACTCGCTCCCGAGGAGCGGAGTCGCGACAAAGCCACTGACTGGCGCAAGGTATCCATTCCGATTCATCATCTCGAATCGCTCTGTGTCTTTGGAGCGTCCACCATCAGTCCGCCCGCACTGGACTTGTGCTGGGAACACGGCGTGGCGGTCAACTACCTCAGCCAGTTCGGCCATCTGCAGGCCAGGATGACCGGCGTTGCGGAGACGAGCGTGATGCTTCGGCGCACCCAGTTTCGCGCCGCCGATGATCGCGCCAGATGCGCATCCATTGCCCGACAAATCATTGCCGGTAAAATTCAGAACAGTCGCAACAGCCTCCTGCGGGCCGCTCGCGAAACTGATTCCGACGACGACCGCGCCCGCCTCGAAGAAGCTACTGACTCACTGGCCCGCCAGATTCAACTCCTGGCGAAGACTGAGATTTCCAATGCGGATGGGCTGCTGGATCAACTGCGAGGCGCCGAGGGGATGGCATCCAGTCATTACTTTGGCGTGTTCTCCCGGACGCTGAAGCAGCAGCGGGACAAGTTCGGTTTCGACACACGCAGCCGGCGTCCACCGCGTGATAGAATAAACTGTCTGATTTCGTTCCTTTACGCACTCGTCCGGCATGATTGCGTGGCGGCACTGACCTCGGCCGGGCTCGATCCTTTCGTTGGCTTTCTCCATGTGGACCGGCCCAACCGTCCCTCGCTCGCCCTGGACTTGATGGAGGAATTCCGCCCCTGGCTCGCCGATCGGCTCGCCATCACCCTCATCAACCGCCAGCAAGTCGGTCCCGAACATTTCAAGGAACGCGAAGGCGGGGCGGTGGAGTTCACTGACAAGGGTCGCAAGCTCGTCATCACCGCCTACCAGCAGCGCAAACAAGAATCCCTCAACCATCCGCTGCTCGATCAGAACCTGCGCATCGCACAAATGCCATTCATCCAGGCCAGGGTTCTCGCCCGGCATCTTCGAGGGGACATTGCGGAATATGTGCCATTCGTGCCGAAATAGGCTTTATTGCTTTTAATATGTACGCCAAAACCGCGCCGTGCTGATTCTGGTCACATACGATGTCTCCACCATCGAGAAGGCTGGTCAACGCCGGCTGCGGCGGGTGGCCCAAGCGTGCGAAGACTACGGAGTGCGCGTGCAAAAATCAGTGTTCGAATGTCAAGTTGGGCAGAAGGAATGGGTATTGTTGCGCGAACGATTGCTCCGAGAGATTAGTGCGGAGGAAGATTCCCTCCGGTTTTATTTCCTCGACGAGAAGGCGGTCCAGCGCATCGAACACCATGGGATCGGCAAGCCCATCAATCTAACGGAACCGCTTATTCTATGACGAGCGCTCCGCGAACCCCAAGAGCCGAGGAGAACACGCCACTTTCGCGGCCACGACCATCGGGCCACAATGATTGGCGTTACTGTGGTTCATTGACAACCATACTGAGTTTTGGGGAGAATAATTCGCTTGGTTCGCGGAAATGCGACATCAAGTCCCTGCGGTTCCAGAGGTTAGAGGAGCCGCAGTCGCCCCGTGAGCGTTCACGGGGCGCGGATTGAAAC
>SYMW01000087.1 GCA_005805305.1 Verrucomicrobiales bacterium
CGCCGAGGCTTCGGCGGGCGGGTGCGCCCCTGTCCTCCGAAGCCTTGGCGGAGGAGGGTTCCTCGCGCCTAGCATCTGGCCTGGCAGCGCTCCCGCCAGAATCCGATTTTTTGCATGGACCCTAAGCCAGCGAGGTTTCCGCAGCCGAACCAGACGCTCGACCGGATGACGGGGAGCGCGGTCAGCCGCTTGCTCCAATATGATTGTCATTGGCGCGCTCCTCGTCATCGGTCAGCTTTGCGGTAGGCGGCATAAGGCATGCGCACGAAACAACTTGGGCATCGAAAAATGAAAACAAACACTGCAGTTCTTGGAATCTTGCTCATTTCCGCAGTCAGTCTCGCCGCCGCTGAATCCGACCGGTTCGTTCAGAAGATGAAACTCGCGTCCGGGCAGACTGCCGTGGTGGCGGAAGGCGATTTTGAGCCACGTTCGACCGGCAGCTTCAGCGTGCGACTCTATTCGGGAGAGAATCCCCACTTCCATACAGACGATTTCCTAGGCGGCGTCATCCATCAGCGGGATGGCTCAGTCGAGAAAGTCGTGCTCGCTGATGTGGATGGAGATGGGCTCGAAGAGATTGTGGTGATTGTCCGCAGCATTGGCACGGGGAGCTATCTGTCGGTCCACGCATTTGCGATTGATAAGAAACGCCTTGTGCTGCAAGCCTCGGTGGCAGATTTGGCACGCGATGCGGACCCAGTGTCTACATTGAAGAAGACTAAGGGGAAAAGCAGGTGACCACTTCCCTGAACAAGATCACTCCAGCCAACGCCGGGGGGGCGCCCTCGGTTCCGTTGTCGCGGTTTACAACACCGGCCCGGCGTGGCTGGTCGTTAGCGCGACAATGACGCTCGACTTCCAGAATCTGAAAGACTCCGCTCGCAAACAGCGGGGGAATCCTCCACTGCCTGACCCGGCCATACGAGAAGCAGAGGTTGCCTTGGGCTTTCCAATCCCAGTCCCGTTGCGTCGGCTTTACTCGGAAGTTGGCAATGGCGGGTTTGGTCCTGGGCACGGATTCTACGGACTCGCCAGCGGGACGGATCAGTTCCCGGACGAGAACGTCGCCTACCTCTATACGTTGTTCAGGAAGGGCGGCCCGGAACATCCATCGTTTTCATGGCCGCACATGTTGCTTCCGGGTTTGGATTGGGGGTGTGCGATCTGCGGTTGCGTGGATTGTTCCACCCCGTCGTTGCCCATCATCCGCCATGATCCGAAAGTTGAGGGTCCGCTCCAGTTCCGAGCTGAGCCAGCAATTCTCATTAAGATCGGGTCGGGTGCCTGTGATTGCGCCCCGGCACCCGACCCGATCGATCAAAATGAGGAGCGGTCCCCTTGCATTGAGTCGCTCGCCGGAGTAGCCTCGATTACAACTTATGACCGCCGACATTCCAAAACTTGTTCACGCGGTGCCGTTTGTGCCGTTCACCATCCACTTGGCAGATGGCGGCCAGCTGCGTGTGCCGACTGTTGACCATATTGCCGTGCCGCCCGCCGGAGGACGGATCTTTGTTTTTGGCGACGATGAGCGGTACGACGTTCTTTCCGCTCTGTTGATCAGTCGGATTACTGCGGACCGCGAATCGGCCACGTCGAGCCGCGAATGAAGAACTCGCCGAACCATCCGGTCGAGACGAACCGCTGCCAGGCGTCCCGGTTGTGGAGTTGGCAGGTGATTGAGAACAGTTTTCCCGTTTGCGACCGTGCGCTGTCGGCAGCGGCCGCTCACCTCGGCAGCGGCGCTCTGGCGTTAGGCGTTTTTCCACCCGTCCCGTGCTAACCAGCGTCCAACTCTTCCGATACGAACGCAAGCTCACAGCCTGTGCACTCGGCGAGCCATCGCTTACCCTCGTCAGGAACGACTCTGAGTTCGGGCTGCTCATCTCCAGCGGCGTTCACGAGGATTTTGTTACGGCTCGCTTCTACCTCGATGGCGTTACTTACCTCCGAGTCGCAGGCAAGCAGCCATTATATACAGACTTTGGCTCTGTTGCCATCTTCCAGCATGAAGGTGTGTGGCTTGCACAGGACACCGACAGCGGACGATACTTCCCGAATCCAAGTTATTGCCCTTACCATGTCGTCTATATTTCGCACTCCGAGTTCCAGCGTATCCAGTGTGCACGCGCCGAGGGTCTCGCGTTCCCGGTGTTCGAATCAGCACAGCAACACTTCGGACGATTGCCAGGCTTTTCATTCAGCGCTAATAGTCTTGAGGCACCAGACGACTACGCCACCCTAGGCGACGCCGTTCCAATCACCGAGTATGTGCCCACAACCCAAAACGGCACACTAATTTGAACCATGCGCAACAGCGCTCACCGCAACGCTGTCGAGCTGTGTGAGCGGTTGGTTGAGATAGGCGCAAACGCGAACGATTCCGCTGGTGATTGGTGGCTGACGCCACTCGCATGGGCTGCGGACGCCGGCAGTGCCGAGGCCGTTGATTTGCTTCTTCGTCGCGGTGCTGATTTCAACCAGGACGCCATCGTGGGAACGACCGCGCGTCACGCTGCGGCGATGAGGGGCTCCACTCGGGGAGCCGGCGACCCTGAGGCGCATCGAAGAACCGCTGAGATGCTGATTGCCGTGGGGGCCGATGTAAACCGACACGCCCGTGGCGACCGACAGCAGACGCCGTTGGACGAGGCGGTTGCAGCCGTCCTCCGAAAACACGCGGCTCGGGCCTCCAAATGACAGACGAGCGGCCTGATTTGAACCATCGGATGCAGGCAACCGCGGTTTGCGCCCTAGTTCCAAGCCGCGCCGGTTGGCCGGCGGCGCCCGAGCCGGGACGTTTGACACCATGATTTCCTTCATCGTCCCAGCTCACAATGAAGAGCTTTGGATTGGCAAGTGCCTGGGCAGCATCCGCACGACGATGGACATGGTTGCGGAGCGGTACGAGGTGATTGTGGTGGATGACGCTTCCACGGATTCGACTCCCCAGATTGCGCGAGAAACGGGAGTCCGCACGCTTCGAGTCGAGCACCGCAAGATCTCCGCCGTCCGCAATGCGGGCGCACGGGTAGCGTGTGGCGAGGTGTTTTTTTCGTGGATGCGGATACGCAGGTCAACGAACGAGCGGTTACCGCCGCTCTTACAGCGATGCGATCTGGCGCTGCCGGTGGCGGCTGTGTCCCTGACCTTGAAGGCTCCATTCCGATTTGGGGACGCATCATTCATTTCATGGCGTGCGGGATGGGCCGGCTCCTCCGATTGGTCGGGGGCTGTTTTCTGTTTTGCACCCGGGAAGCTTACCGTGCAGCGGGCGGGTTTTCGGAGAGTCTCCATGCGGGCGAGGACATTGCATTCGTTCAGGCTCTCAAAAAGGTCGGAGGCTTTGTTGTGCCCAAGCCGACCGTGGTCACATCGGCTCGGATGCTCGACGTGGCTGGGCCTTGGGAAGTGATGGGGTTGATGTTGAGGATTGCCATTAGAGGTCCACGCTACGACAGTCCGTGGGTGCGTGACATTTTGTATGGGCGACGTGCTCAAGCATGCAGGAGACCGGTCAAAGATGTCGGACCAGGCGCTGCGCCGAATGGCGGCCCCGCCGCGCAGCCTGGCAATTCGAGTGCTCCCGGAGAGCCGCCATCGGTGAGCTGAGCTATATGGGTCGTTCGGCGGCTATATCAACGATCAATCTGCGAATATGATTACTGCAACAGGCACCGAGATGGCCCGGGCCTTTTTACCGGCAAGAGATTTCACCCTATCCAAGCAGTTTTATGAGGCGCTGGGATTTGAAAAACAGTTGGACGGTGAAGTGGCGATCTTCCGGATCGGGCGAAGCAGTTTTGTTCTTCAAAAGCATTTCCAGAAGGACTGGGCCGAGAATTTCATGATGCAGCTCATGGTGGACAACTTGGATGCGTGGTGGGCTCACATCGTCGCTCTGGATCTGCCCAAGAAATTTGGAGTGCCTGCTCCCAAGGCACCAGCGATGCAACCTTGGGGTCTGCGGATCGTGTACGTCGTTGACCCTTCTGGAGTTCTCTGGCACTTCGCGCAGCGCCGGCCAAATGTCAACCATGACGAATAGCCAAGCAACCAAGCCGAACAAACCGGATGAAGCGTGATGTGCAGAGCGGAGCTGCGGCTGACGGCGACGCTCTGGGCTGGCTGTCCGAGGTGGGAGGGAGGTCCTCCGCTCTTTTCCCAGGGGCTCTTGGTGCTCGTTGCTTTACTTTGTGAACGCATCCTGGAGTGCCTTGGTTTTGCGCTCGGCGGGGTCGGATCGGATCCGAGATTCCTGAACTTCCATTTCGTTAAACAGCGCCTTCAGAAGCCCCTTGGCGATGTGCGTGTCGGTGTCGACCGCAGGGCCGGCGCCGAGAACCGCGCCGAGCAATCCGCCGCCTTTCAGCATCACGCTTCGATATGCCGCGTCCACATTCGCGTCCACAGCCGCGCGATGAACGATGGTGAGTGCCTGTTCGTGCAAGCGCGCCAGGTCCGTCTCTCGAAGCAGTTTCGTCGCGGCGGTGGGTCCTCCCTTGAGGATGGCCGCCGGATCCGCGGCATTCAACTGCTTGATCGCTTGAGAAAAGAGGGTGGCAGTTTCGGGAGCAGCTCTTTTCGCCGCGTCATTCATGGCGGTCAAGAAGGTTTGGCTCTTCTTTCGGTCGAAAGAAGTCACCCCCTCCGGCATGGCGATGGAGTGGGGCTTGGAATCTGCAAAATAGCCGGGCGATGCGAGCACATTCGAGGCTCCCAACAAACTTTGCGTGAGCAATTCCCTGACGACTTTCAACTGGCCGTCTTTGATCGCGGCTGGGTCCGGCGCGGGCGCCACGGGTTTGGCCGGAGCTGGTGGCGACGTTTGAGGAATAGGCACGGCTCCAGGAATTCCCGCAAGCGCCGCTGGCACGGGCCGCAGCAACTGGCCCGCGGCATTGAAAAGGTTCGTTGTGAAAGTCAGGTTTGTCACGACGACGTAGTTGGTGACTATGACCGCGTTGGTGATCCGCGTCACATTCGTGAGGACCTGCATGAAAGCGGGTTTGGTGTCGAGCAAAGCGGGAGCGTCGGGCGCTTGGGCGCGACCCACTTGCGTCGAGGCCGCCATCACGCCGCACAACACCAACAACCGAATCGTTTGAATCTGTATCGCCGAGCCGTTTTTCATACTCCTCATCGCAGCATTTTCAGGGCGCTAGTCAAGCATGCATGCGCGTCCACAATTTGCCGCTCGAGTTGGCGGAGTTCCATTGCACGCCGTCAAAATGATCGAGTTCCGATTTTTTTGAAGTCGCCATGCCCAGCCTTTTTCCTTAATCGTAATGGCTATCGCCATCGTACTTCTCATCTGGTGAACCAAGGGTTCGATCGCGAACGTTGGTTATTGGCAAGGGTTTGATCGCCTGGATGGCGCGGCTCGAACCCAACGGCGCAGCAAGTCCGAAATGGCCCTGGACGCGGGCCGCCGAAAACGAATCGAGGCCTGATCCTGGACTTGGAAACCGAGAGAAATGAACCTGTGGCAGCAACTCCGACGGTCTGTTCGACACCAACGTGGAGCCGTCCGCGCCGGGGTCTTTTGTGGCATTTTTGGCGGAGGGGTTTTGAAGCTTCTGTTCTGCTGGCTGTTGCTGATTGAGCGCGCGATGGGGCAGGGCTACTTGCCGTCCGAGGCCGTGCGGCGGATGCGCTTGCCCCAGGGACTGGAGGCGCGGCTGGCCGTGAGCGAGCCCCGGATTGCTCAGCCGGTTTGCATTGAGTTCGACGACCGTGGCCGATTATGGGTGATTCAGTATCTTCAATACCCGAATCCCGCCGGTTTGAAGCGCAGCCGGGTCGATCGATGGTCAAGGACTCGCTACGATCAAGTTCCCGCGCCGCCGCCGCACGGCCCTCAAGGCGCCGATCGGATCACCATTCTCGAGGACCAGGATGGCGACGGGCTGGCCGACGAGTCTCATGATTTTGTGAGCGATTTGAACCTCGCCACCGGACTCGCGTTCGGTCATCGCGGCGTGTTCGTGTTGAATGTGCCCTACCTGCTGTTTTATCCTGACGCGAACAGGGATGACATTCCGGACGGAGATCCGGTTGTTTGCCTCTCTGGGTTTGGGATGGAGGACGCTCATTCGGTCGCCAACTCCCTGACTTGGGGGCCGGACGGATGGCTGTACGGCTGCCAAGGGAGCACCGTGACGTCTATGATTAGGGGCATCGAGTTTCAGCAAGGCGTCTGGCGCTATCATCCGCTCACACGTGAGTTCGAACTTTTCTGCGAGGGTGGCGGCAACTCTTGGGGACTGGATTTTGATGCCAGCGGAGAGTTGATTTATAGCACTAACGTTGGGCCCTACCGAAATCTGCATGGGGTTCAAGGCGGCTATTATTGGAAGAGCTTCGGCAAGCACGGTGGTCTGCATAATCCACATGCCTACGGCTATTTTGATCATATTCCCCACGCCAACTTCACTGGAGGGCATGTCACTGTGGGAGGCCTCTTTTACTCGGGCACAAATCTTCCCTCCAGTTTTCGCGGCCGCTATGTGGCGGGCGATTTGCTGGGCCATACGGTTCAGTGGCACGCGGTGCAACCCCTCGGATCCACATTCACATCCTCGCACGGAGGCACGCTGCTTGAGGCAAATGACACCTGGTTCGGCGCCACGGACGTCACGATGAGTCCTGATGGGGCGGTGTATGTCTCCGATTGGTGCGATGCGCGAACCGCCCATCCTGATCCGGATGCCGAGTGGGACCGCCTCAACGGACGAGTTTATCGAATAGCGGCGGTGAACTCCCGGCCGGCGCTCCTCCCCGACTTGGCGAAACTCTCAACTCCGGAGCTCATCGCGCTCATGGGAAATCAAAACGATTGGTTTTCACGCCGAGCCCGCAGGTTCCTCGCCGACCGCCGCGATCCCGAGGCTATCCAGCCTTTGCGCGCCCTGGTTTTTGACGCGGAAAGCGGCCGTCTGGCTTTGGAAGCCTTCTGGGGGCTTTATGTGAGCGGAGGGTTGACCGAAGATTTCGCCGCGAAATGTCTCCATCACCGGAACGCCGCCGTCCGGAAGTGGACGGTCCGATTGCTTGCCGACGAGCGGCGGGTTCCGGAGCGGCTCGTGGGAATGATGGCGCGGATGGCGCTTGTGGAACCCGATGTCACTGTCCGGGCCCAATTGGCCTCAAGCGCGGCGCGGCTGCCGCCAAATGAGGCCATGCCTGTCGTGGAAAACCTCCTCACCCGAGACGTTGACGGCGAGGATCGATTCATCCCGCTCCTGCTTTGGTGGGCGGTGGAACGTCAATCCGTAGCCGGCATGCCCGGGGTGGCTGCTTTCTTTTCCTCTCCCGCAGCCTGGGCATCGAAGCTTGTTCGCGACGGCATTCACGAACGCTTGACGCGCCGCTGGATTGCTGAGGAGAGCCAAGCGAGTGGGGAGGCCTGCGCGCGACTGCTCGCGAGCGCGCCTGACGACTCGTCCCGGCGCCGATTGCTGGCCGCAGTGGATCTGGCGTTTCGAGACCGACCCAAACCATCACAACCGCTTGGTGGAGGTGGCTTGTTCGCGCGAACCGCGATGAAAGAAATTTCGACGCAACAGGCCCGGGCTTCCGTTGGGATCAAATCTCCGGCACTCGCGGCCTGGATCGCGGCTGTTTGGCGGCGCGACACGATGGATCCCGCGCTTATCAGTGTGGCGTGCCGGCTCGACCATCCTGGAGCTGCGGCGCGGGCCCGGGAGTTGGTTTCGTCCCGGGCAGGCGATCTCGGGGTGCTCGAGAGTTGTGTTCGGTTGCTGGGCGATCTGGGTGCTCCAGCAGACATCAATCTGTTGTGCGGGCTGCTTGGCGATGTCTCTCAGGCGATTCAGATCTCAGCCGTGGATGCGCTGGGGACGTTCGATGACCCCTCGGTAGCTCAGGAACTCGCGCGGCGATACCAGTCCTTGCCGGACCGCGTTCGCGCCCGCGCCCGCCTGGCATTGCTCAACCGGAAATCGTGGGCTCGGGAGCTTCTCAGCGCCGTGGAGTCGGGGCGCATTCCATCAATCGACATCTCCCACGAGCAGTTGGGTGTGATTGCCATTCACAAAGATCCGGGTCTGGATGAACGGGTGAGAAAAATTTGGGGCCGGGTCCAAGGCGGCTCATCGGAGGAAAAACTCGCGGTGATGCGGCGGCTCAACAACGATCTGAACGCGGGCATTGGCGAACCTTCCAGGGGCCGCCGGCTGTTTGTTCGCCTCTGCGCTCCATGCCACGCACTGTTTGGCGAGGGCAGGGCGTTCGGACCCGACCTCACATTTGCCAACCGGACCGATCGGGAGTTTCTCCTGGCCAGCCTGGTGGATCCAAGCGCCGTCATCCGAAGGGAGTTTCTAGGCTTTGTGGTGGAGACCCAGGATGGCAGAGCTCTCTCGGGCCTGGTGACCGATGAACCCGGGGGAAATCTCGCCCTCATGAACACGCATGGAGAACGAGTGCTTCTGCCGCGGTCCCAGGTATTATCGGTCCAGGAATCCAGCGTCTCGTTGATGCCTGAAGATTTGCTGTTGCCGCTCACGCCTGTCGAATTGCGTGATCTTTTTTCTTATCTCCAACAAGCCGCGCCCATCCCCTCAAAACCATGAATAGCCTCGTGTTTCCGCCGTCTTCGATCAGGCCACGATTCCTCGCCTGTTTGATCTCGATCGTTCCAATGGCGGTCGGGCTGGCTGGGGAGAGTCCGAGATTATACGACAACCAATTCGTGCCTGTGAGAAATCCGGCTCCATTACTTGCGGATCATCCGGAGTGGGTCGAACCGATTCGCGAAACGAATCGATGGGAAGCCCCAGTTCTTGTGAATGACACGGGCGCGGATCTGATGGTGCGGGCCTGGCGCTGGAGCTACAATGCGCGCGGCATCATTGAAATGCCCAATCGATTGCGCGCGGCCCAGACGGCGATCGTGATGGTGCATCCTTGGGGCATCGATGATGGTCAGGGTTGGGTGACTCCGGAGCCCGCCGGGGTCGCCGATTTCTGCACTCCCGAGAAAAATCACATCGCGGGGGCCCACACACGAGGCGTGATCGATCCCTTCCACAAATCTCTTCGGGGAAAAGTCGGCGCGATCCTTTACAGTCTGCCCGGGAGTGGAGACTCGATCAGGCGAAGCATGTATCGATCCTTCTCGCATAGACCGGGGCCGGAGGAGCGGCGCCAGGGGGCCCTGGAGCTAGACCGCAAGCTGCGGAGTTTCCGCTATCGCGGCGAATCGCTTCCAGCCGTGCTGCGCCTTTCGGAAGATAAGCCTGTCGTGGATTATTTTAAACAATTCCCAGGACTGGACTCTTCCGCGCATTACAACAACACGGGTTTTTGGGACTTGCCGATTCCTGTCACCCGCGACATCGATGTGCACCCTGACGATGTGGTGGTCTACGACGCGGAGGGTTACGAAAAGCTGAAGCATTATCTCCAGGCTCAGGGGATTCGCCATATTCTTTTGACCGGATACGCCACGGATATGTGCTATGCTCGGACCTGCGCCGGATATGAAAATTTGTCGAAGGATTTTAACGTTTTTTTAGTGGGGGACGCGACGCTCGCCACGTTTCCCGCCCATGTGACCCCCAAGTTTTCAACGAGCGCGCACATTGCATTCGCGTCGCTGAACCAGCTCGTCACCCAGGTCTCTTGGATATGTTATGTGCCAGCCTCCCCTTCGAAATGATCAGACATCGGCACCGGCCGAAACTCCAACCCACGACGCGTCGAATCGGGGAATGAGTGGGCCAGCGACGGTTGGCCGCGAAGCCTCCCGCCGCGAGTTCCTTCGAGCTGCGGCGATGGCGCTGTGCGCCAGCGCCGCGCCACGGCTTGCGGGCGCTGAAGGAGTGTCCACGGAAGGATCCAGGAACCGGCGCGACCGGGCGCTCATTGCGGTCACAATGGATTTGGAGATGGCGAGAAATTTCCCCAAATGGGAGGACACGCATTGGGATTACGAGAAAGGCAACTTGAATGCCGAATCAAAACGCTACGCGACGGAGGCGGCCCGCCGAGTCCAGGCCCATGGCGGAGTGATGCATTTCTTCGTGGTCGGCCAGGTGTTCGAGCAAGAAAATGTGGATTGGCTAAAAGATCTGAACAGCGCGGGGCACTCGATCGGCAACCACACTTACGATCACGTCTTTGTGCTGGCGCAAAAAGCCGGGGACATCCAATACCGCTTCAACCGGGCGCCGTGGCTGATCGAAGGCAAGTCAACCGCGCAGGTCATACGCGGCAACATTCAGCTATGCTCGGATGCCATGCGGGCCAGGCTCGGCGTCAAACCGGTTGGATTCAGAACGCCGGGAGGGTTCGTCGAGGGCTTGCAGGGCCGGCCCGACGTGCAGCGCCTGATGCTGGATCTCGGCTTCAAATGGGTGAGCAGCAAGTATCCGGCGCATCCTTACGGCAAGCCAGGCGTCCCCGCGACGAAGGACACCCTGGATGGCATCGTGGAGGCCCAGAGCGGGGCTCAGCCATTCACGTATCCCACAGGGTTGATCGACATTCCCATGAGCCCGATTAGCGACGTCGGCGCGTTCCGGCACTGCCGCTGGAAGCTGGATGATTTTCTTGAAGCGATTCGGAGGAGCATTGAGTGGGCGATCGAGCGCCGGGCTGTGTTTGATTTTCTCTGCCATCCTTCAGTGCTCTACCCCATGGATCCGGAGTATCGATCGATCGAATTGATCTGCGATCTGGTCAAGAAAGCTGGGAATCGAGCCGCGATCGTGGATCTCGAGACGATCGCGAGCCAGGCACGCCTCTGAAAGTGGAGGCGATTGCTTCCTCTTCCGGACATTCAGATATCCGGAGGCAGAAACGACGTCATCAATACCTTATGACGTCGCGCATCATCTCGCGCGAACGACTGGAAATCCTCAGCGTTTTGAGATCAGTTTCAAGAATTCGCTGGCTGCGAGGCCCGGAGGCCGTTGGCGGGGCCAGAGCGCCACGATTTTGCGACTGGGCTTGGGCGATGTGAAGGATCTGTAAGCCGGCGCGTCGGGGCGGTCGGAGAGGGCCGCCATGGCAGGAATCAAGGAAATCCCCAATCCGGAGCGCACCAGGGACTGGATGGTCTCCAATTGCGCGCCGCGAAAGCTGATCTTGGCGTGCACGCCTCGCCGGTCGCAGAAGCTGAGCACTTGGTCCCCGAGGCAATGGCCTTCCTTCATGACGATGAGGCGCTCTTTCTCAAGATCCTTCACGCTCACGGCTTGTTTTCGAGCCAGCCGGTGGTGCGCTGGCAGGGCGAGCAACAATTCTTCGGAAAACAGCTCACGCACTTCGATCCGGTCGTCCTGGATGGGCAAGCTGGCCACGGCGACATCGATCTCATAAGCATGCGCGGCCTTCAGCAGCCGCGCCGTGGTGTCCTCTTGAACCACCAATTCCATTCCGGGATGTAACTCGGCAAACTGGGACAGCACCGGCGGCAGAAGGTAGGGTGCAATGGTGGGCAGGACACCCACGGTGAGCACCCCTCGAAGGAGGCCTGTCATCTCGATGGCCTCGCGCTTCGCCGCGTCGACTTCCTCGAGGATGCGCACGGCCCGGCGCAAGAAGGCTTCTCCCACGGGGGTGAGCTTCGTTTCCCTCCTCATGCGGTCGAAGAGCCGCTCGCCCAGTTCCCCCTCGAGTTTTTGGATCTGCTGGCTCAGGGAAGGCTGCGACACGTGGCATTGCTCTGCCGCCCGTGAGAAATTCCCCGCTCGCGCCACCGCGACCACGTATCTAAGCTGATGCATCTCCATGGCCGAGGCGACTAAGACGCGACATTCCAGGCAAAGGCGGGGCAGGGCTGCCGCGCAGCCTGGATGGCACAGGGCTGCGGGTCATTCGGCGGTTTCACATTTTTCTCATCATCCAGTGGCGGTTGAAAACTCGGCAAATCTTCAATTTGACTCCACCCAATCGCGATTGCGAGGCAGCGCAGCCCTGCCGAGGATTGCATAGTCACGCCTTGGATAAGCGAGCAACTGAAGCGAGTCTGATCTCTGAATGGGCCTGATGCATGGCGATTCGACCGCGACTCAGGCCGGGCTATAGACCTGGGCCCCTTTTTCGACGAATTCCTTCGACTTCGCTTCCAGGCCCTTTTTAAGGGCTTCGTCCTCCGCGACGCCGAGTTCGGCGGCGAATTTTCTCACGTCCTCGGTGATTTTCATCGAGC
>SYMW01000088.1 GCA_005805305.1 Verrucomicrobiales bacterium
CAAAAAATCCTGGAAGGATTGATCGATGAATCCCGACGAGCGGAAGGGGTCGCCCTTGTCGTCACCTTTGACAAACACCCCAGCACCGTGGTGGCGCCGGAGAAAGTGCCCCCCTTCATTTATCCCCTCCAAAAACGCCTCGAAGTCATACGCGCATTGGGGCCCGACGTTCTTTGGCTCATCCCCTTCGATGAGGTTTTCAGCCTCAAAAGCGGCGCCCAATTCTCCGAGGAACTTGCGCGCTCATTTGCTCCCTTGGCGAGCGTCTGGGTGGGCGCGGATTTCCGATTTGGCCACAAACGAAGCGGCGATCTCAATGTTCTTCGAGAAACAGGCGCTCGTTTCGGCTTTACTGTGCGCGCCACTCCAGCAGTGCTATCGGATGGCCAAACTGTGAGCAGCACTCGCATTCGTGACGCCATTGCCCGAGGCGATTTCGATGTCGCTTCAAGCCTATTAGGCCGCCCTTACACGCTGTCTGGCAAGGTGGTGGAAGGCGACCGGCTTGGCCGAAGGATGGGTTTTCCAACGGCGAATCTGGATGTGACGGGCTTGGCTGTTCCTCCGAATGGTGTTTACGCGGTGACCGTTCAAATCGAGGGACAAGCCCATCAAGCCGTGCTCAACCTCGGCTTCCGCCCAACCCTTTCCCCCCATTCGAGGGAACTCCGTTGCGAGGTCCACTTGCTGGATTTCAGCGGCAACCTTTATGGCTGTTCCGCCGAGGTGAAATTCCTCGGAAAACTTCGCGAGGAAGCGCGTTTCGCGAACGCAGAGGAACTTCGCCTTCAAATCGCCAGGGACATCGCGGCGGCGCAAAGGTTGTTTTAAGTTTAAAAAAACTTCCTTTCCGCGGCCCTTGCCCCGGGGCTAGACTGAGCCCTCATGAACATCGCCGGCCTCCAATTTGACATTGCCTGGGAAAACAAACGCTCCAACTTTGAGAAAGTCTCGCGCCTGGTCGAAGCGGCCAATTTGACACCGGGCACAGTGCTTGCATTGCCCGAGCTCTTCGCGGTTGGCTTCACGATGGACACGGAACGGCTCGCGGAGGACGCGGGGGGGGAAACCGAACTCTTCCTTTCCAATCTCGCCAGAAAGCATCATCTCTATGTGGTTGGAGGCGTGCTGGGCCGGTCGCCCAGTGGCCGCGGTCTGAACCAATCCGTCGCCTTCTCCCCCGATGGAGCCGGGTTGGCTCGCTACACCAAAATGCAGCCGTTCGTTCTTGGAGGAGAGGCTAATCATTACGATGCCGGCCGGTCGCAGTGCTGCTTCAAGATCGGCGACGTGGTCGTGTCTCTCCACATCTGCTATGATCTCAGGTTTCCGGAAGTATTCCGGCCCTCCGCCCGCGCCGGGGCCGAACTTTATATCGTCATCGCGAGCTGGCCAAACGCCCGCCTGCATCATTGGGTCAGATTGCTCCAAGCCCGAGCGATCGAAAATCAGTCCTTCGTGCTCGGCGTCAACCGATGCGGCAGCGACCCGATGCTAAATTACTCCGGACGTACTCTGATCTCGGATCCCCATGGGGAGATCGTCGCGGACGCGGCGGATCGAGAAACCGTGATTCAGCATGCGATTGATCTTCCAAGCCTGAGGCAGTATCGACAGATGTTCCCGGCGCTTCGGGATATTCGTTCTGACATCGTCTCGCCCCCCCTCGCGAGTTGAGCCTTAAAACGGCCGTTGAATCTCGTGGAGATTTGCAAAAGCCTGGATGCTTTTTATTCAATGCGCGCGCTGCAAGCCGGCGCGAAAACATTGATCGGCGGCAGGCAGCCGAGGCCTTTGGAAGCGATTCTGTGGTGACGCTTCACGGAAACAGGCCCCGGGGAATAGCCGGCGCCGTTTCCCGAAGTATCTCCCGGATGGCCTCCTTTTCCTCAGCCTGGAGGGAGGCCGATTCCGCTTCGGTTCCACCGGGTGCCAGGGCCTTTGAAAGCCGCCGATAAACCTTCCCGAGGATCACTTCCGGCATGCCGGTGAACAAGGGCGTGTAGATCATGTAGCTGCATCGATGCCGCATCAGTCTGGATTCGAGGCTCAAATCCTTGAGCGATCTGCCGCGAGGACCCACGCGGCGGTTTTTCAAGAAGTCTTTCTTGAAGGCGGATTGGGCCAGGATCTGGTTTGGGGGAACCGCGGCTTCCTCCGCGAACAAAAGATATCGCACGAGGATGGCTGCTTGCGACTCCAGTTCCGCGTCTTGCGAGCCGGTCAGGATTCCCTTGCTGGAATGCATGAGGGTTCTAGCGCGGTAAGAAGCCTCGACCACCCGATTCACAAATCCCACCTGGTGCTCATGCAAGAGTTGGGCGAGGGCGTCGCTAGTGGGTTCTGGGTAGTGACTGGCATTGAAGGCGCCTTCAGGAGGCCTTGGGGTCATGGCCAACCCCTGCGCCGAAAGCCGTCCGACAAGATTGCCAACGTGGTTGGTGATGCCACCCAGGCCCGTCACGAACCATCCACCGAACCGTTCCTTGAAGGGGATCGAATGGCCCGTCACCCCGATTCTGAAAGCAGTGAGGCTCCCTCCTCCCGGTCCAGGGATCACAGATTTCGCCAGCAATCCCGGCACCTGCCCAGTGTCCTCGTTCGCGTGGCAGTTCATGCAGCGCCCCGACCGCTCAGGCCGGGCGGGTTGCCCCTCCCGCGGGATATCGAAGATGTAAAAAATGCCTCCCAATTCAGGATCGATCGAAATCACTTCGATTCGTCCCCCTGGAATGTAGCCGACATAGGTGTCCTCGTTGAAGAAAAGTGCGCGGGGATTGGACGGGGAGATCAAACTCAACTGAAGGCTTGTGGTTGAAAAAACCCACATTTGAGACGTGGTTGGGATGTCCAGAGCCTTCAAGAGCGCGAGCAAGAACTCTTTCTCACCTTTGTCTGCGGCCAACCCGTGGGTCGATCCACTCTCGAGATCTCGCTTTAGCCTGGAAAATCGGTCTTGGGGAATTCGCTGGTGATAGAGGTGGGGCGGCGCGTCCAGATCATGATAAGGGGTTTCGCCCTGAATCGAGCCCGACACCACGCAAGCCAGTATAATTGTCCATCCAATGTGTCTCATCGGCAAACGCAGGTTAAGCTCTCTCGGGCCCCCACCACAAGTCCTGACTCGGTCGTCCTGTCGCGAGTTGATTGATCGGGTCCGCCGCAACCCTCTGGAACGACGTCGTGCCCATGCGCTCGGGCAAGCGAAAGGGCACTCGAGATAGCATTGCAAATATTCAAGGTCGGCTTTTCTATCAACCCAGAATGATGAACCGTGATCTGCCAAGAATGTTCTGTTTGCGCCAGAATTTTCTGCCCGGTCCCCCCTTCCATCTGGGAGCCGCAGTCGCTTCGGAATTCGCCAAGATCAGGCATCGGATAGTTCCAGGAGGCCGCATTGCCGTCGCTGTGGGCAGCCGTGGGATCACGAACCTCATCTCCATCGTCGCCGAGGTTCTCCTGCAGATTCGGGCGGCGGGCGGAGATCCGTTCATCATCCCCGCCATGGGAAGTCATGGGGGCGCGACTCCGGAAGGACAAACAAGCGTCTTGGCTACTTACGGGATCACGGAGGCCGCCATGCGCGCGCCGATCCTTTCCTCACTCGAAGTTCGCGAGATCGGGATGAGCCGCGACGGGATTCCCGTGTATTGCAGCGCCGAGGCGCTGAATGCCGATGGCATAGTCCTCGTGAACCGCGTCAAGCCGCACACGGATTTCAAAGGAGCCATTGGCAGCGGCCTTCTCAAAATGTGCGCGGTCGGGCTCGGAAAGCGGATGGGAGCAACCGTCCTTCATGCCGCGGCCAGCCGGATTGGGTTCGAGAAATCCATCCGAGGAATCGCCAGCAAGATCATCGAAACGGCCCCGGTCTTGGGAGGCATTGCTGTCCTGGAGGGCCGCATGCATGAGACTTGTCGCGTCGTCGTTCTGCCAAGAGAGGACATGGAATCAGGTGAGGACGCTTTGCTTGAGGAAGCATTGGGATTGATGCCCAAGCTACCCTTCGATGAGATCGATCTCTTGATTGTCGATCGCATGGGAAAGAACATCAGCGGCTCGGGGATGGATCCGAACGTAATCGGGAGGGACGGCTCGGGCTACTCCGCCTCGTTGATCCGCGGCTCCCGTCCGGCGCCATTTGTCAAACGCCTTTTCATCCGGGATCTCACCCCGGAAACTCACGGAAACGCGGTGGGGCTCGGCATCGCCGATTTCACCACGACACGTCTGTCGCGAGCGGTCGATCTTCGTTCCACCTATCTCAACGCGCTCACGGCCCTGGCTCCGCAAAGCGCGAAGATTCCTATTCATTTTGACACGGATCGAGAGGTTGTGGAGGAGGCGATCGCCTCCCTCGCGATGGCCTCGGGGGAAGCGCCCCGAGTCGTCCGCATCGCTGATACCCTCTCGTTAACCATTCTCGAAGCGTCCGAAGCGCTCTGGCTCGAAGCTTCCCGGCGCGGAGATCTCATCCTCGAGAGCGGCCTCCGCGAGATGGGATTTCAAGGCGATGGGAATCTGCTGCCTCTTTGCGCTCTGTGACTTTGGATCAGCGCACCACCATCTCCGTGAACGGGCTGACGTAAGCTTGGAGATAGACCAGGAGGCCGACCAGGGAAGCCAGCGCGATGCTGTGGAAAAAGACGTAGCGCAGAATCTCCCCTTCGTGGCCATACCAGTTGGTCGCCGTGCTCGCGACCACAATGCTTTGCGCGTCCACCATCTTGCCCATGACCCCTCCGGAGCTATTGGCCGCCGCCATCAAGGTGGGGCTGATCCCGGTCTGTTCCGCGGTGATTTTTTGCAAACTGCCGAAGAGGACGTTGGAGGCTGTGTCCGATCCCGTGAGGGCCACTCCAAGCCATCCCAGCAGTGTCCCGAAGAAAGGATAGAGCACGCCGGTCTTCGCGAGGGCCAATCCCAGCGTCGCGTCCGTACCGGAGTATTTGGTGACAAAGCCCAGCGCCAGCATGGCCGCAATCGTGATCAATGAATGCCTCACCCGGAAGCAGGTCGAAACATACACTCGCGCCAGTTCCTTGGGTTTAAAGCCCATGAGGATCCCCGCGAGAACTGCCGACGCCAAGATGCCGCTCCCGGTTGCGGAGAGCCAGTTCAGCTTGAAGACCGCCTCCTCGCTTTTCGTTGGATTTTCCGCAGTGGGCACCGGCACCACAGGGGGGGTGCGGACAATGACTTGATGGAGGCCGGCAACCGGGAACTCGGGCGCGGACAGCGTGTTCAAGCTTTTCTTCACCTGGGGGATTCCCCACGCAAACACAAAGACACTCAAGAGGATCCATGGAATCCATGCGCGGAAAACCGTGCCGGCGGAGTAAACCGGTTGGCGAGCCGTTTCGATTTCGTTTGTTTCGCCAAACTTCCACCGTGTTTTCGGCTGCCAGAACTGAAGCAAAACCGTCAAGGCCGCCATGGAACAAATAGATGCTATGATGTCGACTAACCAAGGGCCGTGGAAGTTGGAAACTAAATATTGCGGGATGCCGAATGAGACGCCGGCCACCAGCGCGGCCGGCCAGACCTCGATCATGCCTCGGAACCCGGCGAAAGCCCACACGACCCAGAAGGGAACGATCAACGAAAAGAAGGGGAGTTGGCGCCCCACCATTGAGGATAGATCGTGGAGATCGATTCCCGTCACTCCACTCAACGCGATGATGGGAGTTCCAAGAGCTCCAAACGCAACGGGAGCGGTGTTCGCGATGAGGGAAAGGCCCGAGGCGGCCAAAGGCTTGAATCCGAGCTGAATGAGGATCGCTGCCGTGACGGCAACCGGAGTGCCGAACCCGGCGGCCCCTTCAAAGAACGCTCCAAAAGAGAACGCCACCAGGATGACTTGGATTCGAGGATCCGGAGCGAGGGCGGCCAAGCTGCTGCGGAGGATGGTAAACTGCCCCTTCTCAACCGTCAGTTGGTATAAAAAAATCAAATTCAGAATAATCCAACCAATTGGAAACAAGCCATAAGCGCCCCCGTAAAGCGCCGCGGAGCCGGCCAGCTTGACGGGCATCCCGTACGAAAACACCGCAACCGCCAAAGCGATCACGAGACCCGCCAGGGCGGAGTAATGGATTTGAACCTTCAGCAGCGCGATTGAACCGAGCAGCACGACCACGGGCAGCGTGGCCACAAGTGTCGACAGGAGGGCGTTCCCAAGCGGGTCATAGATTTGGAGCCAGTGCATAGGTCTGTCGCAAAGTCATTCTCAGCCAATGGGTGGTTGCCGGTCCAGAACTCCGGTGTTCGCTTTGACACGTGTGGTGTTCTGGGGATTCACGCCGCTCTCTTTAACGAAACCGGGAGCGCTTGACGAGAAAGTTCGACGCCTTCTCGCCCGGATAGAATCATGGATTATGGGTCAGACTTCAGGCGACTTGGGATGTGCTTCAAAGGACGAATCCGCGGTCTCGGCCCCTTCATGAGCTCGGTTGAATTTTGGATTTTTACTTTGATGATCGATGAGGGACAGCGCATAGTAGCGCAGAAGTGGAAGGGCCGAACTGCTTACGCACAAAACAGCCACGTCTGATCCTGGCAGACGGATCTGAGCATGTTCTTCAGAATTCTTGCAGCATCGGCCGGACTCCTGGCAATGATGTGATACTGCCTCAGGACAAGATCTCCCGTCGGCACGCGTTGATCCACGCCCAGGAACACGGCCGGTTTTGTTTTGTAGACCTGGGCAGCAGCAACGGCAGTTACATCAACGGGCGGCGGGTCGTGCAACCGGTCATTCTCAAGGACCGCGATCAAATCGATCTAGGCCCAGTTCGAATTGTCTTCCGAGACGCATCCGACTCCATGATCGTTGAAGCCCGGGATGGCCAGCTCACCCTGCACGAAATTCGGACCGTGGACCTTTGGCTGATGGTGGCCGACGTGATTGATTCAACACGTCTGCATCAGCTCGTGAGCGACACCGAGATCCCTCAAATCACGGGGAGGTGGCTGGCGGACTGCAAGAATCATATCGAGGCCCACGGAGGTTCCATCAACAAATTCTTGGGAGACGGACTGCTCGCCTACTGGCCGTCGGTCACGGATCCGAGCCGCATCGCCATGACCGTGCGCACCTTGAGAGGCATGCAGGAATCCCACAAGCTCCCGTTCAGGGTGGTGTTGCACCGGGGGCAAGTGCTGCTCGGCGGAGCAGGTTCGTTGGGTGAGGAAAATCTCACGGGCCGCGATGTCAACTTTGTTTTCCGAATGGAAAAACTCGCGGGCTTGCTTCGTCAAGGTCTCTTGTTGAGCGCGGAGGCTCGCAAAGCCCTAGAGAATGAATTCTCGTGGACGGAGGCGGGCCGGCATTCGCTTACTGGATTCGACGGCGACTTTGTGTTTTGGATCCCTGGCTGATGGGCGTTCGTGCGCCCTCCGGCGGCGCCCGGCGCGGGGCAGACTATCTCTTGGACATCTTCGCCCGAGCAGCCTCGAGAATTCTTCGTTCGCGATCCGTCAGACTATGAATTCCGTGGGCTGAGATCTTATCCAAGATCGGATCGACCTCGCGGCTGATGAACTCCGCGGGCGGGAGGTCTTCCGAATGTGTCGGGGCGGCCTTCTTCCAGCCTTCGACAGTGCTGACCCGAGTCCTGACCAACTCGCGAGTTCGAGAGGGGGATCGAAAGCGATGCCAGGCGAGCCAGCTGGGTCTGGCGCCTCCGAGCCATTTGGCGTAGAAAAACCCCACGATCAACCCCCCCAAATGAGCCGCGTGCGCGACTTCCGTGTTACGGTCCAACATGCCGATTCCGGCGATCACCAGACCGAGCGCCAGGAGATATTTCGCCCGGATGGAAAGAGGGATGAGAAAGGCGACGAGCATGGTGATCGTCTGATTCCAATGCAGGACCGAAAACGCCGCGATCAAGCCAAATAATCCGCCCGACGCGCCCACGACGATGCCGCCCGAGAAATGATTTGAAAAGAGGTTCACCAGCAAGACTTGAAGCAGCCCTCCTCCGGCGCCTGAGAAGATAAAAAGCTTCCAAAATCGCCGGGAACCCAAGGCTTGCTCGACGGATGGGCCCACGAAATAGAGTGACAGACAATTGAGGAAAAGATGCATGGGACTTCCATGCAAAAATTGAAACGAGAACACCTGCCAGCACCAGCGCGCAATACTGGACATCCAGGCGCCACGATGGAATTCCGGAGTTAGCGCAAGGGAATCTAAACCGACGCGTCCAGACTGGGAATGCTGCAGAAGCTCAATCCGCTGAATCACGTACACCCCCACCAGAGCGACAATCAAAACGACCGTTTGCGACCACCTCGTTTCGAACGAAGAGCGGCGCATGTAAGGTCGGTCGTCCAACATCGTGATGGCAAGCTAGTCTCAGTCGGTTGGCTTTTCAACCGACTTCTGGCCAATTGTTACGAGAATTCATCTCGTCAGATCTTGAACGATCTTCTGAGCATCTCCAGACTGCGCGAAACTCCTTCGTCGGAAGGGGCTTTGCCTTCAAACTCGAGCGACACATACCCGGCATAGCCGACGTCAGCGAGAATCTTGGCGATGCGTGTGTAATCCAGTTCCAGCGTGTACCATTCTCCGCCCCCAAAATAGGTTTTAGCCTGAACAAACACCGTCTTTGGGGCGATCATCTCGAGTTTTTCGTACGGGTTCTCGAGAAAGTTGCCGGTGTCCATCAATGCCCCCAGCCAGGGAGACGGGATCGCGTTCAGAATTTTCAAAAGACCACGCGGAGTGCGGGTTAGTCCCCAGTGGTTTTCCAGCGCCAGAATCACCCCGTTTTCCTCGGCTTTCGAGATACATTTCTCAATGCTGTCGATACACCACTTGAATCCTTCTTCCTCGGTATGACCAGGAAGAATCGGCTCCTCGCCGCGCGCTTCCATGAGTTTGTCGAACGCGGCGATGGTGTTCCACCTTCCTGAGTTCAACCGGATGCATGGAATGCCCATCTGCGACGCGATTTCGATGCAGCGCAGGGTGTGATCAATGTTCTTCTGGCGTTCCTCTTTGCTCGGGTCCACAAAGTCTTGATGGATCGAAAGGGCCATCAAATCGACTCCATTCAAGAATGCATGGCGCTTGAGCCGTTGCAAATGCCATCGCTCTTCGCTGTCAAGCTGCCGATGGAGCACATCAACTCCTTGAACTCCCAAGTCGGCGCACTTTTCGATCACGGTGCTGACGGATACCTTCGGATCGCGAAAATGCCAGTAGGAATAGGTCGACACCGCGAGCTTCACGGCGGGTCGCGGCGCCTTGCTTGACGCGCCTAGAGCTGGCAGTGAACCCGCAGCGGAAAGTGAGGCGGCGCCGCCCAGGGCGGCGCCGAGGAAAGATCGCCTGGAAGATTTCATGGACCCCACCATGACTAGTTCTCGGGCAGATTCAAGAGCGGAGCGCCGCAGAGTGGCCAGGATCGGAACGTGGATTTCAGATCAGAAACCTTCGGCGTCGAACCGTCCCGGATTGGACGGTGGCTGAAAGAGCCGCTCGAAAAACAGATAACCGGTTCGGGTCAAACCCAAAGCGCTGTAAACGTCCTGCGCCGCGTGGTTGTGCTGATCCACATACAATCTTACCCCGCGCACATCGGCGCTCGCCTTTGCCTGGTTCAGGATATGAGAGTGAATGCCTCTGAATACGCCGCGCCGCCTGGCTTCCATCGCGACGTAAACACTTTGTATCCACCAAATCCATCCTCCCCGCCAGTCACTCCACTCGAAAGTGATCATCGTCTGGCCCACAACCCGCCCTCCCTCTTCCGCGAGAAAGTAACGACCCTTCACTGGATCCTGAAGAACGGCCAACACCCCCTGATGAAGCACCTCTCCATCCAAATTCAACCCTTCCGTTTCCAGGGCAAGACGCCGGTTGAACTCCCGGACGGTTGCCACGTCGCTGGGCAGGGCGTCGCGCACGACGATCGAGGCGTTGCTCATGGCCAACCCGCTCCAGCTCAAACTCCCATATTCGACAGCAACACGGCCAGTCGGTTGACGACCTCGGTCAAGCGAGGGTGGGCTTGCTCGAACCCCTGGACGCTCGACGAAAGCCCTCCCACCGCGTGCGACAGAAGTTCTGGGCTTTTGCCAGCCCTCATGGCTTCGTGTGTCGATACATCCGCGAATCCGGCGATGCTATGAGCTTGATCAGGCTGGGACACTTCAAGAGCCGAAATCTCCTCCTTCAAAGCCTTCACCAACTCGAGCAACTCAGATTTCTGTCCGCTCTCCAGGGTTCCGGCGCCGCGCAACCGCTCCTCAATTTTGCGAAGTGTATGTTCAAGCATGGCAATGTTGACTAATGTTATTGTTTAAACCGTAGACCGCCTAATACCTGTGTCAAGGAACCCAGTCCAACCGCATACCTCGGACTTTGTGAGCCCATTTGTGAAAAAAATGGAGTGTTCGTTTTCCGCAAAAAATGCCCCTCCCCGTCGGATTGGGCGAAAGCCTGCTTTCAGGGAGGATGTGAGTTTAATGGAAAGCGATTTGTTGGCAACGAATTCCCCCTTCCTTTCCGAGGTTTGATCCAGGTGCGGTTAGTCAGAAACCGCGTTGTGGACGCATCCTGGTTTTGTCGTTCGAAGGCATCTTCATGCATATTTGCAGTCCGGAGCAAGGGAGAGTGGGCTGACTCCGGGCTTGCCAACACGCGCTCCCCCATGTTGGCATGCATGAAACCTCTTTTTCGCATGCCTAGTACTAAGGATAAACGACGTCGATGGTTTGGCAGCTTTTA
>SYMW01000089.1 GCA_005805305.1 Verrucomicrobiales bacterium
ACCATCCGAAGGCGTTGGCCGAGGCGTTCCAGAGGCGATGGTGCGGATCGGGTTCGCGTGTGCGGTCGTCGAGCATCGGGTAGGTCAACAGCTGCAACCGCACCGCCACCCCGTCATCGCGCGCCCGGAAGGCCACAAAGATCCGCTCTACCTCCACGGCCTCATTGCCGAGGAACGCATTACGACTGTCCATTTCGTCCCTTCGATGCTTCGACTTTTCCTCGACGAGGCGCCCGCCCATTCTCCCCGCGACTTGCGCCGTGTCCTATGCAGCGGGGAAGCGTTGGGGAAAGATTTGGTGGAACGATTTTTTTCGAAGCTGCCGGGGGTTGAATTGCACAATCTTTACGGTCCTACCGAAGCGGCTGTGGATGTGACTTTCTGGCGTTGCCTGCCCGGGGAGGATCGACGTTCCGTGCCTCTCGGAAGGCCGGTGGCGAACACGCGAATCCACATTTTGGACAAGCATTGGCAACTGGTTCCCGCTGGCGTTCCGGGAGAGTTGTGCATCGGTGGCGCGCCTGTGGGAGGGGGTTACGTCAATCAACCAGGGCAAACGGCCGAGAAATTCGTGCCAGATCCGTTTTCCACTCTTCCGGGGTCGCGTTTGTACCGAACGGGCGATCTGGCGAGGCATTTTCGAGACGGAGCGATTGAGTACCTGGGCCGGCTGGACTCGCAGGTCAAGATTGGAGGGCAACGCATCGAGCTCATGGAGATCGAGTCGAAGCTCCTTCAACACCCGGCGGTGGGGCAGAGCGTCGTCGTGGCTTCGGGCAATGAGGGCTTCAAACGCCTGGTGGCGTACGTGTCGCCGCGGCAGCCAGGTCAGCCATCGGTCAATGCCCAGGATCTCAAGCGGTTCCTGGCTCGATTCCTGCCCCCTCACATGGTGCCGTCCATGGTGGTCGTGCTTGAGCATTTTCCCCTGACATCGAGTGGGAAATTGGATCGCAAGGCATTGCCGGGGCCGGATGTGGAGGCTGGCAGGCAAGGGGAGCAGGCCGCTCCGAGGACTGCGGTGGAGGCCGCTCTGGCGGCCCTGTGGGCGGAGGCTTTGAAACTCGAGCGGGTGGGCATTCACGACAATTTCTTCGAGTTGGGGGGCCATTCATTGCTGGCCATCTCGGTGTTGAGCCGGATGCGACAGGCTGGTGTTCGCGCTGATTTGAAGACCTTTTTCGCGACTCCGACGATCGCGGCTATGGCCGTGGATGAGGGCGCGGAGGGTTCCGAGGTTCCCGCGCCTCCGAACGTCATCCCAGATGGGTGCCAGGCTCTGCATCCGGACCTGCTGCCTCTGGTTTCCCTGACTTCGGACGACATCGCGAAAATCGTGGATAGAGTGGATGGAGGCGCCGCGAACATCCAGGACATCTACCCGCTGGCGCCGCTTCAAGAGGGCCTTCTATTCCATCATGTGCTGAGTCAGAGAGGGGATTTCTATTTGCTTCGAAGACTCTACCTTTTCGAGTCGCGAGCTCGGATGGACCGGTATGTGGATGCCCTTCAAAAAGTCGTCGATCGTCACGATGTGTTGCGCACCGCATTTTTGTGGGAAGGGCTTGTCGAACCGGTTCAAGTTGTGCTGCGGCACGCGCCGTTGAGCGCCGAACAGGTTTCCATGGCTTCGGCCGAGAGGGATGTCTTGGCGCGGCTCAAGGCGCTTTATGATCCAGTGTCGTATCGGCTCGATGTTCGAGCCCCGCCCCTGATTCGCCTGTTCTACGCGTGGGATGGGTCACGGGATCGCTGGGTGTTGCTTCAGTTGCTGCATCACCTGGCGATGGACCACGCCACATTGGACGCGATAACGGAAGAGGTGGGAGCGATCTTGGCCGGCGAGGAGGAGCGTTTGCCGGCGCCACTGCCTTTTCGGAATTTCGTGTCGCGCGCGCGCCGGCGCATCAGCGCCCAGGAACACGAAGCGTTCTTCAGAGGCATGCTGGAGGGTGTCACGGAGCCCACGGTTCCTTTTGGATTTCGAGGAGTGGAGGCCAATCAAGCTGAATTGGATGAGGCGCGGCTCTCTCTGGGGGAATTGCTTTCCAGCCGGCTGCGGGGCCGATCCCGGGCGCTGGGCGTCAGCACCGCGAGCCTTTTTCATTTGGCGTGGGCTCACGTGCTGGCTCGCACTTCTGGAAGAAGCGACGTGGTGTTTGGCACGCTATTGTTTGGAAAGAAAGAAGGAGAAGCCGAGGGCGGCGCAATGCTCGGCTTGTTTATCAACACCCTCCCGGTGCGGATGCAGGTGGGCCGGGACAGTGCCGAAGGGAGCGCGCGCCAGGCCCAGCAATTATTGGCCCGGTTGATCCGGCACGAGCACGCTCCGTTGGCTCTCGCCCAGGGTTGCAGCTCGGTTCAAGCACCAACCCCTTTGTTGACCTCCTTGCTGAATTACCGTCACAGCATCACACGCGAAGCGGCCGCCAGATCCCGATCTGCCGAGGCTTGGCGGGGCATCGAGCCTCTCGGCGGCGAAGAGCGAACTCATTACCCGCTCTATATTGCGGTTGACGACTTTGGCGAGGAGTTTGCTCTGACTGTGCAAGCCCGCCCGCCCCTCAATGCCAGGCAAGTGGGCGCGCTGTTTGAACGCATTTTGGAGGAGTTGGTGGAGGCGTTGGAGAAGGCTCCCGCGTCGCGGTTGCAGTGTCTCGACGGTCTTCGCGACGGCGAGAGACGCCGATTGATTGTGGAGTGGAATCAAACGGCGAGGGTCTATCCCCCGGAGAAATGCGTGCAGACGCTCTTCGAAGAACAGGCGGCGCGCACGCCGGATGCGGTGGCCGTTGAGTTCGAGTCGGATTCCCTGACTTACCAACAACTCAACTCGAGGGCGAACCAGCTGGCCCTTGAACTGCGCGCGCGTGGAGTGAGGATCGAATCTTCGGTCGGACTCTGCGTGGAACGTTCATCGGACATGGTCGTGGCGATGCTGGCTGTTCTCAAGGCGGGCGGCGCCTACGTGCCGCTGGATCCCTCATACCCCGCGGAACGATTGGGGCGGATGGTGGAAAGCTCCAAAATAGAGCTCATTGTCACGCAACGCATCCTCGAGCAGAAACTGTGTTTTGATCGTGTCGGGAAGCTGTTCCTGGAAACTTGCTCGTGGCAAGCCGGGTCCGGAAACTGGCGCGAAGATCGAGACCCCGGCCAATTGGCTTATGTGATGTTTACGTCTGGATCGACGGGCCAGCCCAAGGGTGTCGAAATCTCCCACCGTTCGCTGGTGAATTGTTTGCTGCATTTCAAGGAGAGTTTCGAGATCGGCGGATCGGACGTCTGGCTCGCCATCACCACGTTATCGTTTGATATTGCTGGGCTTGAAATCTGGCTCCCGTTGATTTCGGGAGCGCGGTGCATTCTCGCCCGGCGCGAGACGGCGATGGATGGCAAGCTTCTCCGCGCCGTGCTCGAAAAACGCGAGGTCACCATTCTACAAGCCACGCCCGTGATCTGGCGCATGCTGCTTCACTGCGGATGGAAAGGGAGCCCCCGGCTCCAGATTCTTTGCGGCGGTGAATCCCTGTCGCAGGAGCTCGCGAATGAATTGGCCACGTTGGGATCCAGGGCTTGGAACCTATACGGCCCAACGGAGACTACCATTTGGTCCACTGCGAGCCGTCTGCTTCCCCAGCAACCCGTCACTATCGGAACGCCGATCGCCAACACGACGGTTTACGTTCTCGACAACCAGTTCCGACCCGTGCCCGCAGAGGTCGTGGGAGACCTTTACATCGGCGGTGATGGAGTGGCGCGCGGTTATGCGAGCGCTCCTGAATTGACGGCCGAAAGGTTCATCCCGAATCCGTTTGATCCCGTGGGGTCGAGCCGGCTCTACAAGACGGGGGATCGAGCCAAATGGGAAGCGCGCGGAGAGCTTGCCGTCCTTGGGCGCGCGGATTTTCAAGTTAAACTCAGAGGGTTTCGAATCGAGTTGGAAGATGTCGAATCCGAACTGCGCGCCCTTGAAGGCGTTGAGGACGCCGCGGCGGTCGTGCAAGCGGGACCGGGATCTGAAGACCAGCTCCAGGCCTACGTGACCCTGGAACCGCGACGGGCTTCCGTTGAGTTGGCGTTGCGCGAGTCGATCTCAAGGAAACTCCCGGCTCACATGGTCCCCTCGGCATTCTTCGTTGTCCCATCCCTGCCTCGCACTCCGAATGGGAAACTCGATCGTCGCGCTCTGGGGAGCCTTGAACGCACCCCCGTCGCCTCGATCGTCGCGCATGTCGCTCCACGCAACGAGACGGAGCGGTCGCTGGTTGGGATCTGGCAATCGGTCTTGCGGAAGGAGCGAGTCGGTGTGCGGGATAATTTCTTCGAGTTGGGCGGGCACTCGATGCTGGCGCTCCAGGTCTTCAGCAAAATCGAGCAAAGTTTTGGAAAGCGATTTCCTTTGGCGCTGCTTTTTCGAGCTCCGACAGTGGAAGCGATCGCCGCGGAGTTGCTGAAAACGGATTGCCCAGGGGCTTTGAACTCGCTGGTGGCGATCAAGCCGCAGGGGCGGAAGCATCCTATCTTTTTAGTTCACGGTGTGGGAGGCAACGTGATTGGTTTTCATCCTTTGGCGCGCCTCCTAGCGAGCGATCAACCGGTCTATGGACTGCAGTCGCCCGGGTTGGATGGGAGCAGGACAACTCCCAAGAGCATCGAAGCCATGGCGGAGATCTATACCCGGGAGATCATCGACGCGTTCCCCACCGGACCCTATCATCTGGCTGGCATGTCCTTTGGAGGAGTTGTCGCCTACGAGATGGCGCAGCAGTTTTTGATGATGGGCCGGCAGGTTGGATTGCTGGCTTTGTTCGATTCCTATCCCAGGGGAGAATCCGAATTGATCCCTTTGACCGAGCGAACGAGGAAGACTTTGGATGCGTGGCGTCGCCGGTTCGAAGGGCACTTGCGCGATATCCGGCAGTTGAGCGCTTCTGAGTGGCCTTCTTATCTGGGACGAAAGGCCAGGACAATCAGGCGCCGTCTCAACAGCCGGGTCTGGCAGTTGGCTTACCTCTGGTGGCCCGGGACAAGGCCGGACATGGACCGTGTTTTCAACGATGTGAGAGAATCCAATTTCCTGGCCTCGCGGAATTATGTGAGCAAACCTTACAATGGCAGAGTCAGCGTGTTCATCGCCGACGATCACCTCCACTCCAACAAGCAGTATATGCGGGTCGTCTGGGATCGCATCGCCCTCGGAGGGGTTGATTTTCACGAGGTGCCAGGCGATCACGTCACGCTCATTCAGGAACCCCATGTGAGAGTATTGGCTCAGAAACTCCAGATGTGCCTAGATGCCTTCGAAGAGGTTCATTCGAAGCAGGGCCGGCCGGAAGCCGTCATTAAGTGAGGTTTGCGGCCGCTTTCGGGCTGCGAATTGGCGCCGTCTCAAGGCATTCCGCCCCTGAAATCCCGCTGACTACCACAAATCAACAGGTTCCAGCCCTTATTTCTGGTAAATCCGTTGCGTCCCTTTGCCGCAGTGTTCTCACAACGGGCGACTGCCGTCTTAGGGACCAAATACTATGACTCGCAAATCAATATTATCTTCGCTCAGATCCACTTTGCTGGGGCTCGCCGTCCCGTCCGCAAGCCTCTTGTTTCTGGTCAACGCGCATGGCCAAGGCTGCGTGATCGCCCGAGGCGCCAACTTCTCCATGATGACCCACGACCATGATTCGTTTTTGCAGCCGGGGGATTGGCAGGCGAGTATCGCTCATCGCTGGTTCAGGTCGGATCGACATTTTAGAGGCACCCATGAAGAGCCCCATCGCAAGAACGAGGGAACCGAGGTCATCAATGACTCGCATTTTTTGGACCTGACCGGAGTCTACGCTTTCTCCCGCCAATTCTCGCTCAATCTGACCATTCCGTTTGTCGTTCACGACCGCTCTTCGCTTTATGAGCACAAGGGCAACGCTGCCGGGGAGCGGTATCACACGCAGGCGAGTGGATTGGCGGACATGCGGCTTGGCGCTGCCTACTGGCTGGTGAATCCTGACCGCTACCACAACGGGAATATCGCTTTTGGCGCCGGCGTCAAAGCGCCCACTGGGGATTACGAAGCCACGGATATATTCATGCGGCCCACCGGACCGCAGGAGCGTTACGTGGACACATCCATTCAGCCGGGCGATGGAGGATGGGGTTTCTTCCTGGAAACGCAGGGCTTTCACCTCATCGCGGGCAATCTCTCAACTTACTTCAACGCTTCGTACACCTTTAACCCTCGTGAGATGGTTCCTTCCACGCGGTTTTCCGTACCGGATTCCTATCTCGGACGCCTTGGGCTGGCCTACGCTATTTTGCCCGAGCACGGCGTATCTCTCAGCTTGGGCGGCAGGATTGAAGGCGTTCCTCCGAGCGACGCGATCGGCGGCAGCTTGGGGACTCGCCGGCCCGGCTATGCCATCGCCATCGAGCCTGGAATCTCTTTCCACAGGGGCAGGCTTTCCGTGAGCGTCACAGCCCCGGTGGCTCTGGAAAGGAATCGGCAGAGAACCTTCAACGCGGCGACCACGGGTGATGCGGCGTTCGCCGATTACTCGATCAACTCCAGCATTTCTTACCGCTTTTAAGATATGCCGAACCGGTTCAGTACTTCGCGATAAGTCCGAGTCAGCGTGAGCCGGGAGCCGTCCTCGAGGATCACGCAGTATTCTCCATGGAAGAGCGGTTGCAATTCCTTGATGCGTTTGATGTTGACGATATGCGACCGGCTGATCCGCACGAACGCGTCGCCCGGCAGCTTGGCTTCCATGGACGCCAGCGTTTCGCGTTGAAGGTGCCTCGCCTTCCCGGCGCGGACCACCACATAATTGTCCGCTGATTCGATCCAGTCGATGTGATGGATCAAGATCAGAACCATCTTGCCTTCGGTTTTGATGAGCAGCCGATCGGGGGGCGCCACGCGCGGCCGCAGCTCCGCCAAGAGCGCTTCCATTCGAGCGCCGCTGGTGGCGCCATTTTCTTGAGAGAGCCGGTGGCGAACCCGGCGGACCGCCTCGGCGAGACGAGACGCGTCGAATGGTTTGAGCAGGTAATCCACGGCATGGACTTCAAAGGCTTTGACCGCGAACTGATCGTAAGCAGTCACGAAAACAACCGCCCCGGGGAGGCAATCCTTCACTTGTTGAAGCACCTCGAAGCCATGCATCCCTGGCATTTCTATGTCCAGGAAGAGCAGGTCTGGCGGCGATTCTCGAATGAGTCGCACCGCCTCATCGCCGCTTGCCGCCTCGCCCATGATCATCAGCGACGGGTCGGCAGCCAGGAATCCGCGCAAGCGCTCTCTCGCCAGGGCTTCATCGTCCACGATGAGGGTTCTGAGTTTCATTTCATGTCTTTTTCTCGGCGTGGCTCAGCCGTTTGAAAGGGAATGGAGATCCGGCAGAGGGTGCCGCCGTCGGGATGATTCACGAGTTCAAATTCGTGGCTTGTGCCGTAAAGATGCTCCAATCGCGAGAGCGTGTTGGCGAGCCCGATTCCCTCCCGCCTTGTGTTTGCGGGGGACAGTCCTGGCCCGTGATCTCTCACCGTCAACGTCAGGAAATCCCCCGACCTTCGGGCCGCGACTTCGATCCGCGCGTCGCGGGACGCGCCTGACAGCCCGTGTTTGAGGGAGTTCTCAACGATCGGTTGGAGGAGAAGGTTGGGCACTTTGGCGCGCAGTTCCTCGGGGCCGGCCGACAATTCAAATCGAAACCTGTCTCCAAACCGAACGCGCTCGATGTCGAGGTATCTTTCGAGAATTTCCAGTTCCGAACCCAGGGAGACTTCCTGCTCCGTGGAGCGGCCGAGGGTGAGCCTCAACAATTGACCCAGACGCACCACCATGTCATCCGCCGCATTTGGATTGCGGTGAATCAAGGTGGCGATGCTGTTCAGGGCGTTGAAGAGGAAGTGCGGGTTGATCTGCATTTGGAGAGCCATGAGCCGGGCCTCGGCCAGGCCGTGCTCCAGCTCCAACGCCCGGAGCGCCCTCTGCTGGGATTCTCGATAGTAGCGAACGGCTTGCGTGGCTGCCACGATGACTCCGTAAATGATGAGATTCAGATGCCACGTCTTGATCGCCAGAGCCTCCACGAGGGCGCGGTAGCTGACCGGTTGACCGGCCGCCCATCCTTGCCACATCCCGACCAAGGCCCGCAGAAAGACGAACGCAACCGAAAAGGCCGCCGCGCCCAACGCGTGCGCCAGGAAACATTCGATCCCGTGCCCGCGCTCCCATTCAAACCGTCGGGCCATGCGCGCCACCGGCCACGACAATGCTCCCACCACATACCAGTCCCCCAAGGATCCTCCCGCCGCCTGGCTCCACGTCACTGGGTAGCCGGCCTGCCCGCTGGAAACGTAAAACTGTACCGCAAAAGAAAGAGCCAGAGCCGTCCATCCCGCAAAGAGGAGCGGCCACCGCGCCCATTCCAGCTCAAAAGCTCGCATTGCGAACGGGTGTAGCAGATGCTCGCTGACATGGAAAGGGCTTGCTTCCGCAGTCAGGCGTCCTCCGTCATCGACACTCCGGCCGCTTTGAGGCATGAATGAGCGAAGAGAACACATGATCCACCGCCGCCACATCAAGGATCTCGTCGGATTCGGATGCTGCATCTCCGCCGGGTTGCTGGTTCTTTGGTGGATCGCTCCCGGCCCTCGCGATCGCGCGGACGCCACCCCTCCTTCCGTGCTTTTCACTGGCACGACACAGGTTTCCGGCATCGACTTCCTTCATCGCAACGGCGCTTACGGGGACAAATGGCTTCCGGAGACCATGGGCGGCGGAGTGGCATTCTTCGATTGCGACAATGATGGAGCGGCGGATCTGCTTTTTGTCAATTCAACCGACTGGCCGTGGCATCCGCTTCCCGAACGGGAGGGGAGCCGCACGCTCGCGTTATATCGTAACCAAGGCAACGGCACATTCACCAACACCACCGCGGGCAGTGGACTCGACTTCCCCATCTATGGTATGGGGGCCGCGTGCGGGGATTTTGACAACGACGGTTGGACGGATCTGTTCATCACGGCGGTGGGCGGCAACCGGCTTCTCAAGAACCTGGGCGGCGGCCGATTCGCCGACTGGACTTCGATCGGAGGCGTTGCGAGCTCCACGAATCAATGGAGCACCAGCGCGGCCTGGCTCGACTATGACAACGACGGCCGTTTGGATCTGTTTGTCTGTAACTACGTTTCATGGTCTCCCGAATTGGATCGGAAGGCCATGTTCACTTACGACGGCGCCACGCGCGCCTACGGTCCTCCTCGCAACTTCAAAGGCGCACACCCAACCCTCTTCCGCAACGAGGGGAGCGGACGCTTCGCGGATGTTTCCGCGAGTTCCGGCATCCAGGTCGCGGATCCTTCCGGGGAACCGCTCGCGAAAGCCCTCGGAGTGGCCCCAGTCGACCTCGATGGCGATGGATGGATGGACATCATCGTCGCCAATGACACGGTCCAGAATCTTGTTTTCCGCAACGAGCGAAATGGTTCGTTCCGGGAGATCGGCGCTCGAAGCGGCATCGCGTTCGACACATTTGGGGCGGCTCGCGGCGCCATGGGAATCGATACGGCGCGGTTTCGTGACGACGACGCGCTCGGAGTTGCCATTGGCAATTTTGCCAACGAAATGAACGCCTTCTACGTCGCTCAAAATGACCCGCTGCATTTTGCGGATGAAGCCACCCAGGCTGGTTTGGGACCAGCCAGCCAGCAGTTTCTGAAGTTCGGCCTGTTCTTCTTCGACTACGACCTCGACGGGCGACTGGATGTGTTGACGGCCAACGGCCATCTCGACCCAGATATCGAACGTTTCCATCTTAAACAACAGTACCGACAGCCAGCCCAATTGTTTTGGAACCGCGGCGGGACCAGGGGAGGCATGTTTGTCGATGTCGGATCGATCGACGCTCGGTTGGACTTGTTTCGTCCGATTGTCGGGCGAGGATCGGCTTACGCGGACATCGACGGCGACGGCGATCTGGACCTGGTGATGACGCAAAATGCCGGCCGCCCGGTCCTCTTGCGCAATGACCAGGACTTGGGCCATCGGTGGTGCCGTGTCAAATTGGTGGGAACCACATCCAACAGGGAGGCCATTGGCGCATGGATGAAGTTGCGCGTGGGCGGGCGCGTTCTGGCGCGGCAAGTGATGCCCACGAAGGGATATCTTTCCCAAAGCGAGATCATCCTCACTTTCGGCCTCGGGCGCCACTCGCGCATCGACGAAGCCGAAGTGACTTGGCCGGGAGGACGAAGGCAATCCGTTCCCAATCTTCAGCCGAATCGATTGGCGGTGGTGAGAGAAACCCCTTGACGCGCCGCCGCTCGAGGCGCCCGGCGCGGGTCCGGCCGGGTCGCGCATTTTTCTACCCCTTTGAAGCCTTCTCGCCTGCGCTGGGTGACATGGTCACGCGTCATTCGCCGTGGCTTGACCCTATTCGAAGATTATGAAAATCACACTGCATGGCGCTGCGGGGGAAGTCACTGGCTCGGCTTATTTGGTCGAGACCGCCCGGGCCCGGGTGCTCGTCGATTTCGGAATGTTCCAAGGCGGAGGGGATCACAACGCGAAAAATGTGCTTCCAAGGGGATTGCTCGACCAGCCCCTGGATGCCGTATTATTGACGCATGCCCATCTGGACCATGTGGGGCGTGTGCCGCTCCTGACGAAAGCCGGTTATGGAGGGAAAATCTTCGCCACCGAAGCGACCAGGGAGCTCGCCGGACTGATCCTGCGGGATTCAGCCAAGGTGCAGTCCTATGACGTTCTGCGGAGGAATCGGAAACTTTAGCGAGCCGGGAAATCGCCGATGAGCCCCCTTTACGACGCGGAGGATGTCGAAGCCGCGATGGAACGTTTTCGAGACGTCCCCTTAGGCCATCCGTTCGACGTCGCGGATGGCATCACCGCGCGGTATGCGAACGCCGGGCACATGCTTGGCTCCGCCAGCATTTCACTGACGGTCAAAGAGCGGAACAAAACCCGGACCGTCGTGTTTTCAGGCGATCTCGGGCCGGCTGATTTTGCTTTGATACAGGATGCTGTGCCCTTTAAGAGCGCGGATTTAGTGTTCATGGAATCCACTTACGGTGATCGCGACCACAAGCCCGTAAAGGAGACACTCGCCGAGTTCCGAGCGATCATTGACGAAACCGTGGAGCGGAAATCGCGCATCCTCGTTCCCGCCTTTGCCGTAGGGCGCACGCAGCAAATCATGTATCATCTCGACGAACTTTTCTGCTCGGGCAAAGTCAAGCCATTCCCGGTTTACTTGGACAGCCCCATGGCGATTGAAGCCACCAAGATATACCGGAGCCATCCCGATTTGTTTGACGACGAGGCGAGATCCTTGGAAAGCGCCTGCAAGATCACGCGCAGCCAGCACCAAGTCACTCCCACGCCCACGGCCCAACAGTCGATGAAACTAAACGAGGCGCCCGGCCCATGCCTCATCATGGCAGGCTCCGGGATGTGCAACGCAGGCCGCATCGTCCATCATCTCCGGCATGGGCTCTGGCAGCCCGAAACGGCGGTGATGTTCGTGGGATACCAGGGCCAAGGGACGCTAGGCCGTCAGTTGGTGGATGGAGCGAAAGCCGTGAAGATTTTTGGAGAAACGGTCGCCGTGAAAGCCCGCATCCACACACTGAACGGCTTCAGCGCTCACGCGGGTCAAAGCGGGTTGCTGAAGTGGTTTCAAAGCATGGCGTCGTCGAAGCCAAAAGTGGTTCTCGTTCACGGCGAAGCGCGGGGAAGGGAGCCGCTGGCCGAACGGTTGCGCAAGCTCCATGGCGTCCGAACCGCGTTGCCGAACCTTGGCGATGTCATCAATTTTTGAAGCGCGCCACGGATACTGACAGTTTATGACTCCGAACTGGAGCCCCGGGGCTTGAGCCTCGCCACAGGACCTCCTTTCCGCCCGGGGCGCAAATCGGGATCGCTTTAAAAGCCGCTTGCCTCCTGGGCGGGACATCCGCAGGATCCCGCGTTTTGGAATGTTAACGATATCTGAAGTCAGCAAATCTTACGGCGGTCGGACCCTGTTCAAAGACGTTTCGCTTCAAGTCAATCGGGAAGATCGGATTGGACTCGTCGGCCCGAATGGAGCTGGGAAATCCACGTTTTTCAACTTGGTGCTGGGGCATGAGCAGCCGGACAATGGGACGATTCATGCTCAACGGGGGAGTGTGCTTGGGTATTTGCCGCAGGAGAGCGCCCCAGCAGGGGATGAGACGGTCTTGGAACTTGCGACCGCGATTTCCGACGAAATCGCGGCGCTTCAGAAAAAGCTCAAGCACTCGCGCGCCGATGGTGAGGACAATGGCCACGACTATCACGAGGCGATCGCGCGCTTTGACGAGTTGGGCGGACATCAGCTCGACGCGAAGGCCAAGAGCATCCTGAAGGGATTGAGTTTTCGGGATCGGGATTTCGACCGCCCGGCGCGCGAAATGAGTGGTGGATGGGTCATGCGCGCGTACCTCGCCAGACTTCTTGTCATGGAACCGGATCTCTTGATGCTGGATGAGCCCACGAACCATCTCGATCTGGAGGCGCTCCTCTGGTTTCAAGATTATTTGATGCACTATCCGGGCGCGATATTGATGATCTCCCACGATCGCGAGTTTTTGAATCATCTGGTGACTTCCATCGTGGAGATCCGCCAATCCCGGATCTTCCGATACGTGGGGAATTATGACCGGTTTCTGAGCCAGCGCGAGGCCAGCGAAGCGCAATTAATGGCGGCTTATAAAAACCAGCAGAAAGACATCGCGCGGCTGCAGGAGTTTGCGGACCGGTTCCGGGCCAAAGCAAGCAAGGCGTCCCAGGCGCAGAGCAAGTTAAAACAGATCGAGCGCATGGACAAAATCGAAGCTCCGACGAGCGACGAGCGCAAGATTCACTTCGACTTCCCTCAGCCGCAACGAAGCGGTCAGCGCGTGATCTCCTTGAAAGACGTGGTTTTTGGGTACGGGGCGACTCCGGTTTATCAAGGTTTGAATTTCGAGGTCGAGCGCGGGCAGCGCACGGTGCTCGTGGGGCCCAATGGCGCTGGGAAGTCGACATTGCTCAAGCTGCTCGCGGGAGCGCTCACTCCGCAATCCGGAACGCGGGAGCTGGGTCATAACGCGAAGGAAGGCTATTACTCCCAGTACCGCGTCGAAATGCTGGAGCCCCAGAGAACCGTGCTTGAGGAGGCGATGGAAACACCCCAGCGCGTCACGGAGCAGTTTATCAGGACGGTGCTCGGAAGCTTTTTGTTTCGAGGGGATGACGTGTTCAAGAGAGTGAGCGTTTTGAGCGGGGGAGAGAAGAGCCGGTTGGCGCTGGTCAAATTGTTGCTGGATCCGCCCAATCTGCTCCTCATGGACGAGCCCACCACGCACCTGGACATTCCCAGCATCGACGCGCTGCTGGGGGCACTCAAAAAGTTCGAGGGCACCCTCATCTTCATCAGTCACGATGTTTATTTCATCCGCCAACTGGCCACGACTGTGGCGCATGTCAACGCGGGCCGCATCACACCTTACGCGGGGGATTATCAATACTATCTGGATAAAACCGCCGCGACGTCGGCTCGGGCCGCATTGACCGCCAGGGGAGGACAACTGATGCCATCGGACTCCGCTCGGGCCGCGCGGGAAACCGAGACGGGCTCCGGCCTGAGCCGGAAGGAGCAGAAACGATTGGAAGCCGAAATGCGCCAGTCCCGGTCGAAGGGCCGCAAAGAGCAGCAGCAGCGGGTTGCCCGACTCGAAAAGGAAGTCACGGAGTTGGAATCGCGCCTGGCGGAACTGACCACCGAGCTCGAGAAGCCTGAAACCTACGCCAAAGCCGGCGCCGCCATGCATTTGAATCGCGAACTTTCCGGAGTCCAACACGCTCTCGATCAACGAACGGCTGAATGGGAAACCGCTTCCAGCAAGCTTGCCGAGATCGAAGCTCAAGAGTCAGGCGAATCATAACGATGGGTTGCGCGCTGGGCGCCCCGGGCGGAAGCTTCTAGTAGCGTCCCAGCCGATGTCTCATTCCCGCGCTTACTGCTCCCCTTGCATCCCCTTGAAACCCGATTATTCTCCATGACGCATGCGCTATAAAAAGTTTTCCACGCATCGGCTAGCCTGGATTTGCTCCCTTTTGGCGGGTGGCTCAATCGCCGCTCAGGATTCCAAGCACGAGCTGGGAGGCGCCTCCGCGCCGCTCGCGCGGGTCGCCGCCGCGTCTGAGGAGGGCGAACAGGCTGTCAAACGGTTCACGCTCCAGCCGCGGTTCAAGGCCGACTTGATCGCCGCGGAACCGCATCTGGCCAATCCCGTCGCGTTCTCAATCGATGAGCAGGGCCGCTTTTACGTGGCCGAGACGTTCCGGTTGCACGCCGGCGTTGGGGACATTCGGGGCCTCATGCCATGGCTGGACGAAGAGCTGGCCGCGGTCACAGTGGATGATCGATTGGCTGAAATGAAACGGCATTTAGGCGCCAAAGTTTCCGATTGGGGGACCCATAGCGATCGTGTCAAGATGCTTGTCGACAAGGATGGCGACGGGAAAGTGGACGCCTCCACTGTGTTTGCCGGCGGCTTCAATGATTACCTCGACGGCCTCGGGGCGGGGGTGCTGGCTCGCGAAGGAGTGGTCTACTTCGCGAACATCCCCAGCCTTTGGATGTTAAAGGACCACAACGGAGATGGGATCGCGGACACGCGCGCGTCGCTTCACCGGGGCTACGGGGTCCGAGTCGGGTTTTTGGGTCACGATTTGCACGGCCTCTGCTTCGGGCCAGATGGACGGCTTTACTTCAGCGTTGGCGACCGGGGCGCCTCGGTGACGGTCGACGGGCGAACGGTGGGCAGAACCGACACGGGCGCCGTGTTCCGTTGCAATCCCGACGGCTCGGACTTGGAGATGTTCGCCTTCGGACTCCGGAATCCCCAGGAGCTGGCGTTTGATCAATTCGGCAACTTGTGGACCGGTGATAACAACTCCGATAGCGGCGACAAGGCTCGCTGGGTTTATGTTGTGGAGGGCGGCGATAGCGGGTGGCGCATCGGCTATCAGTTCTTGGAGCGCCCCTATTCCCGAGGCCCATTCAACGCCGAGAAACTGTGGCATCCCCAGCACGCCGGTCAATCGGCTTCGATTGTCCCGCCGATCGCGAACGTCGCGAACGGTCCGTCAGGACTTGCGTATTATCCTGGGACGGGCCTGCCAGAGGAATATGCGGGACATTTTTTCCTCGTGGATTTCAAGGGCGGCGCCGGCAACAGCGGCGTGCATTCATTTGCGGTGCGCCCGAAAGGGGCTTCGTTCGAGCTCGTGGACCAGAAACAATTCGCTTGGAATATCCTGGCGACGGATGTGGAGTTCGGACCCGACGCGGGGTTGTTCGTCTCCGATTGGGTGCATGGATGGGACCTCACGGGCAAAGGCCGGATTTATCGGTTGCATCAACCCGAGGTGTCGGCCGCCGCCGCCGCGATGGACACAGGCAAACTGATCAGGGCCGGCATGTCGAGGCGATCCACCCGTGAACTGAGCGCTTTGCTGGGGCATCCAGACATGCGCGTCAGGCAGTCCGCACAGTTCGCGCTCGCGCGCAAAGGCTCGCCCAGCGTGAGAGTTTTTTCGGAAGTGGCTCGTAAAGACACGCGGCAACTGGCGCGGCTGCACGCCATCTGGGGGCTCGGCCAAATCGCGCAAGTCAGATCCCAGATTCCCGTTCCTGTTGTCACGGAAGCCATGTCTCCCCTCGTTCCACTGCTGGGAGATGCGGATGCCGAGGTGCGCGCGCAGGCAGCCCGTGTTTTAGGGGACGGCCGCCACTTCACGGCCTATGAGGGGCTCGTTCGTCTCTTGGGCGACCCTTCCTTGAGAGTTCGTTTTTTTGCGGTGCAGGCGCTCGGGAAACTGAGTCGTCCAGAGGCTCTAGGATCCATCGGGAAGTTGCTCAGAGAGAATAACGACCAGGACGTCTACTTGAGACACGCGGCCGTGATGGCGCTGACACGATTGGGAGATGTGGAGGGACTCAAGCTTCTTGGCGGAGACGCCTCCCCATCCGTGCGCCTGGGCGCCTTGCTGGCAATGCGCCGGTTGCAGCGTCCGGAGATCCTGTCCTTTTTGAGCGACCCAGACGAGAGTTTAGTCCTCGAGGCGGCCAGGGCCATCAATGACGAGCCCATCCATGGAGCGCAGGCCGAGCTCGCGGCGCTCATGGCCAAAGAATCCCAGAATGAACCGCTGTTGCGCCGTGTGTTGAACGCCAATTTTAGGCACGGCACAAAGGAATCCGCGGCGGCCCTGGCTCGGTTCGCCTCTGATTCGTCGAACCCCGAGGCCATGAGAGCCGAGGCGCTCGCCGCGCTTTCCGACTGGCCAACGCCCTCGGGTCGCGACCGCGTTTTGGGGTTGTGGAGGCCGCTGGCCCACGCCCGAGACGCTCAAGCGCCATCGGATGCCCTGAAACCCCTTTTGGGTGAATTGTTCAAGAGTCCGTCTGGAGCTGTTAAAACGGGAGTTGCTCATGCCGTTGGAAAGTTAAGGATCGCCGAGTCCTTGCCTTACGTGAGCCGGTTGGCTCTGGATCTCGAAGCCGCTCCCCCTTCGCGTGTGGCGGCACTCCGGTCGATCGCGCTCCTGGATGCGGCAGGATTGGAAGGCGTTTTGAATTCCATCCAAAACGACTCGAGCGAAGATGTCCGAAAGGAAGCGACTCGACTCGCCTCCTCCCTGCGATCATCGGGAGTTCTCGGCAGACTTAAAGGGATTCTGGAACGCGGATCCGTGGGCGAAAAACAAGCCGCCTTCGCCGCGCTCGGGAAATTGGAAGGCATGGAGGCCTCCACATTGCTCAAGACCTGGATGGAGAGATTGACCGACGGATCGGCACCCAAAGAGCTCGGGCTCGACATCTTGGAAGCGTCCTCGAAACGTCCGGAGCCGTTATTCAAGGAACTGATTGCGAAGTTTGAGTCAACCCGGCCCAAACACGATCATTTGGGTGTGGATCGAGTCACTCTCCATGGGGGAGATGCAGCCGCTGGAAAGCAGATTTTCCTGGAACGGGCGGACGTCGCCTGCGTGCGGTGTCATCAGGTGGACGGCGAGGGTGGCGAAGTGGGGCCCGTGCTCACGGGGATCGGCGCCAAACAAACCCGAGAATACCTCCTGGAATCGATTATTCTGCCCAATCGCGCCATCGCCTCGGGATTCGAAAGCCTGATCGTCACGATGAAGGATGGCGCCGCCTACGCCGGCATTCTTAGAAGTGAGACCGGCACGGAACTGGTTGTAAATTCACCCGAGGACGGTTTGTTGAAGTTAAAAAAAGCGGACATCACCGCGAGGGAGAAGGGGTTGTCCGCCATGCCGGAGGAAATGACCAAAATATTGACGCGGCAGGAGTTGCGGAATCTCGTGGAATATTTGGCGACGTTAAAGTAGAGATCTGGCCCGTATCACAATTCAAGACTTATGGAATGGCTCGCGACTCCGGAGGGTTGGATCAGTCTGCTGACTTTGACGTTGTTGGAAATTGTTTTGGGCATCGACAATTTGGTGTTCATTTCGATTCTCGCGGGCAAGTTGCCCGAGCATCAGCGCGACAAGGCGCGCCAGGTGGGACTCGCGCTCGCATTGGTGACGCGGATCCTGTTGCTGTTGAGCCTCGCCTGGATGATGGGGTTGACCAAACCGGTGTTCACCGTCATGGGCCATGGCGTCAGCGGCCGGGACATGATCCTGATTATTGGCGGCCTATTCTTGCTGGGCAAGAGCACCCATGAAATCCACGAAAAGCTCGAGGGCGAAGACGGCGGCGTCACGCGGAAACTCGCGCCGACTTATGCTGCTGTGCTGGTGCAGATCATTATGCTGGACATCGTCTTTTCGTTGGATTCCGTGATCACGGCGGTGGGAATGGTGAAGGACAAATCCATCATGATCGTCGCCGTTATCGTCGCGATGCTGTTCATGCTGGCGTTTGCGGGCCAAGTCAGCCGTTTCATAGAAAAACATCCAACGATCAAGATGCTCGCGTTGAGCTTCCTTCTTATGATCGGGTGCATGTTGGTGGCGGAGGGATTCCACAAAGAGATTCCGAAGGGTTACGTCTATTTTGCGATGGCCTTTTCCGTCGGTGTGGAGTTTCTGAACATCCGGTTGCGCGGGAAGAGCAAACCCCCGATGGTGGAGCTTCATCAACCTTACCGCTGATCGGGCCTGCGGGGCATCTTCCGCCTTTTCATTCCTCGTCGCATTTTGATGGCGATGGGAGGAGGTTGCGGCAATGAGAACGCGCCAATTCACCGGCGCCCCGCCTTCCTTCCTTTTCCCTCAAAAGCGGCAGTTGCCCAAGGCGAATTTCGGCAAGGTCCTGGCCATAAAGTTTTTTCGAATCACTCGGCGGATCCACGGGGAATAAGCCTCCCTTTTCGTCTAGCCTTTCTTATCGGGGCTTATGCAAATCTACAGGAGGTTCAACTGGCGTTTTTAGGGTGAATCGCGGAGGGCAGTTGGGCGTCTAAAGTTTCGCAAAATCCAATTTGCACGTAGACGTATTATCAAGCATCCTTACGCCAGCTCATGAAAAAGTGGATTCTAATAATCGGCCTCATTGCCGGGTCGGCCTACGGTTATCATCGATGGCAGCTCTGGAAAGAGGCGTCCAAGCCGACCGATGCATCGGCTCGTCCGACGACGGCTCTCGTGGAGGTCAGGGACATTCAGTTTGCGGTGACCGCGGCGGGCGAAATTGGGCCCGCCGAACAGGTCTCAGTGAGGCCGGAGGTGAACGGCAAGGTGTCCGAACTGCCGGTCGATCTAGGAGACAAGGTCAAGCAGGGCGAGCTTCTTTTCACATTGGACGACCGCGATTTGCAGATCGAAAAGGAATCCGCGCAAAAGGAAATCGAACGTGCTTCGCTTCAGTTGACCCAGGCGGAGAGGAATTACCACCGGTCGGTCCGGTTGTTTGAGGAAAAGCTCATTTCCCAGGAGGTCTTCGAGGATACCAAGACCTCATTCGACCTGTCGAAGAACGCCTTGGAACGGTCTAAGAAGTCGTTGGATCTGCTCAATGACCGGCTCCGAAAAACGCGAGTTCAGGCTCCATTCGACTGCACGGTCTTGACGCGGCCCATCTCCATAGGGCAAGCCGTTTCTGGTTCTGGCGGATTTAACAGCGGCACGGAAGTGCTGACGATCGCCGATCTGCGGACCATGATCATTAACGCGCATATTAACCAGGCCGATGTGACGCGGTTGAAGGTCGACCAAGAGGTCGATGTGACTGTGGAAGCTGTGGCGGGATTGAAAGTGCTGGGAACCGTGGAGCGAGTCGCCCCCCAGGCGATGATCAAGAACAACGTCAAAGGCTTCGCCGTCCGAATTCTCCTGAAGGACGTGGATCCCAGAATTCGGCCGGGGATGACCGCCAACGTCAAGATCCCCGTGGCTTCGGCGAAAGACGTGGTCGCGGTGCCTCTCGCGGCAGTTTTCACGGAGAAGAACCCGGCGAGTGGGCTTCCCGAGCGGTTTGTCTATGTGAAGAATGACGACGGCTACGAGCGCCGGTTGGTGAGAGTGGGCATATCAGACCTGTTTTTTGCCGAGATCCAACAAGGCTTGGGCGCCGGGGACACGGTGATGCTGGAAATGCCGAAGGATCTGAAATCTGACCAAGCCAAGACCGTGACAAGCCATGGAGGGACATCGGCCACCGGGGTTGTCAACGCTCCAAAGCCGCCTGGAAACGGGTCTCCGGCGAGTGGTGGCGCGGTGGTGGCCGGGACAAAATCGAGCTCGTCTCCCGCCTCCGCGGGGGCCGCCAAATCCGGGGGGACCCCTCCCACTTCGGCGCGCTGATCCGAAGCACAACTCCACAAAGACAATCTGCCATGGCATTGGTCGAGGTCCGAAACATCAGCAAGATCTACCATTTGGGCGGCGAGGAGATCCGGGCTCTCGACGACGTGTCCCTGGATATCGGTTCCGGTGAGTTCATCAGTATTATCGGCCCGTCTGGGAGCGGTAAATCCACGTTGATGCACATCCTGGGCTGTCTGGATACGCCGACGCGGGGTTCGATGACTTTGGATGGGATCGAGATCCAAGGCGCCACGCAAACCCAACTAGCTGGGATTAGAAACAAGAAAATTGGATTCGTTTTTCAATTCTTCAATCTGTTGCCCAAGCTGAACGTGCTCCAAAATGTGGAGTTGCCGATGATCTACAGCGGTCAATCGGCGCGAGAGCGGCGCGAACGCGCGATGGAAGCCTTAAAGATGGTGGAACTCGAGAACCGCTCTAAACACCGGCCGAGCCAACT